>NZ_CP014301.1:0-302307 GCF_001562255.1 Bosea sp. PAMC 26642 | reverse complement strand
GGTGAAGGCGGCGGGAATGCGCACCGAGCCGGCCCCGTCTGTGCCGATATGGATGCAGCCGAGATTGAGCGCGGCACAGGAGGCAGCACCCGCCGAGGAGCCGCCGGGGCCGGTCGCCGTGTCCCAGGGATTGCGCGTGATGCCGGAGAGCGGCGAATCGCCGACGCCTTTCCAGCCATATTCCGGCATCGTCGTCTTGCCGAGGAAGACGCAGCCGGCCTCGCGCAGGCGGGCCGCGGCCGGGGCGTCATCGGGCCAGGGAGCGTCCGAGCCGACCGCAGAGCCGCGCCGCATCGGCCAGCCGGCGATGCCGATGTTGTCCTTGATGGTGACCGGTACGCCGTCGAGCGGCCCGAGCGCCGCGCCTTTCAGGTGGCGGGCTTCGGCCGCTTGCGCCATCGCCAGCGTCACCTTCGCATCCCGCACCACGAAGGCGTTGATCTCAGGCTCGAAGCGCTCGATGCGGTCGAGCGCGTCCCTGGCCACCTCGACGGGGGAGAGAGCGCGGGAGACGAAGAGCGGGCCGAGTTCGGCTGCGGAGAGGGATGCGATGGCAGTCATAATCGGTCTCCTTCGACTGGGCGCAGGCGTCGCGCCAGTCGGCGCTCGGCAGGGCAGATCGGCGATTGTGCCGCCCACATGACGCGGATGATGGCCTGCCCGCAACGGCGGAGCCAGTACGTTTGCAATGGACGCCTGCGCATGGCGCGCGGATCGCGCCTGTCCGTCGATGGCTGTCGCCCGGAGCGAAGGACAGCTAGAAGCGACGGCCATGTCGGAGCTTGCCCAGTCGATCCGCCCGGTGAACCCCTGGTTCAGCGAAGCCAAAGCCATGCTGGCGCTGAGCTGGCCGATGGTGCTGACCAATCTTGCCCAGACGGCGATGACCACGACCGACGTGCTGATGATGGGCCAGCTCGGCCCGCAGGCGCTGGCGGCCGGCGCTCTCGGCGCCAATCTCTACATGGCCATGCTGATCTTCGGCATCGGCGTGATGAGCGCGGTCTCGCCGATGATCTCGATCGAACTTGGCGCCAACCGCCATGCCGTGCGCGAGGTGCGCCGCACGGTGCGCCAGGGGTTTTGGGCGGCTGTCACGCTGGTCGGCCCGATGTGGCTCTTCTTGTGGCAGGCCGACGTCATCCTGCCGGCGCTAGGCCAGGATCCGGCTCTCTCGCAGGCGGCCGCCTCCTATCTGCGGACGCTGCAGTGGAGTCTGCTGCCGTTCTTCGGGTACCTCGTGCTGCGCGGCTTCGTCGCCGCGCTGCAGCGGCCGTTCGCCGCCTTCGTCGTCGCGATCGTCGCCGTCGGCTTCAACGCCTTCGCGAACTGGTGCCTGATGTTCGGCCGGCTCGGCTTTCCGGAGCTCGGCCTGCCGGGCTCGGGCCTCGCGACCACGTTGTCATCGACGCTGATGTTCCTGGGCGTGGCGGGTGCGGTCGCGTTTGATCGGCGTTTTCGGCGTTACCGCCTGTTCGGACGCTTTTGGGTCGCGGACTGGCCGCGTTTCCGGGCTTTCTGGCGGCTTGGCCTGCCGATCGGGATCACGGTTGCCTTCGAGGTGTTGATCTTCAACGGCGCCGCCTTTCTGATGGGCCTGCTCGGGCAGACCTCGCTGGCGGCACACGCCATCGCGATCCAGATCGCATCGCTGACCTTCATGGTGCCGCTGGGGATCGGCCAGGCCGGAACCGTGCGCGTCGGGCGGGCGTTCGGCGCGGGCGACACAGAGGGCATAACGAGGGCCGGCGCGACCGCGATGGGGCTCGCCACGGCGTTCATGGCGGCGACTGCCCTGCTGATGCTTCTGGTGCCGCAACTGCTGGTCGGGCCGTTCCTCGATGCCGGACGGCCGGGCGCAGCGGCGGCGGCGGAACTCGCCGCCGTCTTCCTGTTCTACGCAGCCATCTTCCAGATCGCCGACGGCGTGCAGGTGGTCGGGTCCAGCATCCTGCGAGGTCTAGGCGATACGCGCGTGCCGATGCTGATCGCCGGGCTCGGCTATTGGGGGATCGGGCTGCCGCTCTCGGCCGCACTGGGTTTCTGGACGCCGCTGGCAGGCGTCGGCATCTGGATCGGCCTGGCAACGGGGCTCGGCATCGTGGCGATGCTGATGCTGTGGCGGTGGTGGCAGCGCGAGCGGTTCGGACTTCTGGTGGTCCGCCCGGAAAGCGACGGCACAATCTGAGCCGGTTTCGCAGAACGCCGGCGGTCGTGGTATCGTCGCCCTCGCCAACCTTGGACGCAATTGCTCCCGCCGCATGTGGGACATCGGCTTTAAGGCGGCAACGGGGGACCGGATGCGAGCTGACGACATCGCGCTGGTGCGCGAAAGCTTCGCCCATCTTCACCGCCGCAAGGCCGAAACGGCGACGCTGTTCTATGGTCGGCTGTTCGAGATCGCGGCGGAGACACTGTCGTTGTTCAAGGGCGACATGTCGACCCAAGGCGTCAAGCTGATGGAAATGCTGACGGTCGCGATCGCCACCCTGAACGACCGTGACGGCCTGACGACGCTGTTGAAGCGACTCGGACGCAACCACAAGAGCTACGGCGTCCACGACGAGCATTATGCGAAGATCCGCGAAGCCCTGCTCTGGACGATGAAGACATCGCTTGGCCCGGCGCATACTCCCGAGGTCGCGCACGCCTGGGCAGCGCTTTACGACCATATCGCCGCGATCATGATGGACGCCGGCCGCGCGACCTGAATGCCAGGGCGGAGCGTTTCGGCTCTCGATATCGCCTCAGAATTCTTCCCAGCCCGCATCGCTGGCGCGGGCGTTGGCGACCTTTTTGACCGGAACGCGCCGGACCTCCGCCTGCTGGCGAGCCTGCCCGAACGCGGCCTCTGCGAGCTTGCGCAGGCGCTCGGGCTCGCCGGCCGGGGTGGTGCTGCGGCCGGGCGCGTCCTGGCCGGTCCTGAACGCCGCGACGAGGTCGTTGAGCTGGCCGATCTTGCCGGTGAGCGAGCCCGCCGAGGCCGCGCTCTGTTCGGCGAGCGCCGCATTCTGCTGGGTCATCTCGTCGAGATGGGCGACCGCCTGGCTCATCTCGTCGATGCCGTTGGCCTGTTCGGCCGAGGCCGTCGAGATCTCGGCGATGGTCGAGGCGACCTTGCGCGAGGCCTCGAGGATGCGGGCCAGTTGCTCCCCGGCCTGGCGCACCAGCTTGACGCCGCCGGTGACCTCCTCGTTCGAGGACGAGATCAGTCCGGAGATGTCCTTGGCGGCCGAGGACGAGCGCTGCGCCAGCGTGCGCACCTCGGAGGCGACGACCGCAAAGCCCTTGCCGGCGTCGCCGGCGCGCGCGGCTTCCACCGCCGCGTTCAGGGCGAGCAGATTGGTCTGGAAGGCGATGTCGTCGATCACCCGGATGATGTCGGAGATCTTCTGCGAGGCCGTCTCGATGCGCGCCATCGCCGCCACGGCCTCGGTCGCGATCGCGCCGCCGCTTTGGGCCGCCTGCATCGCCTCGTCGGCGATCGTCGCCGCCTGGCGCGCGCCTTGCGCCGAGGCCTTCACCGAGGCCGCGAGCTCCTCGGTCGTGGCGGCGGTCTCCTCCAGGCTCGAGGCCTGCTCCTCGGTGCGCTTCGACAGGTCGTCGGCGCCCATGTTGATCTCGCGCGCTGCCAGACCGACATCCGAGGAGGTCGTCTGGATCGTGCGCACCGTCGTCGACAGACGATCCACCGTCTCGTTGATCGCACCCTTCAGCTCGGCGAACTTGCCGAGGTAGCCGGTCTCGATCCGGCTCGTCAGATCGCCGCCGGCCACAGCCTGCAGGGCCAATGCGAACTCGCTCGTCGCACTGTCGACGACTGCGTTGATCTCGTTGATGCCGGAGACCAGCTTCTGCATCTGCTCGTCGGCATGGTCGATCTGCAGCCGCGCCGAGAAATCGCCCGCAGCCGCCGCCGCAACCACCTCGCCGACATCGGAAACCACCGCCTCCATCGACTGCGCCCGCGCCAGACGCGCCGCCGAAGCCGTGCGCTCCTGATCCTGCAGGATGGCGACCTCCTCGGTGCTCTTGCGCAGAACCGCAACGGCGCGGGCCATCGCGCCGATCTCGTCCTTGCGCGAGGTATGGGGCACGGACATCTGCGTTTCGCCGGCGGTCAACTTCTCCATCACGGTTCCGAGATCGACCAGTGGGCGCGTGATCGAGCGCCGGGCGAAGAGCAGAGCGGCGGCGAGCGAGGCCAGCAACGTCGAGAGCAGGACGACCGGCAAGATCCACTGCACCTGCGCGGTAAAGGCCGCCGCCTCGTCGCCGAGCGCGTTCCCGACATTCTCGTTGCGCTTGCCGAAAGCCACGAGAAGGTCGTTCAGGGCTTTGCGGTTGGCGCGATTGAGATCGTTGTTGCCCTGGGCGTTGGCCGCTTCAGGCGAAACCGCGCGGCCGAGACGGACCGTTTCGGTGCGGAAGGTAATGAAGTCGGCGACGGCCTTCTCGACCTGGCCGACGCGATCGCGCTCGCCTGCAGGCACAAGCCGGGCGAGATCGGCGGTCAGTGTCCTGAGTTGGGGAAAGCGCGCCTCGATGCCCTTGGCGTAGGGATCGGCCTCTTGCAGCGTCTTCGACATGTAGATGCCGCGTGAATCCATCACGACGCCGAGAACGACGGCGTTGATCCGTTCCGTCAGCAACGCGATGTCGCCCTGAGTGCTGGAGCGGCCGTTGAGATCGGCGGATCGCGACAGCGCATAGAGGCTGAGACCAGCGGAGAGGATCGCGCCTGTGGAAATCATCGCAAGCATGGCGATGATCTTGAACCTGATGGATTTCATGCGGAGCGCCCCGTCCAGTTCATTCGCCGCCTCGCCGCATTCGCAGGTCGTCAATCCTGACGCATTGACTCCGGAAGCTGGAGGGACGGCCCGTCACATTGTGACGAAGCCTTGAAGAAAGCCTTAAACATGACATTTCGCGCCAGATCGCACTTGTTTCGGGCACGACGCGATCCCTTCCTGTCACCTGCCTACGCATCTCGTCATGCAGCGCAAGCAGGCATACTGTTGCCATGAAGCCACGCTCTGCGTTCGCCGCAATTCTGCCGCATCGAATCCACCTCAACGCCATGTGAGGTCACTCAACGTTTCGCTAGAAACGATTGCGATGGAACCACGCGGTCGCCTGCCTGTTTCTGCCCCGCAAGACAAACACCTGGAACGAGACCCAACTGATGCCCGCCTTGCCGACCCCGAATGCCCCCAAGCTGAAGGCCCGCCGTCTGGCCGCGCGCTTCGCCGCCATGCTGATGCCGCTGTTTCTGGCCGCCTGCCTGAACAACCAGCCGGAACCCTTCGAGTCGGCGCGGCCGATCGGCGTCAGCGCCCAGTATCTGGCGATGTATGGCGAGCAGCCCGACGAGACCTATCCGCTGCCCGCCACGGATCTGTCCGAGGTGGACCCGCAGTTCCTCCGCCGCGAGGTTGCCTATCCGACCCGCGAGCAGCCCGGGACGATCGTCGTCGATACCGACAACCGCTTCCTCTATCTGGTCCGCCCCAATGGCCGCGCCATCCGCTACGGCATCGGCGTTGGCAAGCAGGGCATGTCGTGGCGCGGCCGCGCCACGGTCGCCCGCAAGGCCGCCTGGCCGCGCTGGACGCCGACTGCGGCGATGGTAGCGCGCGATCCTGAAAAGAACGGCCGTTGGGCCGGCGGCATGGATGCCGGGCTCGAGAACCCGCTCGGAGCGCGTGCGCTCTACTTGTACCAGGGCGATCGCGACACGCTCTACCGCATCCACGGCACCTCCGAGCCCTGGTCGATCGGCCAGTCAGTCTCGAGCGGCTGCATCCGGATGTTCAACCAGGACATCATCGACCTGCACAGCCGCGTCCCGACGGGCACCACCGTGGTGGTGCTGAACCGCGGACAACTGCTCTCTCCCGAGTCCAGCAGCGGCCTCGACGAATTCCTGCCGCCCGACGACATCTGACGGGGCCCAAGGCCTCCGGCATTCGCGCAAACGCGCCGGGGGCTTTCTTCCTCGTCATCGCAGCGACATCGCGATCTTCCACCACGCGACGGGCGACGCGACGTTGTATCGCCGCGTCGTCCTGTTGTAGGCGGGGCAGCCTGTCGAAAGCAGGGGGTGCCGCGACGGGGTTCGCCCGGTCGGGGCGACGAGAAGGAATGCGGCGATGCGCGTGACGATGATCGGTTCGGGCTATGTCGGCCTGGTATCGGGGGCATGCTTTGCCGATTTCGGCCATGTCGTGACCTGCGTCGATACCGACGAAGCCAAGATCGCGGCGCTGAAGCGCGGCGAGATGCCGATCTTCGAGCCGGGGCTCGATGCGCTCGTCGCAAAGAACGTGCGTGAGGGACGGCTCAGTTTTACCACCGAACTGGCGCGGCCGGTGCGCGAGGCCGACGCGGTCTTCATCGCGGTCGGCACGCCGGCACGTCGCGGCGACGGCCATGCCGACCTGAGCTATGTCTATCAGGCGGCGCGCGATGTCGTTGCCGAGCTCGACGGCTTCACCGTCGTCATCACCAAATCGACGGTGCCGGTCGGTACCGGCGACGAGGTCGAGCGGATCATGCGCGAGGCCCGACCCGAGGGCGATTTCGCCGTGGTGTCCAACCCTGAATTTCTGCGTGAAGGCGCCGCCATCGCCGATTTCAAGCGGCCCGACCGCATCGTCATCGGAACGGATGACGGCCGCGCCCGCGGCGTCATGGAGGACCTCTACCGGCCGCTCTATCTCAACGCCGCGCCGCTGCTGTTCACCCAGCGCCGGACCTCGGAGCTGATCAAATACGCCGCCAACGCGTTCCTGGCGACCAAGATAACTTTCATCAACGAGTTGGCCGATCTCTCCGAGGCGGTCGGCGCCAATGTGCAGGAGGTCGCGCGCGGGATCGGGCTCGACAACCGCATCGGCTCGAAATTCCTCCATGCCGGCCCGGGCTATGGCGGCTCCTGCTTTCCCAAGGACACGCTGGCGCTGATGAAGACGGCGCAGGACATGGGGACGCCGCTGCGCATCGTCGAGACGGTCGTCGCCGTCAACGACCAGCGCAAGCGCGCCATGGCACGCAAGGTCGTGACGGCGTGCGGCGGCTCGGTGCGCGGCAAGCGGATCGCGCTGCTCGGGCTGGCGTTCAAGCCCAACACCGACGACATGCGCGAGGCGCCCTCGCTGGCAATCGTCACCGCCCTGCTCGATGCCGGTGCCGAGATCGTCGCCTACGATCCCGAGAGCATGGCGGCGGCCAAGCCGCTGCTGCCGGGCATCCAGTTCGCGACCGACGCCTATTCCTGCATCGATGGCGCCGACGCGCTGGTGATCGTTACCGAATGGGACGCTTTTCGCGCGCTCGACCTCGACCGGGTCAAGGCGAGCCTGCGCGAGCCCGTGGTGGTCGATCTGCGCAACATCTACCGCTCGGAAGACATGCGGCGGCGGGGGTTCCATTACAGCAATGTCGGCAACGCCTGATCGGCTGCCTTGATACCGTCATGGCCGTACCCCACCTCTTGATCGGTCGCGCAGCCGCGTGACCCACAATGAGAGGAGATGACGATGACGCCGCAAGAACGCGACGTGATCGCCGGGATTTTCGACCGCCTGAAACAGGCGGCCAACCAGCCCCGCGACCCCGAGGCTGAACGCTTCATCGCCGACCGCCTGCGCGAACAGCCCTATGCGCCCTATGCCATGGCGCAGTCGGTCTACGTCCAGGAGCAGGCGCTGACCAACCTGCAGGCGCAAGTCGAGGATCTGCAGGCGCAAGTTCGCGATCTGCAGAACCGGCCCGCCGAGGCGCCGGCGCAGGCTGGCGGTTTCCTGTCTGGCATCTTCGGGGGCGCGCAACCGCAGCCGGGGCGGCCGCGCTCGGTGCCTGCCTTTCCCCAGCGTGCCGACGGCGCGCCGTCCAGTGCCTGGAACACGCAGGCACAGCCGACCCAGATGCAGCCCGCCCCCGGGCAGCCCGGGATGCAGCAGCCCGGTCCTTGGGCGAACCAGGGCGCCCAGCAGCCGGGACGCGGCGGCGGTTTCATGGCAAGCGCCCTGACAACCGCAGCCGGCGTCGCCGGCGGCATGATGCTGGGGAATGTGCTGACCAACGCCTTTAGCGGCCACAAGGCCGGCGAGGCGAAGGCGGCGGAGACCGCCAGCGCCGATTCCACTGCAAAAAGCGACAGCGCCGGCTCGCAGACGGCCAGCGACAACAGCAACTACAACGATGGCTCGTCGGATTCGGGGAACTATCAGCAGGCGGCCAATCAGGCGCCGGCTGACGAAGGTTACGACGACGGTTCCAGCGGGATGGACGACGACGACAGCTGGGCCTGATCAAGGTCCGTACGGTCGCCAACGTCGGAAATGAAAGCCCGCCCGGTGCGAACCGGGCGGGCTTTTCTGCGCCTCGTGCGAACGGGCCGGACTTAGATCACCTGCACCTTGGCGCCGACGCGGACGCGCTCGTAAAGGTCGGTGACGTCATCATTGGTCATGCGGATGCAGCCCGAGGAGACCGCCTGCCCGATCGTGTGCGGCTCGTTGGTGCCATGGATGCGGTAGAGCGAGGAGCCGAGATACATGGCGCGGGCGCCCATCGGGTTCTCCGGGCCGCCGGGCATGAAGCGCGGCAGATCGGGACGGCGCTTCAGCATCTCGGATGGCGGCGTCCAGCTCGGCCATTCGGCCTTGCGCGTCACCGATTTCAGGCCGGCCCATTCGAAGCCCGGCCGGCCGACGCCGATGCCGTAGCGCAGCGCCCGTCCGCCCGACTGGATCAGGAAGAGGAATTTCTGGTTAGTGTCGATCACGATCGTGCCCGGAGCGTGCCGCCCGTCATAAGCGACCTCCTGCTTGCGGAAACGCGGATCGATGATGCGCTCGATCGGGCGTTCCATCTCGACCGGCTCGCCCAGCGCCGCCATGCGACGGCCGGGCACGCGCTGGGCCTGCTCGAAGGGATCGGCTCCGTAGCCCGGCGCCGGCTGCCGGCTCTGCCCATAAGCAGAATAGCCGCCGGGACGGTTGTAGCCAGCGGCACCACGGCCGACCGGCGTCGGATCACGGCCGGTCATCAGCAGTTCGATGAAGCCGCCGCCATAGGTCTGTGCGAAGGCCGGAGCCTGCGGCGCGATGCCGGCAACAGCAAGGGTAAAGGACAGCAAGAGGACGGGACGCATGACGCAACTCTCTCGACATTTGGATCGAGCGGAGACTGCTCAGCGGGCCGGCAACGAATGGTAAATCGTTGACTCTGAGGCGCCGTTTGGGGGCTTAATCGCGCGAATTCGACGAATTAACCTTAGCGAAGCGCTCAAAGACAGGGTGAACGGAGTGTTGCGGCGCGTGTCAGCGCTTGCAGCGGACGAAGACCATCGTGCCGTAGCGACCGGCGACGCTCGCATCGACCCAGCGCAAAACCAGCCGGGTGCCGTCATAGGAGACGATCTCGCGGTCCTTCGCGCCGCCTGCCTCTCCGGCCGGACCGATATAGCTCTTGCCCAACAGCGAGGATTTGACGACGTGCTCGCTCGTTCTGCTCTCGTCAGGACGATGCAGCATCACGCCCCCGGACGGCCCCTTGCCGATGATGTAGGGCGCGCCGCACTGGCTCGCGGCAGCCGCCGCCACCTGCGGAGCGGCGGCATCGCGGAAATAGGACGCCAGCCCCCAGCGGCCGACAAGCTGGTCGGCAGTCTGCGCCTGCGCCGGGATCGCATGAAGAGCGAATGCCGATGCGATCAGCACTGCGGTTGCCTTGCCAAGCATCATGGCGCGTTTCCTCCGGTTGTCGCCTTGCGGCCGCGGCGCATCGCGCGCCAGAGCAGCAGGCGGGTCCGGCCATGCATCACGTTGCAGGCCAGCAGCACGGCGCCGTAGACGATCGCGCCGATGCCGACCTGCAGGGCGAGTTCGATCGGGGCACTGAAGCGGCCCGATAGCGGCCAGATCGCCAGCGCCATCAGTGCGACGGCCAGCAGCACGCAGGCGCAGTTACGCCAGGACGGCCAGACCGGCAGCACCCGCAGCGCGCCTACGGCTGTGACGACGAGCGCGACCGTGAAGCCGGCCGACTGTGCGACCGCCAGCAGCAAGGGCCCTTGCATGAGCGCGGGGCCGAAAGCCATTGCGAGGTTTAGGGCGAGGCCGAGCCCGGCGGCGAGCGTCGCGATGCCGGTGCGCTTGCCGAGCAGGAAAACCGGGTAGAGCGCTGCCTGAAAAATGGTGATCGCAGCAAAGCCGGGGATCAAGATGGCCATATAGCCCGAGAAGTGACCCTGAAAACTCGGCGGCACGATCAGCCGCTCGAAGGCCGGCAGCACCAGAAACAGCCCGACCGCGGTCGGCAGCGCCACCAACAGGACCACGACCATATTGCGGGCGATCTGCCTGTGGGCCGCGAGCCGTCCGCGCGCCTCGTCGAGCCTGATGACCTCGCGCAGCAGCACGATCTCCAGCGTCGCGCCGAGCGCTCCGAACAGGCGCAGACCCATGTCGGAGGCGAGCGAGAAATAGCCGGCCTCGGCAAAGCCATAAGTGTTGGCCAGCAGCGAACGGTTCAGCAGGGGCATCAGCGAATAGAGCGCGTTTCCGGCGACGAGCGGCAGGGCATAGACCAGAAAGCTCCAGGCGAGATCCTTGCGCGCCCCAGAGAGCGACAGCGGGGCATCGGCAAGGGCGCGGCGCACGGCCAGCAGCGCGACCGCGACGCTGAGCAGTCCGCCGAGCAGAACGACCGTCGGGTCGCGGGTCAGCCAAGCGCCGCCGACCATCAGGATCAGCGCCATCAGATTCTTGACGACGACCATCCTGGCGTAGGCTGCGTCGAGATAGCGGGCGCGGGCGATGGCGCCGTGATAGTCGAACAGCCCGGCGCCGATGCCGGCCAGCACCGAGGCCGAGAGCAGCATCGCCGGCAGCCTGAAATCGACCCCGACGACGACTGCGATGACGAGCAGGCCAGCCAGCGCGATGCTGATGCCCGCCACCAGCACGTCGAGCGTGGCGCGGATCTCGGGCTGGGTTTCCCGGGTGGTCAGCGAATAGAAGCGCACGGCTGACAGGCGCAACCAGTCCAGCAGGGCGGTGTTGACCAGGACGATGATCGCCGCGCCGATGGCGTAGCGGCCGAACTCGGCCGGGCCGAGGAAATAGGCGATGAGCAGCCCGAGGACGAAATTGAGCCCGGCATTGACGACGAAGGGGACAAGGACGGTCATGTCGTCTGCGTCACGGCGTCCATGCGGCGTTTCTCTTTCGACTCAGGCAAGCGCCGGGAGGCCCGCCTTCAGCATGGCCTAGCCGTCCGGGTGGGGTTTTCCAAGGGGAAGCGCGACCGGTCGGCTAGACGACGTCCCGCGGATTGCGCCTCATCAGAACACGCGAAGCGCCGATTGCTGAACTCGCTCGCTCAGCAGCGGATGCAGGCTGTCGCGTGTGATCACATCGACCGGACGCTGCAACTCGTCTTCAAGGTAAAGCTTGATGCCGACCAGATCGAGAAGCGAGCAGCGTGAGTCCTGGTCATAGTCGATGAACAGGTCGATATCGCTCGTCTCAGACGCTTCGTCGCGGACCGTCGAACCGAACAGGAACAGCGCCGTCGCACCCATCGCCCTGAGGGCGTCGGCTCGGTGGTTCAACTCCTGCAGGGCGATATCGCGCTTCATCCCGGCAGTATAGCGTATCATGGCATAGGTGAAAACGCGGGCCGCTGTCCCGAGGATCAAGCCGGCCGACATGCGCGGGTCGAATGTAACCGGTCTGCGCAGCCACTGTCGCGCGCCGTGCCGGCTCGCTAAGGCAGGCGGCATGACCGCCGCCCTGCCGCCAATCCGCGATGCCCACGATACCGATTCCGAGCCGCTGGCAGCTCTGATCGCCGCAAGCTTCGCGGAATATCCGAACTGCCTGTTCGACTGGTCAGAGTTTCCCGAACTGCGCCGTCCCGCGAGCCATTTCGCCGCGAAGGGCGGCAGGCTCTGGGTCGCGGAGGCGCCCGGAGGCGGCATCGCGGGTTCGCTCGGTGTCGCGCCGGTGCCGGGACAGGACGCGGTCGAGATCACCAAGGTCTATGCCGATCCGGCCTTTCGCGGCGCGGGATTGGCACAGGCGCTGTTTGCGCAGGCGCGGGGCTTTGCCGAAGGCAGCGGCCATGCCGAGATGATGCTGTGGTCCGACACGCGCTTTGCGCGCGCACACCGCTTTTACGAGAAGCTCGGCTTCGTGCGCTGGCCTTGCACGCGCTACCTTGCCGATGTCTCAGCGACATGGGAGTTCCATTACCGACTGTCGCTGACCGGTGGGACGCCATGACCATCGGGACGGCGTTGCGGGCCGCGCTTGGAATCGCTCTGCTCACTGCGATGGACGCGGTGATCAAGGGGCAGATGCGGCAGCATCCCTTTCTTCTGGCGCTGTTCATGCGCTTTGCCATGGGCGGCGTCTGCGCGCTGGCGGTGCTGGCCCTGGTCCGCCCTGCCCTGCCGACGCGCAACAGCCTGATCGGCAATACGATACGCGTGCCCGTAGTGGTGATCACGGCCGGCAGCTTCTTCTATTCGCTCTCGGTGCTGCCGCTGGCCGAGGCTCTGACGCTGGCCTTCCTGGCGCCAGTATTCGTGGCGCTGCTCGGCGCGCTGCTGCTGAAGGAAAAGCTCGATTCGCGCATTTTCCAGGCGCTCGGCTTCGGCGTGGCCGGGATGCTGGTGATGGTCTGGCCGCGGCTGCAGGGCCATGTCAGCGGGGCCGGGCTCGGCGTCGCGGCCGCGCTGTTCTCGGCCGTCGCGTACGCCTTCAACCTGATCCTGCTCAGGCGGATCGCGATGAAAGAGCACCCGGCCGTTATCGTTGCGTTCCAGAATCTCGGGCCGGCGTTGCTTCTCGCGATCCCGGCGGCCTTCGTCTTCGTACCGATGACGGCCAGGGATCTCGGAGCCTATCTGGGGGCTGGCGCGCTCGGCGTGGCAGGCCACCTGATGCTGACCTCGGCCTTCGCGCGTGCCGCCGCCTCGCGGATCGCGCCGATCGAGTACACCGCACTGATCTGGGCGAGCCTGCTCGGCTACGCGATGTTCGGCGAGGTGCCGCTGTTCACGACCTATGCCGGTGCGTTGCTGATCGTGGCGGGAGCGATCGCGGTCAGCCGGCGCTAGGTCGCGCCGGGAAGATCATGCAGGTCTCGGTGCCGTGCGCCAGCAGCCTGCCCCGCGCATCGACCAGCCGACCCTCCGTCGTCACTACCGTGCCGCCGCGATGGATCAGCTTGCCCTCGCAACGGACGAGGCCGCTTCCGGGCATGACCGGCCGCACATAGTTCAGCTTCATCTCGAGCGTGGTGTAGCCCTCGCCGGCCTTCAGCGTCGAATGCGCCGCGCAAGCCATGGCGGAATCGAGGATCGTCGCGGTCCAGCCGCCATGGATGGTACCAAGCGGATTGAAGAACCGCTCCGAGGGTGTGCCGACGAAGACGACGCGGCCCTGCTCTACCTCGGCCAGATCGAAGCCCATTTCGGCCGCGAAAGGCGCGCCGGGATGGCGCCCTTCCATCATGCCGCGCAGGAAGGAAACGCCATCCTCCGCCAGCAGAACCTCGCGTGCCACCACTCCGACATTGCGCTTCATAACGGCGTCCATTCCACTAACGTGTAGATGCACGTTATTCGGAAGCCGAAGCCCCGGTCAAGCGTGGTTCAACCGCCACGGGCAACGCGACGTAACGCCTTCAGCCCGTCGCGGGTCTCACTCCAGCGCTCGATGCCGAGCCCGCCCTCGATCCTGTCCTGCGCGGCGCGCCAATAGGGGATCGCGGCCTCGATCGCGGCCTTGCCCTTGTCGGTAACGGCGTAGATAGAGGCACGCCCCTTGCAATCGACGGGTTCGATCAACTGCTCGGCCGCCAGAAGCTGGAGGTTGCGGCTCAACGAGGTGCGCTCCAGGGCAAAACGTTCGGCGAGTTCCGTGACCGAGCGCCAGACCCCGGTGCTGAGCGCCGAGAGCAGAACGAACTGGGTGATCTTGAGGCCGCTCGGGCGCATTGCCTCATCATAGGCGCGCGTCACGGCGCGCGCGGTCATGCGCACATGCAGCGCGACGCAGGAGCGCCCGATATCGTCGAGCCGCGGGTCCGATCCTGAAGCTGTCATACTCAGACGCTAGCGTGTTCCTGCAAACGGCGCAGCAGCCGTGCGCCCGCACCTGCCGCGATACTTTGTCTCGAAGATTTCTTGACTCGCGCAGGGGACGCGCCTATCTCCGCGCCATCGGCTGGCACTCACGATCCGAGACTGCTAGCAGATGCCCGTCGCGGGTCGTCTGAACGACGCCGCACCGAAATAAGACTTCAAGAGGAAGACAGAACCATGAAGTTCCGTCCGTTGCATGACCGCGTTGTGGTCCGTCGCCTTGATGGCGAAGAGAAGACCAAGGGTGGCATCATCATCCCCGACACCGCCAAGGAAAAGCCCCAGGAGGGCGAGGTCGTGTCCGTTGGACCCGGCAACCGCGATGAAGATGGCAAGCTGATCAAGCTCGACGTCAAGTCGGGCGACCGCGTCCTGTTCGGCAAGTGGTCGGGGACCGAGGTCAAGATCGATGGCCAGGATCTCCTGATCATGAAGGAATCCGACATCATGGGCGTCATCGGCTGAACGCCTGAGACCCCTTTTCCCGACATCTCATAAGGAGTTGCTCTCATGGCAGCCAAAGACGTCAAGTTCTCCACCGATGCGCGCGACCGGATGCTGCGCGGCGTGGAAATTCTCAACAACGCCGTCAAGGTCACGCTCGGTCCCAAGGGCCGCAACGTCGTCATCGACAAGTCGTTCGGCGCGCCGCGCATCACCAAGGACGGCGTCACCGTCGCCAAGGAGATCGAGCTCGCCGACAAGTTCGAGAACATGGGCGCCCAGATGGTGCGCGAAGTGGCCTCGAAGCAGAACGACGCCGCCGGCGACGGCACCACGACCGCGACCGTTCTCGCCGCCGCCATCATGCGCGAAGGCCTGAAGTCGGTTGCCGCCGGCATGAACCCGATGGACCTGAAGCGCGGCATCGACCTTGCGGTCGAGGCGATCGTTTCGGACCTGAAGAAGAACTCCAAGAAGGTCACGTCCAACTCTGAAGTCGCGCAGGTCGGCACGATCTCGGCCAATGGCGACGAGACGGTCGGCAAGATGATCGCGACCGCCATGCAGAAGGTCGGCAACGAGGGTGTCATCACCGTCGAGGAAGCCAAGACCGCCGAGACCGAACTCGACGTCGTCGAGGGCATGCAGTTCGATCGTGGCTATCTCTCGCCCTACTTCATCACCAACTCCGAGAAGATGGTCGTCGAGCTCGAGGATCCCTACATCCTCATCTTCGAGAAGAAGCTGTCGTCGCTCCAGACGATGCTGCCGATCCTCGAAGCCGTCGTCCAGACCGGCAAGCCGCTGCTCATCATCGCCGAGGACGTCGAGGGCGAGGCCCTGGCCACGCTCGTCGTCAACAAGCTCCGTGGCGGCCTGAAGGTCGCGGCCGTCAAGGCTCCGGGCTTCGGTGATCGCCGCAAGGCCATGCTCGAGGACATCTCGATCCTGACCGCCGGCCAGATGATCTCGGAAGACCTCGGCATCAAGCTCGAGACCGTGACGCTCGCCATGCTCGGACGCGCCAAGAAGGTGCGCATCGAGAAGGAGAACACCACGATCATCGACGGCGCCGGCAAGAAGAAGGACATCGAAGGCCGCGTTTCGCAGATCAAGGCGCAGATCGAGGAGACCACCTCGGACTACGATCGTGAGAAGCTCCAGGAGCGTCTGGCCAAGCTCGCTGGCGGCGTCGCGGTCATCCGCGTCGGCGGCGCGACCGAGGTCGAGGTCAAGGAGAAGAAGGACCGCGTCGACGACGCCCTGAACGCGACCCGCGCGGCCGTGGAAGAAGGTGTCCTGCCGGGCGGCGGCGTTGCTCTCCTGCGCGCGCTCCAGACTGTCAAGTCGATCAAGACCCAGAACGACGACCAGAAGACCGGCGTCGAGATCGTCCGCAAGGCGATCATGGCGCCTGCCAAGCAGATCGTCGACAACGCCGGTGATGACGGCGCCGTCGTGGTCGGCAAGCTGCTCGAGTCGAAAGACTACGCCTTCGGCTACAACGCCCAGACCGGCGAATACGGCGACCTCGTGAAGATGGGCATCATCGACCCGACCAAGGTCGTGCGCACGGCGATCCAGGACGCGGCTTCGATCGCCGGCCTGCTGATCACCACCGAGGCGATGATCGCGGAGCTTCCCAAGAAGGACTCCCCGATGCCGATGGGCGGCGGCGGCGGCATGGGCGGCATGGATTTCTGATCCAAGCTTCTCCTGGCTCGCAAGAGAACGAAGGCCCGGCGCAAGCCGGGCCTTTTTCGTTTGGGGGCCTCCGGATGGCTTTGGGCAGAGCATCCCATCATGGTGAGCCACTGTTAGCTCCCCCCTCCGCGTCATTCCGGGCGCAGCGAAGCGGAGACCCGGAATCCATCGTAAGGTATTGCGCTTTATGATGGATTCCGGATCTGCGCGGCTGCACCGCTTGTCCGGAATGACGTCGCAATTGATTGAACGAGACCGGGAGTCGTCGAGGGGCGCTTCCAGCGCTTGAATCGCAGCCGCCCGCCGTGATTATTTCCAGATCGGAAAAGATGGAGCGGGCATGGACCGGTTCGGCGATCTCGACGTCTTCGCCCATGTCGTCACCGCCAAAAGCATGTCGGCGGCCGGGCGGCAGCTGAAGCTTTCGCCGGCGGTCATCTCCAAGCGCATCCGACGGCTCGAGGAGCGGCTGGGCGTCCGGCTGCTCCAGCGTACGACGCGGCAGCTCTCTCTGACCGAGGCGGGCCAGGGCTTCTACGAGCGCGTGGTCTCGATCCTGTCCTCGATCGAGGATGCCGAGGCCTGGGTCGCGAGCGGCTCGGGGCAGGCGCGCGGCACGTTGCGCGTCTCTGCGCCGACCTCGTTCGGCCGGATGCATATCGCGCCGCATCTCAAACCCTTCCTCGACGCCAACCCGCTGGTCAATGTCGAGCTCATTCTGGGCGACGACTTCGTCGATATCATCGGCGAGGGCTTCGACCTGGCGGTGCGCATCGCCGATCTGCAGGATTCCAGCTTCGTCGCGCGGCGGCTGGCGCCCAACCACCGCGTCCTCTGCGCCGCGCCGGACTATCTGGCTGCGGCGGGGATGCCTGCGAATATCGACGAACTCGCCCGCCACACGCTGATCACGCACAATGCCGACCAGTGGCGGCTCGACGGACCGTCCGGGCCAGTCATGGTCCGGGTCGGCGGGCCGCTTCGGACCAATTCCAGCGAGGTCGTGCGCGAGGCGCTGCTGGCGGGCGTCGGCATCGCGCTGCGCTCGACCTGGGATGTCGGGCCGGAGCTGAAATCGGGCCGGCTGGTGCGCGTGCTGCCACGTTACTCCGTGGGCCAGCGCGTGGCTGTCCATGCCGTTTATCCGAGCCGGCGGCATATGGAGCAGAAGGTGCGCGCCTTCGTCGATTATCTCGCTGAACTCTACGGCGCGACGCCCTATTGGGACGAGGGGCTGAAGCTCTAACCTGCCTGTCAATTTTCAATCTTCACTATAGTTGCGACAATCTTTGCGAAAACGGCTCAAAGCGCTGCAATATGCTCACTGCATCAGCAACGGAGACGGGATCGCGATGGGACGGGTTCATGCAGCGCGGGCGACGGGCTTCGCGGCCATCCTGGCCATCGCAATCGCCGGCACCGAGGCGCAGGCCCAGGCCCAGTTCAAGCACGACGGCAATGGCCGCATCATCGCGATGACGAACCTGTCGCCGACTGCCGACTGCTTCCCCGAGATCGCGACAGGGACCGTCACCGAGCGCGAGTTCGAGAACGGCGTCGTGCGCGGGATCACCTTCCGCGACAACACGCATGGCGAGATCGGCATCAATGTCCCCGCGCTCTACAACTTCGCCAGCCCGGCGACGCAGGCAAAAGTCGTCGAAGGCTATCAGGCCCTGCTCGGCGCCGACCATGCACTGAGGATCGGCTTCAAGGTCTGCGGGGCGGCCGGACGGATCAAGAAGCTCGACGCCATCTCGCTGGTGGGCGCGCGCGCAGCGCCGGCGAAGCCGATCGCGGATGCGGAGGGCGACAGCGTGCTGACCCGGACACCAGGCAGCAACGACCCCGATCAGGCCCTGCTGCGCTCGCCGGGGACGGCGCCGGAGCAGCGCGTCGTGGCGGCGCAGCCGCCCGTGGCCTCACCGCCTCCGCAGGCGAAGCTAACGCCACCTGCCGCTCCAGCGCCCGCTGCTACCGAGGATGCCGAGGAAATGGACGGCTGGAGTACATCGAACGACAGCGGCTGGAGCAAGATGGGAGTCGCAAGTGGGATGCACTACATCACCATCTGGCTTCGCTGCACGCATCGGACCGGCATGGTCGAGGCGTGGGTCGATGATCCGAAAGCCCGCTATCGCGTCGGGTCGAGACAGTCCTTCACGCTCACGGCTGGCCTGCAAAGCATCTCGGCTCAGGGCAAAACCAGCTATAACGACATGGATGATGTCCGGCAGATCGAGGCCCGTTTCCCGTTCGACGCAATACGTCCGGTGATAGCAGAAATGGCACGCGGCAATCCGTTGACGATCACGAGCCGCGCCGGGCGAACCGTGGTTGCTACCGCCGGCTCCGACAAGGCCGCGCCGGCGTTCCTCTCGGCCTGCTCCAGCGGGCGCTGAGACAACTCCCACCCAATCCCTGTCCTTTCCACGCCCCTCACGGAGCCTCCATGACCGCGCCCATCCCCTTTCGCGCAGCCCTTCTGATCTGCGCCATGACCGCAGCCGCTTCCGCCTCGGCGCAATCCGCCCGCGAGCCGCGTTTCAAGTTCGACGGCAGCGGAACGCGGTTGATCGAGGTCTCGAACCTGCCCGGCACGGAGGGCTGTGCGCCGGCGACCAGTACGGGCCGGATCACCAAGCGCCATATGGAAAATGGCAAATTCACGGGCGTCACTTTCAAGGACGCCCGATACGAGGACCATATCAATCTGCCGGACGCGTCGGAGTTCAGGAGCCGCGCGACCGGCGAGCGCGTGCGGGAAGCGCTCGACGGATTGCTCGTCCCGGGCGCTCAGTTGCGGATCAGATCGGCGGCCTGCGGCGCAGCCGGACGGATCGTCGTCTTGTCCTCCGTGACCCTTGTCGGGGCGCAGGCCGAGCAGCCCAAGCCGGCGGCAAGCGCCGAGCGAGCTCAAGCGACGCTCGGCACCGAAGCGGCAAAACCGGCCGAGCGTGATGACGCCGACCGGGTTCTGTTGCAGGTGCCGGGCGGTTCGCGCGAGCCGTTGGCCGCTGCTCAAGCCGAGCGCAGCGACGCAGGCGTCCGGGCCGAAGCTTCGCCACCCAGCCTACCCAAGCGGACGGCCTGGCGCGCGAGCGCGCCGACGAAGGTCCAGTTCGACATGGCGATCGCTTCGACCGACCGCGCTGCGGGCTGGTCGATCAGCTGCATGAGGAACGTCAAAGGACAGGTCCATTTCAGCAACTGGCTGGTCGGATCGCGCAGCTGGCGTCCGAACGCGCAAACGCCACGGATCGCGATAGACGGCGTCGTGGTGAAGTGGGAGATCGATGGTGCCGATGAGGGCGTCGTCCTGAGCGACAGCATGCAGGACAATGCGACAGCGCTTTCTCCCAATGCGCTGATGCAGATCGCCCGTGGCGAACGCCTCGTCATTGCCGGATTCGGCCCTCGCGACAGACCGCGCGACATCGTCTTCGACATATCCGGTGGCGAGGCCGCATTTGCGTCATTCCAGGCGAGATGCCAGACCTTGCCGCGAAGCTGACCGGTCTACGGGGGTGGCCCCAAGCTCAACCGGCTCTTCATCTGCGGCACGACATCGCTCTACGCGGTTATCACCCGCACCAATGGCGCCGTGCGGCCAAAAGGCTGAGGATTCGATCGGCCAAGCGACACGGTTCCATGCCTCGTCTGGCATAGCGCTTGCTGACTTGTACGCACCTTCCTGCGAAATGGTGCTTACATGTTCAAACGCTTGGCAATATTGGCCGCCCTCGCCTTTTCCTTGACCACCGCGGCCGGGGCAGAGTCGGTGGTGCGCTACGGCATCTCGCTCGCCGATATCCCGCTGACATCAGGACAGCCGGACCGTGGCGCCGGCGCTTACAAATTCACCGGCTACACGATCTACGATCCGCTGGTTGCCTGGGAGATGGATGTCGCCGATCGCCCCGGCAAGCTCGTCCCGGGTCTCGCAGCTGAGTGGAAGGTAGACGCCGCCGACCAGAAGAAGTGGCTTTTCACGCTGCGCGATGGGGTCAAATTCCATGACGGCAGCGTACTCGACGCGGCCGCCGTGGTCTGGAACCTCGACAAGGTGCTAGACGAGAAGGCGGCCCATTACGACCGACGCCAGGCGGCGCAGGTCAAGCCGCGCCTGCCCTCGGTCGCGAGCTACCGCGTGGTGGACCCCAAGACCGTCGAGATCACCACCAAGGCGGTCGATTCCTTCTTTCCCTACCAGATGCTCTGGTTTCTGGTCTCGTCGCCCGCTCAATACGAGAAGGTCGGCAAGGACTGGGACAAATTCGCGATGACGCCCTCGGGCACCGGCCCGTTCAAGCTGGACAAGTTCGTGCCGCGCGAGCGCGCCGAACTGGTGAAGAACCCCGACTATTTCGACAAGAAGCGCCTCGCCAAGGTCGATCGCCTGATCCTGCTGCCGATGCCGGAGGTTCTGGCGCGCACCAATGCGCTGATCACCGGCCAGGTCGACATGATCGAGACGCCAGCCCCCGACACCGTGCCGCAGCTGAAATCGGCGAAGATGCGGATCGTCGAGAACGTCACGCCCCATGTCTGGAACTATCATCTGTCGGTTGCGCCAGGCTCGCCCTGGACGGATGTTCGGCTGCGGAAGGCCTTGAACCTCGCCATCGACCGCGAGGGCATCGTCGCTCTCCTGAACGGGCTGGCGCGCCCGGCCATCGGCCAGGTCGATCCGACCAGCCCGTGGTTCGGCAAACCCAGCTTCCAGATCAAGTACGATCCGGAAGCTGCGAAGAAGCTTTTGGCCGAGGCCGGTTATTCGACACAGAAGCCGCTGAAGACCACCTTCGTGATCGCGCAGGGCGGATCGGGACAGATGCAGTCGCTGCCGATGAACGAGTTCATCCAGCAGAACCTCAAGGATGTCGGGATCGAGATCGAATTCAAGGTCGTCGAGCTCGAAGTGCTCTACACGCGCTGGCGCAAGGGTGCGAAGGACGAGATGAATGCTGACGTCTCCTCGAACAACATCGCCTATGTCACCTCCGACCCGCTCTACGCGATCATCCGCTTCTTCCACTCCAACCAGGTCGCGCCGGTCGGCGTGAACTGGGGGACCTGGTCGAGCCCGGCGGTCGACGCCCTGCTCAATGAAGCCGCCACGAGCTTCGACGTCGCCAAGCAGGACGAACTGCTCGCCAAGGCGCACAGCCTGATCGTCGACGACGCGGTGCTGGGCTGGGTGGTGCACGACACCAACCCGCATGCGCTTTCGCCGAAGATCAAAAACTTCGTGCTGGCCCAGCACTGGTTTCAGGACCTAACGACGATCGGGGTGGATTGATCCTTTTGTCATTCCGGGGCTTCGCGAAAGCGAAGAACCCGGAACCCACGACCGGGAGAGCGTTTGTGATCGGGCTCACATAGTGTCTCACCCAGTCGTGGGTCCGGGTTCGGCCTTTGGCCGCCCCGGAATGACAGGAGCGCCCGAATGGCAACCAATCTGCCGCCTCAAGGCTTGGGCGTCTCGCCTTTCATGCGGGCGACGATGAACGGCATGGCGATGCCGATCATCAGGAAGCGAACAAGGTGATGGGAGCCGACATAGAGCGTGTCGAGCCCCATCGCGAAAGCCAGCATCGCCATGGCTTCCAGCCCGCCCGGAGCGAACGCCGTCATCGCGCTCGCATAGGATACGCCGGCAAAGCGCGCCGCCGGCCAGGCGAAGGCGAACGCCACGCCGATCGAGACGAAGAAGCCGCCAATCGCGAGCGGAAACAGGCCGAGAAGCTCGTTGCGGGGGATGTGGGCGATGCGGCCGCCCATGGTCGAGCCGAGCAGAACCAGTACCGCCGTCTGGATTTCGGTCGGCAGATTGCCTTCGACGAGCCCCGTCCCGTGCAGTAAGGCGCTGGCAAAGGTCGCGCCGAACATCATCGGCGCGGCCACGCCGAGGCGCTCGAAGACGAGCCCGACTGCAAAGCCGCAGAGCAGAAGGAGCAGCATCGTAGCGGCGCCGACCGCCATCGACGGCGGCATCGACGCGGCCGGATGGAGGCCGGTCATCTGCATGGCGCTCGGGAGCAGTGCGACCAGCACGAGCAGGCGAAAGAGCTGCACGACCGAGATGCGGCCGATATTGGCGCCCTTGGCCTGCGCCACGGCGAGCACGGTCGCAAGCGCTCCGGGCGCCGAGGCAAGCAGCGCGTCGATCCATGGCCAGCGCGCGACATAGCGCAGATAGGCACCGCCGGCGATCATGATCGCAGCCACGCCGATCACGAGAACGGCAAGCGAGGCCGGATAGCGCGCTGCTGTCGCCAGCGATTCAGGCGTCGCGGCCGAGCCGATGATCGTGCCGGAGAGCAGAACCGTCGCATCGAACCAGGATTTGCGCAGGAGCGGAAGCGGGCGAATGAACGCAACCGCGGCGCTCAGCATCATCGACCCGGACAGCCAGGCCGCGGGCACGCCGAGCAGGGCGAAAGCCGCACCACCCAGCGCGGCGATGCCGATGACGACGGCCTCGCGCGACAGAACAGCGAACGGGGACGAGGGATAGCCGAGCAGCGCCATCTGGCTCCGAGCGTCTGAGGACAGCAGCGACGCGAGCGATCTCATGACCGTCCTGCAAGCGGGCGTCAAATCGGGACATGCATAAGGGCATAGGCTCGTCCCAGCTGTCATGAAGGGCTTCTATAGCCCCACCGATCTGGTTCGCGCGCAGCGCTTCAGATGGCGGCGAGCGCCCTCTGCAGCCGCGCCACGACCTCGACCAGATCCGAGGCCTTGCGGGCAAAACACAGGCGCAGCCCCGTTTCGCCGCCGGCACCGAAGGCCGTTCCCGGCGCGAGACCGACATTGGCCCTGTCGACGAGTTCGATGGCGAGCGCGCGCGAATCCTCGCGGCCATCGACCGAGAAGAACTGGTAGAAGGCCCCGTCTGGCGGGGCGAGCGTGACGCGATTGGTCGCCTTCAGCCCCTCTGCGATGATCCTGCGTCCCTCGGCCGCACGGGCGATCTGCTCGGCGACGAAGGGCTCGCCCTCGTCGAGCGCGGCGATGGCGGCACGCTGGACGAAAACCGGCGAGCCCGAGGTCGAGTACTGGATCAGGTTCTCGATGATCTGGCCGAAAGCGGCGGGCGCCTCGATCCAGCCGATGCGCCAGCCGGTCATGGCCCAATTCTTCGAGAAGGTCTGGACGAAGAGAACGCGGTCGTCCTCGTCCATCACGTCATGGAAGGAGGCGGCGCGGGGCGAGCCGTCGTAGACGAAACGGGCATAGATCTCGTCGGCGATGATCCAAAGGCCATGCTTGCGCGCCAGCGCCAGGATCGCGGCAAGTTCATCCTTTGTCGCCGTCCAGCCGGTGGGGTTGGCGGGCGAGTTGATGGCGATCGCGCGGGTCCTGGGCGTGATCGCGTCCGCCAGCCGGTCGAGATCGAGCGAGAAGCGGCCATGGACATAGTCCATCGGGACGTTGATCGGCACCGCCCCGGCCACGCCGATGGCCGCGGCGACGTTCGGCCAGGCCGGCGTCGGGATCACGACCTCGTCGCCCGGGCCGGTGATCATGCGCACGACGATCTGGACCGACTGCATACCGGAGCCGGTCACGAAGAAGCGGTCCATCGCGAAGGGCTGGCCATAGAGCGCGGTGTGATAGCGCGCCAGCGCCTCGCGCAGATCCGGGATACCGCGCTGCCAAGTGTAGAAGGTCTCGCCGGCGGCCAAGGATTTGTTGGCGGCGCGCGTGATGAAGTCTGGCGTCGGCAGATCACCCTCGCCGACCCAGAGCGGGATCAGCCCGTCCTTCAGCCGGCCATGATTGACGACCTCGACGATGCCGCTCTCGGGCGCGTTGCGGGCCTCGGGGCGCAGGTCGGAGATCAGGCGGGCGCCCGCAAGCGTCGTGGTCGTCATGAGATCGGCCTCGCAAATGTCATGTCCTGCTTTAGCCGATGGCGGCGGAAGGAGGCATGAAATCGCGAGATCGGGTCGATCGGTCGCGGTGATGAATCATCGCGACCGATCTTGGGAATCAAACTGCTTTCTGCTTCAGCAAATCGCGGATTTCGGCGAGCAGCACGACGTCTTCGGCCGGCGGCGGAGGCGGGGCGGCAGCTTCCTTGCGCTTAAGCCGGTTGATCGCCTGCACGACGAGGAACAGCACGAAGGCGATAATCACGAAGTTGATCGCCACGGTGATGAACGAGCCATAGGCCAGGACCGCACCCTGCTTCTTCGCCTCCACCAGCACCGGAGCGGTGACGGCCTCGTTCAGGCCGATGAAATAATTGGAGAAATCGACGCCGCCGAGAGCACCGATGAACGGCATGATGACGTCCGAGACCAGCGAGTCGACGATCTTGCCAAAGGCCGCGCCGATGATCACGCCGATGGCGAGATCGACGACATTGCCCTTCAGGGCGAATTTCTTGAACTCCTCGAGCATGGCTCAGGCCTCTTCTCTGGTCGCTGTCCTCAGAACAGCGTGACTGGTCGCGTCGCGGCGAGATTAAAACGCTAACGGAGTCGGAGGTCGGTTAGAAGCCCGACGGTCGCTGGTGAGGGCAAACCCTGTTGATGGCTGACGATTGCCGGCAACAACCACACCGAATGGGCTATGGCGAGGGTCGAGTGTCAGCGCTAGGCTGGGCAGGCGCCGGAGCCTGAACGGACAGCCGCTGCTCAGCGCCGGCGAAGGAGGCCGAATGATCCCCGCCTGGTCCGTCATCCTGGTCGCGCTCGCCTATCTGTGCGGCCTGTTCACGGTCGCTCATGTCGCGGACACGTCGGGCCGGCACCTGATGAGCGGGCGGGCGCGCACGACGATCTATGCGCTGGCGCTCGGCGTCTACTGCACCTCCTGGACGTTCTACGGCTCTGTCGGCTTCGCCAGCAAGGCCGGGCTCGACTTCCTCGGAATCTATGTCGGGCCGATTCTGGTGATCGGCTTCGGCCACCGTTTCGTCTCGCGTATCGTCGAGATCGCCAAGTCGCAGAACATCACCTCGATCGCCGATTTCGTCGGCGCACGCTACGGCAAGAGCGAACGGGTCGCCGCGTTGGTCTGCATCGTCGCGGTGATCGGGGCCCTGCCCTACATCGCGTTGCAACTGAAGGCGCTTGCCAATTCGCTGTCGGTCTTCCTGACCGCCGTCGGCGGGCAGGCCCTGACGCCGGACGTGCCGATTCTGAGCGACCTGGCTTTCTTGGTCGCGATGGTGCTGGCGGGCTTCGCCTGCGCCTTCGGTACGCGCCATATCGATGCGACCGAGCATCAGCACGGGCTGGTGCTCGCGATCGCGGTGGAATCGCTGATCAAGCTCGTCGCCTTCCTCGTCCTCGGCATCTTCGTGGTCTACGGCCTGTTCGACGGCACCGCCGACCTCTTCACCCGGGCCGCCAATCTGCCGAGCGGCGTGCCGCTGTGGGAGCGGACCTCGAACTGGCCGACCTTCCTGACGCTGACCCTGCTGTCGGCCTGCGCCTCGCTTCTGCTGGCGCGGCAGTTCCACATGACCATCGTCGAGAACCGCGACCCGCGCGATGTCCGCCGCGCCGCCTGGATGTTTCCGCTCTATCTCGTCCTGATCAATCTCTTCGTGCTACCGCTGGCGATGGCCGGCGAACTTCTGATGCCCGGCCCCGGCATCGACCGCGACATGACCGTGCTGCTGCTGCCGCTGCAGCACAAGGCGGGGATGATCGCGCTGCTGGTCTTTGTCGGCGGCCTGTCGGCTGCGACCGCGATGGTGATCGTCGCCTCGGTCGCGCTGGCGATCATGATCTCGAACCATCTCTTCATGCCGCTGCTGCTGCGCGGGCGCGGGGGGCTAAGCGATCCGGCGCGATCGGTCGCCATGTTGACGTCGCAGAGCGCCAATAACGGCACGGCCGGCGGCGATCTCGGCTCGAAGGTCGTCATCATCCGGCGGATTGCGATCCTGATCGTGATCCTGCTCGGCTATGCCTATTATCGCGCGGCGGGCGAGGCCGCGCTGGTCTCGATCGGCCTTTTGTCATTCGCGGCGACGGCGCAGATCGCGCCGGCCTTCTTCGGCGGACTGGTCTGGCGACGCGGTACGGCGCTGGGCGCCGCGGCCGGGCTGACGATCGGCATCGTGACCTGGGCCTATACGCTGCTGATGCCGAGCCTGGTCCACCCGGGAGGGGCGTGGCACACGATCGTCACGGAGGGTCCGCTCGGCATCGCGGCGCTGCGGCCGGAAGCCTTGTTCGGCCTCGACTGGCCGCCCTTGCCCCATGGCGTCTTCTGGAGCCTTGGTTTGAATGTGCTGGCCTATATCGGCTTTTCGCTGTTGCGCCCCGCGAACGCGATGGAGCGGCTGCAGGCCAATGCCTTCGTCGAATCCGGCCATGCTACGATGGCGCAGTCCTTCTCGCTGTGGCGCTCCAGCGTCACGGAGGCCGAGCTGCAATCGACGATCGGGCGCTATCTCGGGCAGGAGCGGACCCAACGCGCTTTCGAGGGCTTCGCGGCCAGCCGCGGCGCGGCCTCGATCGGCAATCGCGAGGCCGACATCCATCTGCTGCGCTTCGGCGAGCACCTGCTCTCCTCGGCGATCGGCGCGGCCTCGTCGCGCCTAGTGCTGTCGCTGCTGCTGCGGCGGCGCAACCTCTCGACCGAGGCCGCCTTCAAGCTGCTCGACGACGCGTCGGCGGCGCTTCAGTACAATCGCGACATCCTGCAGCACGGGCTCGACCATGCCGGCCAGGGCATCACGGTGCTCGACCGCGACCTGCGCCTGCTCGCCTGGAACCAGGCCTTCATCCAGCTCTACGATCTGCCGCCCTCGCTGGTGCGGTTCGGCACGGGACTTGATGAGGTGGTGCGCTTCAACGCGGCACGCGGCGCCTATGGCGACGGCCAGCAGGACGAGTTGATGGCGGCGCGCCTGCAGAGCTTCGTGCGCGATCGCGAACCGGTGCGGCTCAGGCTCTACCCGTCGAAGAAGGTGATCGAGATCCGCTCCAATCCGCTGCCCGATGGCGGCGTGGTGACGACCTATACCGACATCACAGAGGCGGTCGAGGCGCAGGAGGAGCTGGAGCGGACGAATGAGAGCCTGGAGCGACGCGTCGTCGAGCGCACCGAGGAGATCCTGCGGGTCAATACCGAGCTGCAGCGCGCCAAGGGGGAGGCCGAGGAGGCGAACGCCTCGAAGACGCGGTTCCTAGCGGCTGCCAGCCACGACATCCTGCAACCGCTCAATGCGGCCCGGCTCTATGCCGCTTCGCTGGTCGAGCGCGACCGCGCTGCGGGACATCCCGACCTAGCCGACAACATCGACGCCTCGCTCGATGCGGTGGAGGAGATCCTGACCGCGCTGCTGGAAATCTCGCGGCTCGATGGCGGCGCGCTGAAGCCCGAGATCACGTCCTTCCGTGTCGACGAGCTGATGCGGCAGCTGCAGCGCGAATTCGAGCCGAGCGCGCAGGAGAAGGGGCTCAAACTCGTGCTGATGCCGACCACGCTGGCGCTGCGTTCCGACCGGCGGCTGCTGCGCCGGCTGATGCAGAACCTGATCTCGAACGCGATCAAATACACACCGAACGGAAAGGTGCTCGTCGGCTGTCGCAGACGGGGCGGACAGATCAGCGTCGAGGTGCTGGATACGGGGCTCGGCATCCCGCAGAGCAAGCAGAAGACGGTGTTCCGCGAGTTCCAGAGGCTCGACCAAGGCGCCAAGGTGGCGCGCGGGCTCGGCCTCGGGCTGTCCATCGTCCAGCGCATCGCGCGCACGCTCGACCACCGCCTGACGCTGCTCTCGACGCCCGGACGCGGCACGCGCTTCTGCGTGCTGGTGCCGCGCGCCTCGCCGCTGCCGGCGATGACGACGGGCGCCTCGCCAAGACAGGCTCCGGCCGGACAGCTGGCAGGATTGAGGCTACTCGTGATCGACAACGAGCCGGCCATCCTCGACGGGATGAAGCTGCTGCTGGAAGGCTGGGGCTGCACGGTCGATACCGCCGCAGGCCTGGACGAGGCGCTGACCCTGCGCGCGACGAAATGCCAGCCGGACGTGGTGATCGCCGACTACCACCTCGACAACGGCAACGGGCTGAGCGCGATCAGCGCCTTGCGCGAGCGCTCGACAGGGTCAATGCCCGCGATCCTGCTGACGGCCGACCGGTCGCCGCAGGTGCGTGAGGCGGCGATGGCGCTGGAGGTGCACTTGCTCAACAAGCCGCTGAAGCCCGGCGCGCTCCGGGCGCTGCTGGCGCAATGGCGCGCGACGCGGCTGGCGGCAGAGTAGGCCGAGCCCGATCTGCGCGTGTCAAGCGTCCGACGATGGAGCGGCTGCGCGCAGCGCATCCTCCGAAGCGAGAAAGGCCGCGACCTCGGGGCTCTGCGGCGGGCTTTCGGCATTCCGCCCGATTTCGCCGAGCAGCCGCGCAACCGGCACGAAGCTGCGTTCGCGCTTGTCGTAGAGGGCCGCGCGCACCAGCGCGACGGCCGCCACGATCTCGGCGCCGTCGCGACCGCGGCTCAGGACGCGATGCTGCATCACGAGCCAGGATTGCGTCCAGCAGAGGATTTTCGTTTCGACCCGGAAGGGCCGGAACAGCCGCAGTTCGCGTCGAAACCGAATGGTGCCGGCATTGACGACGGGCAGCCAGCGATGGCGCAGCACGGCGCGCCAGAGGCCGCTGCGGAGCATGAGATCGGTCCGGCCGAGATCCATCAAGGTCCAGTAGCGGCCGTTGTTCATGTGCGGGCTGGTGTCGAGATCGTTGAACCAGACCCGGAAGCGAAGCACGGACGGCGCGAAGGGAGCAACCAGCCTCGGCCGGAACGGTGTCGCCAGCAGCAGCCAGAGCAGTCGGAACCAGAGATTCATTTCGGCCTTGGATTTCGGAGACGTGCGCCGCGTTTGTAGAGCATGACGCGGTCGCTGCGAACATGGCTGGCACATGGGCCGACCTGCAGGCTTGCCTGCCAGCGCCGGGGTGGCCTATCTCATCGACCTACTCGGAGCCCGCCATGCCGACCCTGCACGTCTCGTCTCTGTCGAAACTGCATGAGACGGTGGCCGCCGTTCGGGCCAGCCATGTCGTGACGTTGATCAACGTCAACACGGTCGTCGAATGCCCGCCCGGGATCGACGAGGAGCGCCATCTCTTCCTCGGCATGTCGGACATCACGACGCCAATGGACGGTCATATCGTGCCTGGCGAAGAGCATGTCGCGCGCTTCCTGCGGTTCATGCGCGAATGGGATCGTGCCGCGCCGATCGTGATCCATTGCTGGGCCGGGATCAGCCGGTCGACGGCGGCGGCCTATATCGCGGCCTGCGCGCTCGGCCCCGACCGCGATGAGGACGAGATCGCCTTGCGCCTGCGCGCGGCCTCTCCCTCGGCGACGCCAAATGCAAGGCTGGTCGCGCTCGGCGACGCGATACTGGGACGGGACGGGCGAATGCAACGCGCGATCGCCCGGATCGGCCGGGGCGCCGAGGCCTTCGAAGGCGCGCCGTTCGAAGTCGAACTGACCTGAGCGACCGCGCCGCAACCGGAAGCTTCGTGCGGCCCCTCGCTCGTGACGCGTCGATATCTGGCGCATTCTTCGTCAATCGGCGCAGATTGTTGCTTGCATCGCTCACGTTTTGCGACAATGCATCGGGC
The DNA here is from genome assembly GCF_001562255.1 of Bosea sp. PAMC 26642. Classification (NCBI taxonomy): domain Bacteria; kingdom Pseudomonadati; phylum Pseudomonadota; class Alphaproteobacteria; order Hyphomicrobiales; family Alloboseaceae; genus Allobosea; species Allobosea sp. PAMC 26642. The sequence goes on along the minus strand of NZ_CP014301.1, from coordinate 272,379 downwards.
AGGACAGGGCGCGATGGGCGAAGCCTATTTTGCTGCCATATCGTCCTACCGGAGCCCGCCACCGCATGACGATCGATCTCGATTCCCGCGACCGCACGATCCTGCGCATCCTGCAGACCGATGGTCGCATCACCAATTCCGAGCTTGCCGACAAGGTCCATCTGTCGCCCTCGGCCTGTCTGCGGCGGGTCCGGCAGCTGGAGGAAAGCGGGCTGATCCGCGGCTATGCCATGCTGCTCGACGACAAGATCGCGGGTTTTCCGGGCACCGCCTTCGTCTTCGTCACGCTCGACCAGCAGGGCCGGGCCTCGCTGGAGGGTTTCGAGCAAGCCGTGCAGAACCTGCCGGAAATCCTCGAATGCCATCTGCTGGCCGGCGCGCACGACTATCTGATGCGGGTGATCTACCGCGACAGCGCCGATTTCGAGCGCATCCACACCGACATCATCACGCAACTGCCCGGCGTCACGCGGGTGCAGTCGACGCTGACGCTGCGGACGATCAAGAAGAGTTCGGCGCTACCTGTGTGAGCGGGGTTGCGGCAGGCAACGGCGCTGCCGATAAGCTACGGCAAAAGGGAATCACGCCGTGACCGATGCCAAGAGCAACGCCGATATCGCAGCCCTGCCGTTCGAGGCGGCGCTCAAGGAACTGGAAGCGATCGTCACCCGGCTCGAGCGGGGCGACGTGCCGCTCGAGGAATCAATCGATATCTACACCCGAGGCGAGGCCCTGAAGGCGCGCTGCGACGCGCTGCTGAAGCAGGCCGAAGCCCGCATCGAGAAGATCACGCTCGGTGCAGACGGCAAGCCGACGGGAACCACGGCGCTCGACGTGGATAAGTAGGCGCCGACGGGTCATTGCTACTAAAGATAGCCGTTCCGGTCACCCAACTGCCTGGCAATATGCTTCCAGACCTGTCGCAGGCGGTGGACGTGGAGATCGTCGATCATCACCATGACCATATGGCGGGTCGTCTCCAGAGAGGGCGCGCCCTCATAGCCAGGGTTGCCAAGGATGAGCGCCTTGCGCAGTGCCTGGTCGCGGATGTTGTCGCGGACCAAGATGTTGCCAATCGCAGCGATAACCGAGGCGCCTGGTTCGGCCGGCGACTTGCCGGTTTCGGCTGCTAAGTTTTTGGCTTCAACCACTGGAGGTTTGACGCCGGCATTGGTGGGCGGGGGAACGGCAGGCAGGCTTATCGATGCCGCCGGAAGCGTCGCCCTCAGGACGCCGATGGCCTCGGCAACTGCCTTGACAGTAGCAGCGGAGGCTGCCGCGGCGGCTTCTGCGTCCTTTGCTTCCGCAGCGGCCTTCGCTGCAACTTTATCTGCGGCTGTCTTCGCTTCCTCCGCTACTTTCGCTTTGTCGATCTCTTCCGGCGTTCCCGAACCGCCTGGTTTTTGCAGTGCCGCGAGTGCCGCCCCAGCGAATTTGGCATCGAGTTCCGTTGCCTGCGCATGGGCTCTCGCCCTGGCTGCGGCGGCAGCCGCCGTTGCCGCCTGGTCTGCCAGCCCCTCGGGGCCCGGATCGAGCACGCGCGGCATGACGGCGCGCTCGAGATCGAAGATCGTGCGGATATTGAGTGTCTTGAGCAGCAGGAAGCGGTCAGGCCCGGCGACCGTGCAAAGCTGCGCCTGGGCGACCCAGTCGATCGTCTCGTAGATGCCGAAGGGGCTTTCGATGTGCAGCATGATCGGGTTCGCGGTCGCGAGGTTCTGGACGTCGAAGATGTTGGCCTCTTCCAGTCTATAGGCGATGAAACTGTCGATGCCGTCGAGAATCGTGACCGGCACGAGCTTGGTGTGCCGCTCGAGGTCGCTGTAGCGCTCCTTGAAGTTCAAACCGCTCTTCTGAAGCACGAACTGCAGCGCGGCGTCAGGAACGAAGCCGAGGCCGAAGGCCACGATCAGCCACAGCGCGCTGACGCTTCCAGCGGCGCCGGCCGGCGGGCAGAGGGCGGGCGTACAGACGTTCGGGATCGCAGGCTGCGGTGTGGTTGCGACACCAGCGGTAGCCCGGAGCACATCCCCGACGCGGGCCAGTGCGTTGGACCAGCCTTCGCCAGATGGAAAGACACGGTAGATCACCACCGCGAGCAGGATCGCCAGCAGGATATGTACGAAGCAACGCAGGAATGTGACCGGCGACAGGTCGAAGACGGCGACTGCCCTCAGTAGCAGCCGCAGACTGTAAAAATACGCACCGGAGAAGGCGAGCACCGCGATGGTCACGACATTGCCGTGCTGCGACGCAAGTGCGACAGCATCGTTGATCGTATTGAGGTCGAGGCCACCGGCTCCCAACACGCTTGGCCTGAACCACGAACCAATCGCATGGAGCTTGCTGAAATAGATCACCTCGACCAGCGGCGCGCACAGAAGAAAGGTGCCGAACCAAGCGATGCCCATATACGGGATCGCGCAGAACAGCAGCATCCAGTCGGCCCTCAACATCATCGGCAGACGCGGCACGTCTTCCAGCGTCGGCTCAATGCCATCTTGATGATCGATGTCGGCGTAGTATTTGCCCTTGACAAATTCAAACGAGACATTGGCGCCGCGGGCGGGGTCGATGAGCGCGGCTATGCCTTGGTTCTTGCCCGACTGGGTGACAAAATTGAACGTATCGGCAAAGAGCGAGATCAGCTTTATCCGTGTGACCCTAATCTCATGGCGGATCGCGATGATCGCGATCGGTGTCACGATCGCCAGAAACATCGCTGACCAGATCGCCGGGCGAAGCTGCTTATTGTTGCCAAACGAAGTCTGAATCAGCAGTCCTGCCGTCAGCATGAGGAGGATGAAGGTGAGGATGGACAGGAAGCCCTCCCGGGGTTGCCGCCAATCCACCACATTTCGTTTTGTCATTGCCAAGCTCCCAACCTGATGGAGGAGACCATTCGCCAGCCCGCGAGGCACAACAAAAACACACTACCTTAGGTTGTAATAGCGTATAATTCACGTTTTAGTTCACCGCTGATCTGTTTTCGAAATGCTCGCTTGCCTGGGCTCTGGGCCCGCAGCAAAGTTGCGACCAGCCGGAGTTCCCAATGTCCCAACTTCCTGCCGAAGACCCCGTCCTGGGCGATGCCCGCTCCTGCCAGGCGATCGAGCAGGTGATCGTGCCGCGCGCCCATGATCTCGGCGGGTTTTCGGTGCGCCGCGCCCTGCCCTCGATCGGGCGCAAGATGGTCGGCCCGTTCATCTTCTTCGACCAGATGGGGCCTGCCGAGTTCCATCTCGGCGAGGGGCTCGACGTGCGCCCGCACCCGCATATCGGCCTCTCGACCGTGACCTATCTCTTCGACGGCGAGATCATGCACCGGGATTCGCTGGGCACGGCGCTGGCGATCAAGCCGGGCGCGGTCAACCTGATGACGGCGGGACGCGGCATCGTCCATTCCGAGCGCACCGGGCTGGAGGCGCGCGCCAACGGGCCGCGCCTCTACGGCATCCAGGCCTGGCTCGCCTTGCCGAAGACGCATGAGGAGGTCGCGCCGGAGTTCATCCACCATGCCGCGCCCGAACTGCCGCGCATCGTCGAAGGCGGGAAGCGGATCAGCCTGATCATGGGCTCGGCCTATGGCGAGACGTCGCCGGTGAAGTTTCCCTGGGACGTGCTCTATGCCGAGGCCGTGCTCTCGCCCGGCGCAATCCTGCCGCTGGACGCCGAGCACGAGGAGCGCGCGGTCTATATCGTTTCGGGCAGGATCGACATCGCCGGCGACGAATTCGGCGCGGGGCAACTGCTGATCTTCAAGCCCGGCGACCGCATCTCGATCCTCGCCCTCGACCAGAGCCGGCTGATGCTGGTCGGCGGCGAGCCGATGGACGGGCCGCGCCACATCTGGTGGAACTTCGTCTCCTCCTCGAAAGAGCGCATCGACCAGGCCAAGGCGGAATGGAAAGCCGGCCGCTTCGACACGGTGCCCGGCGACGAGGCAGAGTTCATTCCGCTGCCTGAGGGGTGAGTTCCCCCTCCGGCATCGTTCTCAACTGCGGCATTCGCGAGGCGACGATCGCCAGGGTCGACAGAGCGAAGAGGGCCACCGGCAGTGCCATCGCCGCCTGCAGCCCGAACCATTCGCCGGCGAAGCCGCCCGAGAGCGCGCCGAGGGGGCGCATCCCGTACATCGCCGTCGTCAAGGTTGCGCTGACGCGGCCGAGCAGGGCAGGCGGCGTAACCGCCTGGCGCAGGCTGGTCTGGGTGATGAACCAGAGGATCGGGCCGAAACCCAGAAGCAAGAAAGCCAGCCCGAGCGCCGCCACGCCGAGCGCTGGCGGGGCGAGCGCCAGTGAGGTCACCCCGATGAGCGAGACTGCGGGGCCGAAGATCAGCAGCGCTCCTGTCGGCAGGCGCGCTATAAGCGTTGGCCCGACCAAAGCGGCCGCGATCGAACCGAGGCCGGCGATCGAGGAGGCTAGCCCGATCGCGGCCGGATCCAGCAGCAGCACGCGCGCCGCATAGGGCACGAACAGCGCAAGAAAGGCGAAGAAGGCGAGGTTCCAGGCGATGGCGCAAAGCGCGATCGGCCTGAGATAGGGATGGCGTGCGACGAATGCGCCGCCCTCGGCGATGGCGCGGTGCAGCGGCAGACGCTGCTGCGGCGCCGGCGCCTCGCCCGGCAACCGCCCCGCCGCGACCAGAATGGCAGCGCCAACACCCGCACAGAGGCCGAGGCCCAGCGACCCGACGCCGCGCGCCACCGCCCAGCCAGCGATGAGCGGCGAAGCGAAGCTCAGCACCGCGCGCCCGAGTTCGAGTCGGCCATTGGCGCGCGGCAGATCCGCCACGGGCACCATGCGCGGCAGCAATACGAAGATCGAAAGCGCGATCACGACGGGGCCGGACGCCGCGACGAAGGCCGAGGCGGCGAGCCCCGGCCCGACGAAGCCGAAGCCGAGCAGCGCCGCCCCGGTGAGCGAGCCGGCCAGCATCAGCGCACCGCCAAGCCGGATCAGCGCACGCGGAGCGATACGGTCGGCGAAGACGCCGGCCGGCAGCGAGACCAGCAGCCATGCCGCCGATTGCGCAGCGACCAACAGACCGACAAGGCGCGGGCTCGCGCCGGCTTGCGTTGCCGCCAGCGAAATGGTGTCGAGCGCCAGCTTGTCGGCGAACTGCGCGAGGACGCCGGTGAGCAGTAGGGCGATCGGGAGCGGGGACGGCATCGGCGGGTTCCTGCTTGCGGGACTATGCAAGCAGTCGCAGCACGGCAGCGCGGAACCCACCCGATTTCTGGCTGCCGGATGCCTTTTGAGCGCGAGTCATCCCGGGTGACCGGAGGTAGACCCGGGATGACGGCCATCGATATTCATAAGCGCGGACGAACCTCACGCCACCATCGGCGGCACCCTGAGATGATAGTCGGTCGCGTGCTGCAGCGCGTAGCCGATGCGTAGCGCCGTCGCCTCCTCATAGCCCTGGCAGCAGATCTGCAAAGAGAGCGGCAGGCCGCCGGCGGTGAAGCCGTTGGGCAGCGAGAGCGCGCACATTTCGAGGAAATTGCCGAACCGTGTGAACCGCGAGGGAAAGACCATCTGATCGACGTCGGCCAGTCTGATCGCAGGGGTCGGCGTCGTCGGGGTCAGCAGGGCGTCGATCCCTTGCATCGCTTCGGCCATGATCCGCTTCGACTGGGCCTGCAGGCGCTTCGTCGCGAGATAGTCCTGGGCGGAGACTTTCGCTCCAGCCAGGATGCGCGGGCGCACCGCCTCGTCGAGCTGGGCCTGCGGATCGTCGACCAGTTCGCGATCGAAAAAATAGGCTTCGGCGGCCGTCACCGCCTGCGCAGCGACGAAATCACCCAACAGGAACGGAAGCCTGATCTCGACGATCTCGGCGCCAAGTTTCGCCAGCAGGTCGAGCGAGGCGTCATAGGCCGCCAGCATTTCCGCATCGACGCCCTCGCGCTCGGCCTCGGGCATATGCGCGATGCGAAGGCCGCGCACGCCGCGTTTCAGGGTCGGCATCGGATCGGCCGCGGCGATGCCACGGGTGTTGGGATCCAGCGGATCGGGACCCTGCAGCACGTTGTAGAGCAGCGCCGCATCCTCGACGGTGCGGGCCATCGGGCCCGGTGTATCGAGCGTGGTCGAGAGCGGCAGGATACCGTAGGTCGAGATGCGCCCGATCGTCGCCTTCAAGCCGGTCAATCCGCAGTAGGCTGCCGGGAGGCGCACCGAGCCGCCGGTATCGGTGCCGATCGCCCAAGGCGCGAGCCGGCTCGCGACAGCGACGCCAGAGCCGCTGCTCGAGCCGCCCGGCGTCCGCGCATCGGTCGCGTCCCAAGGATTGTGGGGCGTGCCCATGTGCTGATTGGTGCCCCAGCCACCATAGGCGAACTCGACGGTATGGGTCTTGCCGAGGACGATCATGCCTTGGGCGATCATGCGTCGGGCGATCGTCGCGGTCACCGTGGAGCGGCGCTTGCGCCACATCGCCGAGCCGCCGGTGGTGACGCGGCCTTCGAGTTCGATCAGATCCTTGAGCGCGACCGGAACGCCGTGGAGCGGGCCGACGGCATGACCGGAGCGGATGGCCTTGTCGGCGCCTTCCGCCGCCAGGCGAGCATCCATGCCATAGACCGAAACGAAGGATTGCAGCTTCGGCTCGAACCTGTCGATGCGCCTGAGCAGCGCATCGACGACATCGACCGGAGATATCCTTCTGGCAGCGATCTCGCGTGCCAGCACATGGGCCGGCAGCAGCGCGAGATCGGTCACATTCGCGGATGTATCATTCATGGCGGTCACTGCATGTTGACGGCCGTCAGATCGACGAACCAGGACTGCGGGGAGACGAAACCCGTCACCCTGCGCGACATGGCGCGCGGGTTGAGATCATGGACGATGTAGAGCCAGGGCGGGTTGTCGACCAGCCGCTCATGGGCGAGCGCCGTCTGCTCGGCGATCGTTCTCGCATCGGTGGCGGCCGCGAGCCTGGCGAAGGCCGCCTCGAAAGCCTCATCCTTCCACTGTGCGAAGTTGAAGCCGTTGGGCGGTGCGCCCGCCGCCGCGAAGTAGCGGGCCATGACGCTGGGGTCGGTGGAGGGTGAGCTGATGTTCAGCGCGAGCGCGCCGTTCAGGGCCGAGGCATCGGGCAAAGCACGCATGTTGTTCAGGAGCACCTGCCATTCGGTGACGACGAACTCGATATCGACGCCGCAGGCTTCCTTGAGGCTGGCCTGCAGGAACTCGTTCATCGGGAGCGGCGACATCTGGCCTGACCCGGAGGTCGAGATCATGACCTTGAAGGACAGCCGCTTCCCGGCGGTGAAGCCGGCCTCGGCCAGCAGTGCCCTCCCGCGGGCGGGATCGAACCCGTAGCGGTTTTCCGGCTTGCCGAAGTCCGGGTCGCTTGCCTGGAGCCAGCCGATAGCGGGCTCCGCCGTGCCGTTGAGCAGAGCGACGATCCCGTCCCGATCGACGCAATAGTTCAGCGCCTGCCGAACGCGGACGTCCTTGAAGGGGCTGTTGGTCGCGGCGATGTTGAAGAACCATGGCCAGACATGCGGATATGAGCCGCTCACGATCGAAAAGCCGGCCTGCTTCAGCGAGGGAATACCGTCGGCAGGCGGAACCTCGATCCAGTCGACCCGGCCGGCGCGCAGCGCGGCAAGGCGGGCGCTGGCCTCCGGGATCGGCATCAGCACGATTTTTTCGACCCTGGCCTTGTGGGCTGAGTCCCAATAGCCATCGTTGCGCGTGAGTTCGACACGCTCGCGCGGGACCACATTCGCAATCCGGAAGGGGCCTGTGCCGGCCGCCCCCATCACGCCGACTTTGGCCCAGTCCCGGCCCGCCTTCTCGAACGAAGTCGGCGACGAGAACAGGATCAGGGCGGCCATATAGGGAAAATAGGATGCCGGGCTCGCGGTCGTGATCGCGACCGTGGCGTCCCCCAGCTTGCGGTAGCCGGTGACGATCGGTGCGCGGGCTCGCACGATCGCCGCCGCCGGCGGCTCGAACTGGGCGGAGTCCTTGTTGAAATAGCGCTCCAGGTTCCAGATCACGGCGTCGGCGTCGAAATCCGTGCCATCATGAAACCTCACGCCCCGGCGCAGATGGAAGATCCAGGTCCTGTTGTCCTCGGAGGCCTGCTCCCAGCGCTCGGCCAGACCGGGACGCAGCGTGGCGAGCCGGTCGGTCCGGCTCAGGTCCCAGAGCACGAGCGATTCGAAGCTCGGGTAGCCGAGGAAGCGCATACCCTCGAAGCCGTTATTGGGCAGGCCGGTCGCGGTCGGGATATCGGACGAGGTCATCGCGATGCGAAGCGTCTGGGCATCGGCGCCGCCTGACATAAAGATCGCGCCGGCGATGGCGCCGCATGACAGCCATCTCGACACGCGGCGAACCCTGGACATGGCTCTCTGGACGATGGTGATCTGCATGTTGGGTTCCGCTGCGGCAATGTTGTGACTATGGAAGTTCAGCAAATTGCGCGCCAGCCCTCCAGGCGCAATCACCTTCCGGCGCGGCCTTGTGTCAGCCCTTGCCGATGCGATAGACCGGTTCCGTGACGAAACGCGCCCCCACTCCCCTTCTCGACCGCGTCGATACGCCCGCCGACCTGCGCAAGCTGGCCGATAGCGATCTGCGCCAGCTCGCGGACGAGTTGCGTCTGGAGACGATCGACGCCGTCTCGGTGACGGGCGGGCACCTCGGCGCCGGCCTCGGCGTGGTCGAGCTGACGGTCGCCTTGCATCATGTCTTCGACACGCCGCGCGACCGGCTGATCTGGGATGTCGGCCATCAGGCCTATCCGCACAAGATTCTGACCGGCCGGCGCGAACGCATCCGCACCTTGCGCCAGCCCGGTGGCCTGTCGGGCTTCACCAAGCGAGCCGAAAGCGAATACGACCCGTTCGGCGCCGCCCATTCCTCGACCTCGATCTCGGCCGGGCTCGGCATGGCCGTGGCGCGCGACCTTGCCGGCAAGCCCAACAACGTCATCGCCGTGATCGGCGACGGCGCGATGTCGGCCGGCATGGCCTATGAGGCGATGAACAATGCCGGCGCGCTCGGCTCGCGCCTCGTGGTGATCCTCAACGACAACGACATGTCGATCGCGCCGCCCGTCGGCGCGATGTCGGCCTATCTGGCGCGGCTCGTCTCGGGTCGGACCTACCGCTCGCTGCGGGAGGTCGCCAAGCATCTGGCCGAGCGGCTGCCGCGCTTCCTCCACGACAAGGCCAAACGCACCGAGGAGTTCGCACGTGGGTTCTGGACCGGCGGGACGCTGTTCGAGGAACTCGGCTTCTACTATGTCGGGCCGATCGACGGGCATAATCTCGACCATCTGCTGCCGGTCCTGCGCAATGTCCGCGATGCCGGCAACGGCCCGATCCTCGTCCATGTCGTGACGCAGAAGGGCAAGGGCTATGCCCCGGCCGAGGCCACGCCCGACAAATACCATGCCGTGGTCAGGTTCGATCCCGTCACCGGCCAGCAGACCAAGGCCCCGGCCAACGCACCGAGCTATACCGGGGTGTTCGGCAACGCCCTGATCAAGGCGGCCCGCGAAGACGACCGGATCGTGGCCGTCACGGCCGCGATGCCGTCGGGAACCGGCCTCGACGCCTTCGCCAAGGAGTTTCCCGGCCGGACCTTCGATGTCGGCATCGCCGAGCAGCACGCCGTGACTTTCGCGGCGGGGCTCGCCACCGAGGGCTACAAGCCGTTCTGCGCGATCTACTCGACCTTCCTGCAGCGCGCCTACGACCAGGTTGTGCATGACGTCGCGATCCAGAAGCTGCCGGTGCGATTCGCGCTCGACCGGGCCGGTCTCGTCGGTGCCGACGGAGCGACCCATGCGGGCGCGTTCGACATCGCCTATCTCGCCTGCCTGCCCGACATGGTGGTGATGGCGGCAGCCGACGAGGCCGAGCTGACGCATATGGTCGCGACCGCGGCCGACTACGACGCCGGCCCGATCGCCTTCCGCTACCCACGCGGCGAGGGCGTCGGCGTCGAGCTGCCGCAATTCGGCGTGCCGCTTGAGATCGGTAAGGGACGGGTCGTGCGCGAGGGTACGCGCGTCGCGCTGCTGTCCCTGGGCACACGACTGGCGGAGTGCCTGAGCGCTGCCGAACTGCTCGGCCAACGCGGCCTCTCGACCACAGTGGCCGATGCGCGCTTCGCCAAGCCGCTCGACGAGGCGCTGATCCTGCGGCTCGCCCGCGAACACGAGATCCTGATTACCGTCGAGGAAGGCTCGGTCGGCGGCTTCGGCAGCCATGTGCTGCATCTCCTGGCGCGCATGGGCCTGCTCGATGGCGGGCTGAAGATCAGGACGCTGACGCTGCCGGACATCTTCCAGGACCACGACAAGCCCGAAGCGATGTATGCCCATGCCGGTCTGGACGCGGCGGGCATCGTCAGGACCGTCGAGGATGCGCTCGGCGTCTCCGAGGCCGCCAGACGGGCCTGAGCGTCAGGCGAAACTCACCATGAAGAGCCGGGCCGATCAGTTTCTCGTCGAGCGCGGCCTGTTCGAAAGCCGGGCCCGCGCCCAGGCCGCGATCGCCGCCGGGCTCGTGACGGCCGATGGCGAGGTCGTGCGCAAGGCCTCGTCCATGATCGCCGCCGATGCCGAAATCCGGGCTACGGCGCCTCACCCTTACGTCTCGCGCGGCGGCCTCAAGCTCGAGGCTGCGCTCGATGCCTTCGGCTTCGACCCTGCCGGCTGCGCCTGCCTCGATATCGGCGCATCGACGGGCGGTTTCACCGACCTGCTGCTGAGGCGGGGGGCGGCCCGGGTCCATGCAGTGGATGTCGGGCACGGCCAGCTTCACGCCTCATTGCGCAGCGACCCGCGCGTGGTCAGCCTGGAGGGCCGCGACGTACGCTCGCTCTCGACCTCGGAACTGGGAGAAGCGCCGGCACTCGCGGTGATCGATGTAAGCTTCATCTCGCTGCAGCTCGTGCTGCCGCCCGTGGCGGCGCTGCTGGCGCCCCATGGCAGAATCGTCGCGCTGATCAAGCCGCAATTCGAGGCCGGCCGTGCCGCCTTGAAGAAGGGCGTGGTCCGGGACGAGGCGATCCACCAGAAGGTCTGCGAGGAGATCGCAGGCCTGCTCGGCGATCTGCGCTTCGCGGTCGAGGGGCCGATCCCCTCCCCCATCACTGGAGGCGACGGCAATCGCGAATTCCTGATCGGCGGCCGGAAGCTCGGCTGAATTTCAGCCCGCCAGCAATGCGTCGATCTGCGCCTGCAGCGCCCCGCCATCGAGCGTCGTGATATCGATATCGCCGTTGGCGTTGATGAACTGGGTCGCACGGGCGATCAGGCTGCGCAGGGCTTCGCTGGCGACATCGACGACCATGGCCGTATCGGCGGCGCCCGGCATCTCCGCCAGAACGGCCGTCACGGTGTGGATCAGGCGCGCCATCGCAAGGCAGAGCTTCTCGAAGGCCTTCCTGCGACCACTGGCAAGCCGGTCATAGGCCAGCAGCGCCGAAGAGGCGCAGCGCAGCGGCGAATCCTGGAAATGCTCGCGATAGCCGATGAATCGCCAAGTCTGCAGATCGCCGAGGATGGTACGATCCGCCGGCGCCATCTCGATCAGCATCAAAGCTTCACCGTAACGATTGAGATAGTCGGTCGAAAGCTGCGGGCCGACCATCGCGGACAGCCGATCATCCACCGCAACAGCCGGTACCTTCATTGCGGGCAGGTTCATAAGAGACCTCGCGGGAAACGCGAGTATCGGCGCAAAACCCGAATAAAGTATTGATCGATCCGCTTCGTCCCGACACATCTGGCAGATCATGTGCGGACGCTATGCCATCACCCTGCCGCCGGAAGCGATGCGTGCGCTCTTCGGCTACGACGAGCAGCCGAACTTTCCGCCGCGCTACAACATCGCGCCGACGCAGCCAGTGCCGGTGGTGCGGCTGCATGAGGGCGCACGCCAGTTCATCCTGATGCGCTGGGGTTTCATTCCCGGCTGGGTCAAGGATCCGAAGGACTTTCCGCTGGTGATCAACATCAGGGGCGAGACCGCTGCCGAAAAGCCCTCCTTCCGCGCGGCGCTGACGCGCAGGCGCTGCCTGATGCCCGTCGATGGCTTCTACGAATGGCACCGAATCGCGCAGGGTCCGCGCGGGGAAAACCGGGCGTATCTGTTCCGCAAGCCCGATCGCGGCCTGTTTGCCTTTGCCGCGCTGTGGGAGACATGGCATTCGCAGGACGGCTCGGAGATCGACACGGTCGCGCTGGTCAACGGCCCCGCGAACGGGCTGATGGCGGCGATCCACGAACGCTGCCCGGTGATCGTCGATCCGCGCCATTTCGGGCTCTGGCTCGACCCGGCGACCGAGCCGAAGGAGGCGTCCGCGCTGCTGCGCCCGCCGCCGGACGATCTGCTGGAGATGGTCAGGATCGGCCCCGCCGTGAACAAGGTCGCCAATGACGGGCCGGAGGTGCAGGAGCCGTTCGACGCTTCGACCGCCGCCGCTCGAATGCCACCTGCTCCGAGCCATGCGCGCAAGGCGACCCGCAACCCCGGAAACGACGGGCAAGGCAGCCTGTTCTGAGACGCAAAATGTGGTCTGATCGCTGCGTCGGCGATGCCGGCTGCGACGACAGGGAACAAAGTCCATGCATGGCCGCCGACCGACGATAAGCTCTCGCCACGGCATGGTCGCCGCCGCTCATCCTTTGGCTGCGCAGGCCGGAGCGCGGCTGCTGATGGAAGGCGGCAACGCCTTCGACGCGGCGGCCGCGACGGCGGCAGCGCTGAACGTCGTCGAGCCGTTCATGTCGAGCCTGTTCGGCATGGGCTCGGCGACGATGTGGGTCGCAGCCGAAGCCCGGGTCCGGGTGCTCGACTTCGTGCCGCCGATCCAGGCGAGCTTCCAGCCCGAGCGCTTCAGCAAGCGCTCCGACCTTGAGCGCGGCGCGTTGTCGGTCGCCATGCCCGGCAATCTCGCCGGCTGGTGTGAGATCGCCGCGAGATATGGCCGCAAGCCGCTCGCCGAGATCCTGGCACCCGCGATCGCTCTGGCGGAGGACGGCTTTGCCCTGGCCGAGTTCGGCGTCGCCGAGTTCAACGAGCAGGCGCCGCTGCTGGAGGCCTGGCCCGAGCTCTATCCCGATTTCGCGGCGGACTATCTGCCCGATGGTGGCCCAGTGGCGCTCGGCACGCTGCTGCGGCAGCCCGATCTGGCGCGGACGCTATCGGGAATTGCCGCCAACGGCCCCGACCATCTCTATCGCGGCGAACTCGGCGAGCGGATCGTCGCGCATCTGGCATCGCTAGGCGGCACGATGACGATGGCCGACCTTGCCGCGGTCGCGCCGCGCTGGCGCGATCCGCTGAGCGCCTCCTATCGCGGCATCGACATCCATGTGCCGCCGCCGACCTGCGAGGCCTTCCAGTTCCTCTTGTCCCTGCGCATCCTCGAAGGCTTCGATCTCGGTAGCCTGCCAAAGGACGGAGCCGAGCATCTCGATCTGGTCTATCGCGCCATCCGCCTGGCTGCGGGGGTGCGGATCGCCAACAACAATCCGTCGGCTGCGAAGCTCGGCGAGATCCTGTCGGACGGTTTCGTCGAAGCGCTTCGGGACCGCGTCCGCGACGGGATGCCGATCAGCGGCCCGACCGAGCAGTGGACGCCGCAGGAGGGCGAGGACCCGGCGCATACGACCTCGTTCTCGGTCGGCGACCGCGAGGGCAACCTTATCTGCATCACCAACAGCCTCGGCAGCCCCTTCGGCAGCGGCGTCGTGGTGCCCGGCACGGGCTTGTGCCTGAACAATTTCCTGTACTGGGCCGACGTCCAGACCGGCAGCCCGAACCGCTCGCGGCCGGGCTCGGAGCTGCCGATGTGCATGTCGCCCAGCCTCTCGACCCGAGACGACAAGCCCGTGGTCGCGCTGGGCACGCCCGGCAGCTACGGCATCATGCAAACCCAAACCCAGGCGATGGTACAGTATCTCGACTTCAGATTGCCGCTGCAGGAGGCCATCGAGGCGCCGCGCGCGCGGCTCTGGGACGGCCGCTTCATTCAGGCAGAGAACCGCATTTCGCCGGAGACGATCGCCGAACTGCAGGCCCGCGGCCACGCGATCGAGGCCTTCGATACCGGCTGGACGATGCGCTGCGGCGGGATGCAGGCGGTAGCGGTCGATCCGGCGACGGGGGTGATGACGGGGGCGGCCGATCCAAGGCGGGACGGTTATGTGGTGGCGGTGTGAGGGTTGAAGGCCGGATGAGCATTCGCGACGAACTGATCGAGCGCTTCTTCCGCTATGCGGCGGTGACGAGCCAGAGCGATGCGAGCGCCGTCCCCTTGCCGAGCACGCCGGGCCAGCAGGACCTCGCGCAACTGCTGTCTGAAGAGCTTCTCGCGCTCGGGCTCGATCGCGTCGTCATCGACGAGCATGCCTGCGTGACCGCGATGCGGCGCGGGACCGTCCCCGGCGCGCCGCGCATCGGCTTCATCGCGCATCTCGACACGGTCGATGTCGGGTTGTCGCCCGACATCCGGCCGCAGATCCAGCGCTTCGAAGGGCATGATCTCTGCCTGAACGGGCCGGAAGATATCTGGCTGCGCGTCGCAGACCATCCCGAGATCGTGCGCTGGGCGGGCGACGACATCATCCTGAGCGATGGTACGAGCGTGCTCGGCGCCGACAACAAGGCCGCGATCACGGTGATCATGACGTTGCTCGGGCATCTTGGGCCCAATGACGCCCATGGCGACATTCTCGTCGCCTTCGTTCCCGACGAGGAGATCGGGCTGCGCGGCGCGAAGGCGCTCGATCTTGGCCGTTTCGACTGCGACTTCGCCTACACGATCGATTGCTGCGAAGTCGGGGAAGTTGTGATCGAGAACTTCAACGCGGCGCAGGCCGAGATCGTCTTCACCGGCGTAAGTACCCATCCGATGTCGGCGAAGGGGGTGATGGTGAACCCGGTGTTGATGGCCCATGATTTCATCGCCATGTTCGACCGGGCCGAGACGCCGGAGCGCACGGCGGGCCGCGACGGCTATGTCTGGTTCAACGCCATCGCCGCCAATGCCAGCGAGGCACGGCTGAAGGTCCTGGTCCGCGAGTTCGACAAGGACCGTTTCGCGCAGCGCAAGCAGCAGCTGCACGATGCCGCCGCCTCGATCGGGCAACGCTATCCGACCGGCCGCGTCGCATGCAGCGTCAGCGACACCTACGGCAACATCCACGATTCACTGGGCGAGGACCGCCGCTCCGTCGACCTGCTCTTTGCGGCGCTTGAGGCGCTGCAGATCAGGCCCAACCAGATCCCGATGCGCGGTGGAACGGACGGCGCCGCCCTGTCGGCGCGCGGCCTGCCGACGCCGAACTTCTTCACCGGCGCCTATAATTTCCATTCGCGCTTCGAGTTCCTGCCCATCCCGGCCTTCGAAAAATCCTGGGAGGTGGCGCGCATGATCTGCCTGATGGCGCCCCGGACCGGCGATCCCGGCGGCTGACGTCAGACCATCGCGCCCGGATTGAGGATTCCCTGCGGATCGAGCGTCGCCTTCAGCGTCTTCATCAGTGCCAGCTCGACCGGGTCCTTGACGCCCGGCAGGAGGTCGCGCTTGAGGCGGCCGATGCCGTGCTCGGCCGAGATCGAGCCGTGCAGTTCGCTGACGATGGCGTGGACCGCCTGGTTCATCTCGCTCCAGCGGGCGATGTAGCCAGCCTTGTCGGCTCCCACCGGCTGGCTGACGTTGAAGTGGATGTTGCCGTCGCCCATGTGGCCGAAGGGCACCGGGCGGCAGCCTGGAACAAGGGACTCGACGGTCGCGCAAGCGCGGGCGATGAACTCCGGCACTGCGTGCAGCGGCACCGAAACGTCGTGCTTGATCGAGCCGCCTTCAAAGGTCTGCACTTCCGACAGCATTTCGCGCAGCTTCCAGAAATCGGCGCGCTGGTTGAGCGAGCCGGCCAGCGCCGCATCGGTGACGAGGCCCTTCTCCAGCGTGTCGCCAAGAAAGGCCTCGACGGCCTCGTCCAGTCCCGTCACGGATTGGGACGAGACCTCCATCAGCACATACCAGGGTGAGGCTTCCGAAAGCGGGTCGCGCGTGCCCGAGGCATGGCGCAGGACGATGTCGAGGCAGAAGCGCGACATCAGCTCGAAAGTGGTGAGCGTACCGCCGGCGCCGGCCTTGGCGGCGTTGAGGACCGTCAGCGCCGCCTCCGGGCTCGGCACGGCCAGGAAGGCGGTGGCGCGCGCGGCCGGCAGCGGAAACAGCTTCAGCACGGCGGCCGTGATGATGCCGAGCGTGCCTTCGGCGCCGATGAAGAGGTTCTTGAGGTCGTAGCCGGTGTTGTCCTTGCGGAGCTGGCGGAGCCCATTCCAGATGCGGCCATCGGCGAGCACGACCTCCAGCCCCATGCAGAGTTCGCGGGCGTTGCCATAGGCGAGCACGGCGGTGCCCCCGGCATTGGTCGAGAGATTGCCACCGATCGTGCAGGAGCCCTCCGACGCCAGCGAAAGCGGGAAGAGGCGGCCGGCGGCCTCGGCCGCCTCCTGCGCTTTCTGGAGCGTCAGGCCTGCCTCAACCGTCATGGTGTCGCTGTCGGCATCGACGCTGCGGATCCTGTCCATGCGCTGGAGCGAGAGAATGATCTCGCGGCCCTCGGCGATCGGGATCTGGCCACCGACGAGGCCGGTATTGCCGCCCTGGGGGACCAGCGTCGCGCCGGCAGCGGCGGCGAGCTTCACGAGCGCCGAGACCTCCTCGGTCGAGCCCGGCCTGACGACCGCGCGGGCCTTGCCACGGAACAGGTCGCGCCACTCCTTGAGGTAGGGCACCATCGCGTCAGCATCGGTGACGACGTTCCTGGCGCCGACGATGGCGGCCATCTGCTCAAGGATATCGGTCGACATGAGGTCTCCGGAGGTCAGCGTCGGCCGGGGCGCCTGAACAGGCCGACGAGTTCGATATGAGCTGAATAGCGGAACTGATCGACGGGCGTGACCATCTCCAGCGCATATCCGCCCGCGATCAAGATCGCGGCGTCGCGGGCGAAGGTGGCCGCGTCGCAGGAGACATAAGCCACGGTCGCGACCTTCGAGGCCGCGAGTCGCCTGATCTGCGCTTCGGCGCCGGCGCGCGGCGGGTCGAGCACGATCGCGTCGAAGACGTTGAGCTCGTGTTCGAGCAAGGGCCGCTTGAACAAGTCGCGTGTTTCGGTCGCGATCGGCTTCAGGCCTTGCGTCGTGCCGGCGGCGCGGGCGAGCGCCAGCAGCGCCGCCTTGTCGCTCTCGAAAGCATGGACCTGCGCCGTTTCCGCCAGGCGAAAGCTGAACGGGCCGCAGCCGGCGAACAGATCCGCGACTTTTCTGGCCTTCCTGGGCAGAGCCGCCGTGACCTGTGCCGCGATCGTCTCCTCGCCGGCCGTGGTCGCCTGCAGGAAGCCGCCCGGACCCGGCGCGACCATCGCCTTGCCCATGCGTTGCTGCGGCGGGCGGCGCTCGACGACGATCTCGCCATGCATGGAGAGCCGGGCGAGATCGAGCCGCTCGGCGGCTTCCGTCAGCGAGAGGCGCAGCTTGTCGCCGGCCGGGCCGTGGCCGCGGATATCGACATCGAGGCCGGCATCGGAGGCCGTGATCTGGATGTCGAGCGGCTTGTTGGAGCCGCCGAGCCGGTTGGCCAGCAACTGCGCCACGGCCGGCGCGCGGGCGAGACCCGGCGCCAGCACCGGGCAGGCCTCGACGGCGATCAGATCGTGGCTGCGCGCGGCCATGAAGCCGACCATCATGCCGGCTCCCTCACGGCGCGCATGGAAGGTGACGCGACGGCGGCCGTCGCCATGGGCATCGACGACATCGGCAACCGTTGCCTCGACACCGGCCCGCTGCAGGGCCGTGACGACCTGCTGGCGCTTCCATGTCCGGTAAAGACCGGGTTCCATGTGCTGGGCGGCACAACCGCCGCAGCGGGTGAAGAGCGGGCAGATCGCGGCAATGCGCGAATCGGCGGGCGCGATGATCTCGACCAGTTGGCCGCGCTCGCCATCGCGCACGATGCGGGCCGTCTCGCCCGGCAGCGTGTAGGGCACGAAGACCTGGCCCTCAGGCGTCTCGGCGATGCCGTCGCCGCGCTGGCCCAGCCGCGCGATGGACACGGCGACGTTCATCGCCAGTCGTCCGGAAGGACGATCATCTCCGTGCGGGGGCCTGTCGGCGAGCATTCTTCTGACCTGCGGTAAAGGGGCCGGCGGGCTGATGACCCGATGGACGGTTTCGCCTATCAGATCGGGGGGAAACAGGGAAATCCGGCATGACCATCCGCAACGGCGTCATCGAAGCCATCGGCAACACGCCGCTGATCAAGCTCAGGCGCGCCTCGGCGCAGACCGGCTGCACGATCCTGGGCAAGGCCGAGTTCATGAATCCCGGCCAGTCGGTCAAGGACCGGGCCGCGCTCGCGATCATCCGCGATGCCGAGGCGCGCGGCACGCTGCGGCCCGGCGGCGTCATCGTCGAGGGCACGGCCGGCAATACCGGCATCGGCATCGCGCTGGTCGGCAATGCGCTGGGCTACCGCTCGGTGATCGTGATCCCTGAGACGCAGAGCCAGGAAAAGAAGGACATGCTGCGGCTGGCCGGCGCGACCTTGGTCGAGGTGCCGGCCGTCGGCTACGTCAATCCCAACAACTATGTGAAGGTCTCGGGGCGTCTCGCCGAGGAGCTGGCGAAGACCGAGCCCAACGGCGCGATCTGGGCCAACCAGTTCGACAATACCGCCAACCGCCAGGGCCATATCGAGACGACCGGGCCGGAAATCTGGCAGCAGACCGAGGGCAAGGTCGACGGTTTCATCTGCGCGGTCGGCTCCGGCGGGACGCTGGCTGGCGTCGGCATCGCGCTGAAGGGCTTCAACCCGAAGATCCGGATCGGGCTCGCCGATCCGCTGGGGGCGGCGCTGCATTCCTTCTACACCACCGGCGAGCTGAAATCGGAGGGCTCCTCGATCACCGAAGGCATCGGCCAGGGGCGGATCACCAAGAATCTGGAGGGCGCGCCGGTCGACGTCTCGTTCCAGATTCCCGATTCGGAGGCCGTGCCGATCGTCTTCGACCTGCTGGAGCATGAGGGCCTGTGCCTGGGCGGCTCGTCGGGCATCAACGTTGCCGGCGCGATCCGGCTCGCCCGGGAGATGGGGCCGGGCCACACCATCGTGACGATCCTGTGCGACTACGGCACGCGCTACCAGTCGAAGCTGTTCAACCCGGAGTTCCTGCGCTCGAAGGGCTTAGCCGTGCCGGGCTGGCTGGAGCCGGACGCGTCGGGGCTGAAGGACGTGATGGCGCGGGTTCTGGGGTGAGTGAAGGGCAGAGCGCTTTGAACGCTCCGCCAATGACCACAACCCTCGCCGTCATTCCGGGTGAAGCGAAGCGCAGACCCGGAATCCATCGTAAGACGAGACAGTGCCCCAGGATGGATTCCGGATCGGCGCCGCTGCGCGGCTTGTCCGGAATGACGCGCGTTTGATTTAAAAACGATCGCAGAAAAGCCGAATGCGATCGCGGTTGGCGCTCTACAGCCACTTCTTCCATCTGAAGAACAGATAGGGCAGCACGGCGAAGATCACCATCATCGCCAGCGCCATCGGATATCCCTGCGCCCATTCGAGCTCCGGCATGGTTTTGAAGTTCATGCCGTAGATCGAGGCGATCAGGGTCGGCGGCATCAGCACCACCGAGACGACCGAGAACAGCTTGATGATCTTGTTCTGCTCCAGCCCGACGAGGCCGAGCGTGGCGTCGAGCATGAACTGCAGCTTGCTGGAGAGGAAGGTGGCGTGTTCCTCGATCGCCTGGACGTCGCGGATCGAGGAGCGCCATTCGGGCACGATCGCGCTCGCCGATTTCTTCGTGCGCTTGAAATTGGCCGAGAGGAAGAGCAGCACGCGCTCGACCGAGACCATGCTCTCGCGTACGTTCGAGATGATGTGCTCGTACTGGCCGATCTTCTGAATGACCGCCTGATAGGCCCCGTTCTGCTCGACCTGCGCGCCCCGCCCCTCGAAGATAATCCGCGAGCGCAGATCGACGCGGTCGCCGACGCCCCGCAGGACCTCGGCCGCGCGATCGACGATGGCCTCGATCAGCCCCTCCATCACCGCAGCGGGCTCCATGCCGCAGCCGCCGGGCTTGGCGACGCGGTTGAGGAAGATCGCGAAGGCACCGGGTTCGTCGTAGCGCACCGTGATCAGCGCGGTCTCGGTCAGGATGAAGGTGACGTCGGCGAGCTTGGGCACCTGCGTGTCGGACTGGCAGATGACGCGCGCCGTCATGTAATGAGCGCCATTCTCGGTGTAGATGATCTCGGACGGCTCGAGATCGTGCATCTCCTCGCGCGTCGGGATCGAGATGCCGAGATGGGTCTCGATCTTTTTGTCTTCGGCCGCGGTCGGATTGAGCAGGTCGATCCAGAGCGCTCCCTTCGGGATCGGCTCCTCGGGGGGCAGCGTGCTATGGATCAGGCGGTCGCCATGGTCGGGGCAGATGCCGTGGATGAGGAGCATGGCGGAGTATCCCGGACTCAAAGCACGTCAGTGCGCGAAAGTGCGCTGCACAAACTCCAATCCCCCATCGGTGTCAAACCGATGACGGCCACGCCGGCGTCATTCCGGGCGCAGCGAAGCGGAGACCCGGAATCCATGCCTGAACCTTTGAGGACCAGCGTTCTGGCATGGATTCCGGATCGGCGCCGCTTCGCGGCTTGTCCGGAATGACGGTCTCACGCTGTCGAAAAGACGCCACCCTTGCCCCTCGGCTTTCGCCAAGCTACCCAACGCACGATCCCGCCCGTGAACACACAAAGCGAAGTCCCATGTCCGCCCCCAGCAAGCTCAAGGCGCGCCAGCCGCGCGGATTCGTCGATCGCGGGCCGGCCGATGTTGCCGCGACCGAGCGGATGCTCGGCGTCATTCGCGACAGCTTTTCGCGCTACGGTTTCGAGCCTGTCGAGACGCCCTTCATCGAGTTCTCGGATGCGCTGGGGAAATTCCTGCCCGATCAGGACAGGCCCAATGAGGGCGTGTTCTCCTTCCAGGACGATGACGAGCAGTGGCTCTCGCTGCGCTACGACCTGACCGCGCCGCTCGCCCGCTATGTCGCGGAGAATTACGACGCGCTGCCAAAACCCTATCGCAGCTACCGCGCCGGCTATGTCTTTCGCAACGAGAAGCCGGGGCCAGGGCGTTTTCGGCAGTTCATGCAGTTCGACGCCGATATCGTCGGGGCGGGTTCGGTCGCGGCCGATGCCGAGATCTGCATGCTGGCGGCGGATACGATGGAGGCGCTGGGGATCAAGCGCGGCGACTATGTCGTCAAGGTCAACAACCGCAAGGTGCTGGACGGTGTGATGGAGGCGATCGGGCTCGGCGGCGAGGAGAATGCCGGGCGGCGGCTGACCGTGCTGCGGGCGATCGACAAGCTCGACAAGTTCGGGGCCGAGGGCGTGCGACTGCTGCTGGGCGACGGGCGCAAGGACGAGAGTGGGGATTTTACGAAGGGTGCAGGTCTCGATGATCTGCAGGTCGACTATGTACTGGCAGTCGTTGAACATAGCCCCGGCATTTGGACAACGGCGAGTGAAGTTGATCGTGCTTCGACCTGGAACGCCAAGCTCCAGCGAAACGCCATGATGGATGAAGGTTTCGGCGAACTCGATCAACTAAGCGCGGCTGTCGTCGCGGCAGGCTACGAGCGCGACCGCATCCGCATCGACCCCTCCGTCGTCCGCGGACTCGAATACTATACCGGCCCGGTTTACGAGGTCGAACTGACCTTCCCCGTCACCAACGAAGACGGGCAGGTCGTGCGCTTCGGCTCGGTCGCGGGTGGTGGGCGCTATGACGGGCTGGTCGGGCGTTTCCGGCCCGATCCGGTGCCGGCGACGGGGTTCTCGATCGGCGTGTCGCGGCTCTATTCGGCGCTGAAGGCGGTGAAGTCGCCGATCGTCGATGCCAAGAGCGAACTGCCTCTCGTCGTCGTGACCGCGATGGACAACAAGTCGCCGGAGCACATGCCGGGTTATCAGGCGATGGTCTCGGCGCTGCGGCAGGCGAAGGACGATGCCGGCAAGCCACTGCTGCGGGCCGATCTCTATCTCGGCTCGTCGGGCTTCAACGCGCAGATGAAATATGCCGACAAGCGCGGCGCGGTCTGCGCCGTGATCCAGGGCTCGTCCGAGCGCGAGGCCGGGACGGTGATCGTCAAGGACCTGATCATGGGTGCGGAACTCGCGGCAGCCGGGCGCGAGGTCAAGGATTCCGCCGAGCACAAGGAGCGGCAGGCGCAGGCGCAGTTCGCCGTGCCGATGGGGGAGTTGGTCGAGGGGGTGAAGACGGTGCTGGCGCGTTATAAGTGAGGCACTGGAAGAACCCCTCTCCCGAGTAGGAGAGGGGCAGGGGTGAGAGACCGCCGGTGCAGACTGAAGCAGCGGCAGGCCCTCATCCGGCCCTCCGGGCCACCTTCTCCCAGCCGGGAGAAGGAAGAGACGGCAGTGCTTCCTCGGCGAGCCCCCTCCGATTCCCGTTCACCCAATTCGCTAAAATCCGTCGAAAATGCGCGTGACCGCTGCTAGGACAGCGGCGCAATCAGGATCATCCGCCTTGCCCGCCATCGCCGCCAGCATCGAGACCGTGATCGCGCTGTTTGCGCGCGAAGGCTATGGCCGCGCCGAGCCGGCGATCCTGCAGCCGGCCGACGTGTTCCTGGACTTGTCGGGCGAGGATATCCGCCGGCGCATCTTCATGACGCAGGATGCCGAGGGCCGCGACTGGTGTCTGCGGCCCGAATACACCATTCCCGTCGCGCTCGATCACATCGCCTCGGGCTCGAGCGAGCCTGCCGCCTATGCCTATGCCGGCCCGGTCTTCCGGATGCGGGCGCGGGAGCCCGGCGAATTCGCGCAGGCCGGGCTGGAATCCTTCGGCCGCAGCGATTTCGCCGCCACCGATGCCGAGATCATGGCGCTGACCATCGAGGCCGCGGCGGCGCTGGGCCTCGCGCAGCCGCGCATCGCGATGGGCGACGTCGCGCTGCTGGACGCCCTGCTCGATCAACTTGCCGTGCCGCAGGCGGCGCGGCGCCGGCTGATGCGTGCCGTCGTGCAGGGGCGCGGGGCCGCGGCGGTCGAGGCGCTCGATCCGCCTGCGAGCAATGGCGAGTCCGATCATGCCGGCCTGCTCAAGGCGCTGGAGGGGCAGGACCCGAAGGCGGCGCGGGCCTTCGTTGAGGACGTACTCTCGATCGCGGGGATTTCCAGCGTCGGCGGGCGCACGGCCGGCGATATCGCCGAGCGCTTCCTGGCGCGGGCGGCCGAGCGCGAGAATCCTGTCGGCGTAGAGGTCAAGGCGCTGCTCGGCCAGGCTCTGGCCATTGCCGGCGATCCGGATACGGCTTCGGCCGCATTGCGAGCGCTGGCGCAGGCCGCCTCGCTCGACCTCGGCGAACGGCTCGACGCTTTCGACGAGCGCACCGGATTTCTGGCGGTGCGCGGCGTCGATGTCGGCGCGATCGCCTTCTCGACGGCCTTCGCGCGCAATCTCGACTACTACACCGGCTTCATCTTCGAGCTGCACGATGCGGCGCGAGCCGACGGCAAGCCCGTCGCCGGCGGCGGGCGCTACGACAATGTGCTCACCCGCCTCGGCGCAGGGAGCGCGATTGCGGCCGTCGGCGCCTCGCTCTGGCTCGACCGGCTGGCGGGAGACGCCTCATGAGTTCGCAGCCGCTCGTCCTGGCAGTGCCCTCCAAGGGGCGCCTGCAGGAAAACGCCACCGCCTTCTTCGGGCGCGCCGGGCTGAAATTCGTGAAGTCGCGCGGCGAGCGCGATTATCGCGGCATGATCGCCGGCGTCGAGGGTGCCGAGGTCGCGTTTCTCTCCGCTTCGGAGATCGTGGCGCAGTTGGCTTCCGGGGCCGCGCATCTGGGCATCACCGGCGAGGATCTGGTGCGCGAGCAGGTCGCCGACGCCGATTCGGCCGTCGAGATGCTGACGCCCCTCGGCTTCGGCAACGCCAATGTCGTCGTCGCCGTGCCGCAGGCCTGGATCGACGTGCGCAACATGGCCGATCTCGACGACGTCGCCTCCACCATGCGTATCCGGCAGGGCCGCAAGCTGCGCGTCGCGACCAAATACGTGAACCTGACGCGGCGCTTCTTCGCCCAGCACGGCCTCGCCGACTACCGCATCGTCGAGAGCCTGGGGGCGACCGAAGGCGCGCCGGCGGCAGGCACGGCCGAGATCGTCGTCGATATCACCACCACCGGCTCGACCCTGGCGGCGAATGCGCTGAAGGTTCTGGATGATGGCGTGATGCTGGCCTCGGAGGCCAATCTCGTCGCCTCGGTGCGCGCTTCCTGGAGCGACGAGGCGCGGCTGGCGGCACGCACCATCCTGTCGCGGATCGCGGCCGAGGAGGAGGCTCGGACACTGCGCGAGATCCGCACGCTAATGCCCCAGGCTGCTCCAGCAATACTGGCCGACGTCGATACCCGCTTCGGCGCAAGGCTGCCGTTGGGCACGCCGCAGCCGGGCGAGGTGCTGACGATCCATTGTCCGGTGAAGTCGGTTTTCTCGCTGGTCGAGCACCTGACCCGCTCTGGCGCCGACGACGTCACAGTCAGCACGCCGGCCTATGTCTTCCGCAATGCCAACCCGCTGATCGAACGGCTTTTCGCGCGCATCGGCTGACGAAAGGCGAGACCGCTCCGGATGCGCGGCGCGAAGTCCGTGCCTCGTGCCGGTTTGCGCCGGCTCGAAAGCGCGCTAAGCGCTTTCGCTGCCCCGGCCCTTGCGATACGGTCCGAGCCAGAATTGCAGGTAGGATGACAATGACTCGACGCCTTGGCTACGCCGCCGCTCTCGCCACGCTGCTGGCGCCTCTGCTCGTGCCTGGCGAGGCGCTGGCGCAGCGCCGCCAGCAGATGCCCTCGCGCACCGAACTGGGCACACCCCCGCCTCCAGCTGCCGTGCAGGAAAAGACGTTTCCGTTCGGCTCCTCGTGGAGCGCGGCCTCGCTCAACGGAAAGCCGGTCAGCGACAAACGGGCGACGCTGCTGGTCGATGCCAATCTGCGCGGCACTGGTTTCGGCGGCTGCAACACCTTCTCGGCTGCCGCCTATCCGCTGCGCGAACAGGGCTTCGCGGTCGGGCCGCTGGCGCTGACCAAGCGCAGCTGCGACAAGGGCCTGTCCGATTTCGAGCGCAGCTTCCTGATCGTCCTGCGCGCAGCGAACAAATGGGATCTGGTCAACGGCAAGCTGGTGATCAAGGGCGGAGCCGGCGAGGCGACATTCGACCGGGCGATGTAAGTATTGACCACACTGGCCGACGGTAGCATTTTGGCCTGACAGCCTTCATCGCGAAAGCATGGCTCGAAATCGGTCGAACGATTTCAGCGATATCACGCCTTCCACGTTCGCCGTCATTCCGGACAAGCCGCTTTAGCGGCGCCGATCCGGGATCCATGCCGGAACGTGGGTCGGGCAAGGCCAGGAATGGATTCCGGGTCTTCGCTGCGCTGCGCCCGGAATGACGTCGCGTTAGCACTAAGCGTGTTGAGCCCGCTATTTAAGAGGCCCGCTTTCAGCCCTGCACGGGCACGTCGCGTTGGACCGCCTTCGGGCTGAACGTTCCGTCCTCGTTGGGCTCCATCCTCACGATCGCGTCGTGCATTTCGCGCAGGGTCGAGCGATGGCCGATCGAGACGATGCGCGTATCAGGCATCTCCTTGTCGATGGTGGCGTAGATCTCGCCCTCGAGCTTCTCGTCGAGCGAGGCGGTCGCCTCGTCGAGGAAGAGCCAGTCGGGCTTCGCCAGCAAGGCGCGCGCCACTGCCAGCCGCTGCTGCTCGCCGCCCGAGAGCCGCTGGCCCCAGAGATCGACGTCGTCCAGCCGGTCGGCAAGATGGCCGAGATTGACCTTTTGCATCGCGGCCCTGATGTCGGCGTCGGCGAAGACGGCTTCTTCCGAGGGGTATGATATCGCCGCCCTGAGCGAGCCCTGCGGCAGATAGGGCCGCTGCGGCAGCAGCATGATGTCGGCCCCGGCCGGAATGCCGACCTTGCCCTCGCCGAAGGGCCAGATGCCGGCGATGGCCCGGAACAGCGTCGACTTGCCCGAGCCCGAGGGGCCGACCAGCAGGGTCCGACGGGCGCCGCCGAGATCGAGATCCTGGATGCGGACGATCGGGGCGCCGTTGGGCAAGGCGAGCGTGGTGCCGCCGATATGCATGGAGGTGTCGGTCGCGGCGGCATGGTGGATGCCGGCCTCGCCGGCGCTCGCAGCCTGCGCCTGGGCGATCGCCGCCTCGAAAGTGGTGAGGCGGTTGATCGAGGCGAGATAGGAGGCGATCGACTGATAGCTGTTGATGAAGAAGGACATCGCCGTCTCGACGCGGCCGAAGGCCGAGGCGACCTGACTCAGCACGCCGAAGGAGATCGCGCCGGCGAAGTAATAGGGCGCCAGCAGGACGTAGGGGATAACGACGTTGGCCTGATTATAGGACAAAGTGAAGGTCGTCAGCTTCAGCTTGCGCCACATCAGCTGGTAGAAATTCTCGACGATGGCAGCAAAGCGCCGGCCGAGATGCTGCTGTTCGGCCGGCTCGCCGCGCATCAGGGCGATCTGCTCTGAGTATTCGCGCAGGCGCGCCAGCGAGAAGCGGAAATTCGCCTCGCGCCGCTCCTGCTCGAAATCGAGCGCAATCAACGGCTTGCCGATGAGATGCGTGATCCAGGTCGCGACGGCGGCATAGATCAGCGTCGCCCAGAACAGGAAGCCCGGAACGATGATGTCGGTGCCCGGGATCGGGATCGCGACCGGGATGTTCCATAGGATGATCGAGAAGGAGACCAGCGTCGAGACCTGCGTCAGCATGGTCAGCGAGAAGGAATAGGTCTGGTTCAGGAAGGACCGTGTGTCCTCCGAGATGCGCTGGTCGGGGTTGTCGGCCGTGCCGGCAAGCGAGATGCGGTAATGCGTGCCGTCGCCGAGCCAGCGCTTGCTGTATTCGGCTGCCATCCATTCGCGCCAGCGGATAAGCAGGACCGATTGCGCGACGATCTCGATCAGGTTGCTGATCGCGGAGATCGCGGCCCAGACGCTGAAGACGTAGATCAACTGCTCCCAAAAGGCGGCAGCGTTCTTTTCCTGGAGAGCGTTGTTGAAGTCGCGATAGAAGAAGTTGATGCGCAGCGAGACGCCGACCTGCGCCTGGTTCAGCACGATGATGAAGACGATCAGCGCAACCGCGAGATGGCCGAGCTTCACCTTGTAGCGCCCCAACAGCCATAAATCGGCGACGGTGGGTTCCTGCGAGAGGAAATAGGGCGAGGAAATGCGCGCGATGCGCTGCACCACCGGCACGAAAGAGATGACGTAGATCAGGACACCGAAGACGGCGACCGTGGTCGGCAGACTCGTCGGCAATGCCGCCGCCTGCCAGTCCTGCGGCCAGTAGCCGAGCTGGGCCAGAAGCGCCAAGCCGCCGAAAACGACATATTCCGTGCCGAAGATGCCGGAGAATATCTTCAGGAAATACGGGATCTCGGTCGAGCGGAAGATCGCTGCCGCGAGAAGGATGCCGACAACGCCCATGCCGATGGTGCCGGCGCTGCCGGTCTGCTGGCCGACGATCAGCGCAAGAACGGCCAGTGCCGCGATGGCGAAACTCAACGGACGCATCGACGATATCCCGGTGAAGGCTGTCCGGCGGCGGGCGCCGCGCGATTCGGACCATGCTGTAACGCAGCGCAACAGACAAGAAAGCCCGGCCTGTGACGCGACGCGACCAGATCAGCGATTCGTGAACGCCTGCGGGACCGGGCCCGCCTGGATGTCGCGCTCTTAGCGGATGATGTCGACATCCCCTGCCCTATTGAGGTTGCTTGCATAGCGTCCACGCTCCCGCCGATAATGACCCCCGGTGTTCCCACTCGAAGGATCACCTGACCCGCAAGGTTCGTCGCCTGACGAGCGAGCCATGGGTCGCGACGGAGGACCGATCCATGAGCGCCATCGCCTTTCCCCTGCCGGACCCGCGCATTCTCGCCCGCCGCGAGGAGATCATCGCAGGGCTGGCTGCGCTCGTGCCTCCCGCGGCGCTGATCACCTCCGAGGACGAGCGCCGGCCCTACGAGACCGATGCGCTGACCGCCTATCGCCGCCTGCCGCTCGCCGTCGTGCTGCCGTCGACGACGCAGGAGGTGGCCGCCGTGCTGAAATTCTGCGGCGAACAGGGCGTGCCGGTGGTGCCGCGCGGGGCCGGGACCTCGCTCGCCGGCGGCGCGATCCCGCAGGAGGACGCGGTCGTGATCGGCGTCTCCAAGATGAACCGCATCCTTGAGATCGACTACGCCAACCGCGTCGCCAAGGTGCAGGCCGGCGTCACCAACCTTGCCGTCACCGGCGAGGTGATGGCGGAGGGCTTCTTCTATGCGCCCGATCCGTCCTCGCAACTCGCCTGCTCGATCGGCGGCAATATCGGGATGAATTCCGGTGGCGCGCATTGCCTGAAATACGGCGTCACGACGAATAATGTGCTCGGGGTGACGCTGGTGATGCTCGACGGCTCGATCGTCGAGATCGGTGGCTCCCATCTCGATTCGGGCGGGCTCGACATTCTC
This sequence comes from Bosea sp. PAMC 26642, assembly GCF_001562255.1. Taxonomy (NCBI): domain Bacteria; kingdom Pseudomonadati; phylum Pseudomonadota; class Alphaproteobacteria; order Hyphomicrobiales; family Alloboseaceae; genus Allobosea; species Allobosea sp. PAMC 26642. Next base: position 243,744 of record NZ_CP014301.1, on the reverse strand, counting down.
GGCCTGATCGTCGGCTCGGAGGGCCAGCTCGGCATCGTCACGGAGGCGACGGTCCGCATCCTGCGTGCGGCCGAGGGCGCCCGCCCGGTGCTGTTCGGCTTCCCGACCAGCGAGCAGGCCGGCGAGGCGGTCGCCGCCATCATCGGCGCGGGCATCATCCCGGTGGCGATGGAGTTCATGGACAAGCCGGCCATCGAGATCTGCGAGGCCTTTGCTCATGCCGGCTACCCGATGGATGTCGAGGCGCTGCTGATCATCGAGGTCGAGGGTTCGGATGCCGAGATGGACGCGCAGCTCGCCCGCATCGTCGCGATCGCCCGCGAGCATGGGGTCCAGACGGTGAAGGAAAGCCAGTCGGCGATGGAATCCGCCGCGATCTGGAAGGGTCGCAAATCGGCTTTTGGGGCGACCGGGCGCATCGCCGACTATATCTGCATGGACGGCACGATTCCGACCGGGCAGTTGCCGCATGTGCTGCGCCGCATGGACGAGATCGTGAAGGGCTATGGCCTGCGCGTCGCCAACGTCTTCCATGCCGGCGACGGCAATCTCCACCCGCTGATCCTGTACAACTGCAACGACCCCGTGGAAGCGCAGAAGGCCGAGGACGCCGGCATGGACATCCTCAGGCTTTGCGTCGAGGTCGGCGGCTGCCTCACCGGCGAGCACGGCGTCGGCATCGAGAAGCGCGATTTGATGAATGTGCAGTTCAACGAGGCCGACCTGCACCAGCAGATGCGGGTGCGCGCGGTGTTCGACGGGCAATGGCTGATGAACCCGGCGAAGGTGTTCCCGCTGGAAGGGCGGGTTGCGGCGTGACGTTGCACACTCCCTCCTCCGAAGCCGATGCGTGCGCCTTCATCGCGTCCGCCGCTACCGCCCGCACGCCGCTCGCCCTCGTCGGCGGCGGGACGCGGGCCGGGCTGGGGCGGCCGACGCAGACCGAGCGCTCGCTCTCCAGTGCGGGGCTGACCGGCATCACGCTCTACGAGCCCTCCGAGATGGTGATCGGCGCACGCGCCGGGACGCCGCTAGCCGAAGTTCAGAAGACGCTGGCCGATCGCGGGCAGATGCTGCCCTTCGAGCCGATGGACCATCGCGCGCTGCTGAGGACGAGCGGCGAGCCGACCATCGGCGCCATCGCCGCCGGCAACATATCCGGCCCGCGCCGGATCAATGCAGGTGCGGCGCGGGATTCGCTGATCGGCATCCGGCTCGTCAACGGAAAGGGCGAGGCGATCAAGTCAGGCGGGCGGGTGATGAAGAACGTCACGGGCCTGGACCTGGTGAAGCTCGTCGCCGGCAGTTTCGGCACGCTGGGCTTTCTCACGGAGGTGATCTTCCGCGTGCTGCCGGTGCCGGAGCGCGTCGTCACGCTGGTCTGGCGCGGGCTTTCCGACGAGGCCGGCGTCGCGCTCCTGTCGTCAGCGTTGGGCTCGCCGTTCGAGCCGATGGCGGCGGCGCATTTGCCGGCCGGCATCGACGCCGACCATGCGCGCACCCTGCTGCGGCTGGAGAATTTTTCGGTCTCGATCGAGTATCGCCGGGCCGAACTCGCGACGCTGCTGAACTGCCATGGCGCGCCGGAGCTTATCGAGGGCGCGGCATCGGGTGCGCTCTGGCAGGGTGTGCGCGATGCGCGTTTCTTTGCCGGGTCGCAGGAGGCGGTCTGGCGGCTGTCGCTGGCGCCGACCAATGGGCCCAAGGCGATGGCCGCGATCGCCCGCGCACTCCAGCAGGCGCGCTGGTACTACGATTGGGGCGGCGGGCTGGTCTGGCTCGCGGTCCCGGCCGTAGGCGACGCGGGCGCCGCGACGATTCGGGGTGCGATCAGGCCGCTCGGCGGGCATGCGACGCTGGTGCGGGCGCCTGATGCGATCCGCGCTTCGGTGCCGGTGTTCGAGCCGATGAGCGGGCCGCTGCAGCGGGTGACGGCGGGTATCAAGGCAAGTTTCGATCCGGCGGGGATTTTCGAGCCCGGCCGGATGTATGCGGGGGTTTGACGTGGGCCGTCATTCTCGGGCGAAGCGAAACGCAGACCCGAGAACCTCTCGGGACGAGATGCTCGGGTCAAGCCCGAGCATGACGGGCTGGCAGAACGGATAAACCATGCAGACCAATTTCACCCCCGCCCATCTCGCCTCCGATCCGCGCCTGCCAGCGTCGGAGAAGATCCTGCGGACCTGCGTGCATTGCGGCTTCTGCACGGCGACCTGCCCGACATACCTCCTGCTCGGCGACGAGCTCGATAGTCCGCGCGGGCGCATCTACCTGATCAAGGACATGCTGGAGAACGGCAAGCCGGCGACCGAGGAGGTGGTGAAGCATGTCGATCGCTGCCTCTCCTGCCTGTCCTGCATGACGACCTGCCCGTCGGGCGTGAACTACATGCATCTGGTCGACCACGCCCGCGCCCATATCGAGGAGACCTATGAGCGCGGGCTCATGGACCGGGCGCTGCGGCGTGTGCTGGGCGCGGTCCTGCCCTATCCCGGCCGCTTCCGCCTGGCGATGCTGGGCGCGCTGATCGGAAAGCCCTTCGCCGGGCTGCTGGGCGCACTGCCGGTCGTCGGCGCGCGCCTGAAGGCGATGCTGGCGCTGGCGCCGGCACAGCTGCCGACGCGCTCTGCAATGGAAGGGCCGGCGACCTTCTCCGTCAAGGGGGTGCGCCGCAAGCGCGTCGCGCTGCTCTCGGGCTGTGCCCAGCCGGTGCTCGACCCTGGCATCAACGAGGCCACGATCCGGCTGCTGACGCGCCATGGCGTCGAGGTCGTGCTGCCCAGTGGCGAGGGCTGCTGCGGCGCGCTCGTCCACCATATGGGCCGCGAGCTTGACGCGCTCGCCTTTGCGCGCCGGAACATCGACGCCTGGATGGCCGAGATCGAGGGCGGCGGGCTCGATGCGATCGTGATTACGGCATCGGGCTGCGGCACGACGATCAAGGATTACGGCTTCATGTTCCGCAACGAGCCGGCCTATGCGGAGAAGGCGGCGCGCGTCTCAGGACTGGCGAAGGACATCACCGAGTTTCTCGAGACGATCGAGTTGCGCCATGTCCGGCAGGCGCCGGTCGCAATCGCCTATCACTCGGCCTGCTCGATGCAGCATGGACAGCAGATCAAGGACGGCCCAAAGCGGCTGTTGTCTGGCGCCGGCTTCAAGGTGAAGGAGGTGCCGGAGGGGCATATCTGCTGCGGCTCGGCCGGCGTCTACAACATCCTCCAGCCCGAGATCGCCGGGCAGTTGCGCGCCCGCAAGATCGGCAACATCGAAAAGACCAAGCCGCTGCTGGTGGCGACCGGCAATATCGGCTGCATGACGCAGCTGGCGAAGGGTTTTGCCGACAAGGGCGCGACGACGCCGGTGGTGCACACCGCCGAACTGCTCGACTGGACGACCGGCGGGCCGCTGCCGGCGAAGCTCGCCGGGATGGGGTTGGAGCAGATGGTGTCGGCACGCGCCGAGGTTTCGCTCGTGGCGGCGGGGTAAGTCGCGGTTCCAGTGTACGCGCTTTCCGCCACACTGCGTCATTCCGGGCGCAGCGCAGCGGAGACCCGGAATCCATGCCTGACCCTCCCAGGACCAGCGTTCCGGCATGGATTCCGGATTGGCGCCGCTGACGCGGCTTGTCCGGAATGACGGCGCGTTTTTCCGTATCCCGCCCCCACCCTCACGCGGGAATGGTGAAGCGCTCCGGCTGGGTCCCGTCTTTGTCGGTGAAGCCGTAGAGGCGGGCGAGATCGGCGACGCGCAGGACCTCTCCGGCGTGGCGGGCGATGTCGGGATCGGCCGCGAGTGCCACGACCGCGCGGCCGGCATAGAGCGGCGTCTCGGTGGTTTCGCCGGCAAGGCCAGCATCGCGCACGCGCTCGGTCAGGACATGGCCGGGCGACAGGCCGAGCGCCGTGACGCCGAAGGGCTTCAGTTCATGGCCCATGGCGAAGGTCAGCCGGTTCATCGCGGCCTTGGCGAGATCGTAGACGACATCGCCGAGATAGGCCTCAGCCGTATCAAAGCCGACCGTGACGATCAGCCCCCTGCGCGCCTGCACCATGGCCGGCGCGACGGCCCGCGCCAGCAGCAGCTGCGCGTAGACGCCGCTCTCGAAGTTCTGGCCAAGACGCGCCACCGGCCTGCGCCAGAACGGCGTGCCGAATGCCGAGCCGTCGGGGTAATGCTGCCCGTCATAGCCTTCGTTGCCGCCCCAGACCGCATCGACGACGCAGTCGAGCCGGCCGAAGCGGCGCAGGCACCAGGAGACCAGCTGGTCGACCTCGCGCTCCTGGGTGTGGTCGCAGCGATAGGGATGGCCCTTGCCGCCGGCCGCCTCGACCTCGCGCGCGGTATCCTCGAACGTTTCGGAGCGCTGGTCGGTGCGGGGTCCCGCCTCGCTGGAGCGGCCGGTCACGATGACGGTCGCGCCGGCTTCTCCCAGCGCTTTGGCGATGCCGCGGCCGAGACCGCGTGAGGCTCCGGCGACGAGGCAGATGCGGTTGACGAGCCGCTTCCCAGAATCTTCGTCGTTCATAGTCAGGAGCCTCGCGAACGCTCTGGCGGAGCAGAGGCCTATGCTCTAGACGAGCCATCCCCCGAAAAGCGAGAGCGGTCATGGAAGCCAGTGAAGTCGCGGCCTGTTGGGAGGCCAATGCCGAAACCTGGACCCGGCATGCGCGCGCCGGCTACGATCTCTATCGCGACGCGCTGAACACCCCCGTATTCCTGTCGAACCTGCCTTCGGTCGCCGGCCTGAACGGCCTCGATATCGGCTGCGGCGAAGGCTCCAACACCCGCAAGCTTGCCGGGCGCGGTGCGCGGATGACTGCCGTCGACATCGCGCCGACCTTCGTCCGCCATGCGCGGGATACGGAAGCCGCCGCTCCGCTCGGCATCGACTACCGGCTCGGCGACGGCACCGCCCTGCCCTTTGCCGATGCGACCTTCGACTTTGCCACCGCCTTCATGTCGCTGATGGACATGCCCCGGCAGGACCGGGCTCTCGCCGAGGCGGCGCGCGTATTGAAACCGGGCGGCTTCCTGCAACTCTCGATCCTGCACCCCTGCTTCACGCCGCCCTACCGAAAGGTGCTCCGCGAAGCCGATGGAACGGTGCGGGCTGTCGAGGTCGCGCGCTATTTCGACGGGATCGATGGCGAGATCGAGACATGGCGTTTCGGCGCAGCGCCGGCCGAGGTCAAGGCCGCCGCCGAACCCTTCCGCGTGCCGCGCTTTCATCGCACGCTCAGCGAATGGGTGGCGCTGATCGTCGCGGCGGGGCTCACCATCGAACACATGGCCGAGCCTTGCATCGATGCGGAGACGGCGCTTTCGCATCCCTATCTCGCCGATACGCGCGTCGCGCCGCTGTTCCTGCATATCCGGGTCCGCAAGAACGGCTGAGTGGGATCGCCCCGCTCACGCCGCGAAGACCGCCGTTGCATCCTCGACCGCACCCGCCCCTTCCGTGACGGCGAGTTCCAGTGCCGGGGCCTCGGTCGCGAGGTGCTCTGAAAAGAAGCGGGCGGTGGCGAGGTGGCTTAAGGCCCCCTCCTCGCTGCGCAGGGCCAGCGCCTTCTTCGCCAACCCCGTTCCGCCCTGGGCAAGCGCGAAGAGCTTGAGATATGGCGTCGCGCCGGCGAGTACGGCGCCCTGGCTTTCGCCCATCGTCGCCAGCATCCACTGGGTGGCTCGGTCGAGCGAATCAACTGCCGCCTTGAGGCGGGCTGCCGTGTGGCCGAAGCCCGGCGTGTTGGCGCCCTCGACCTCGGCGACGACGCCCCGCATCTCGGCGATCAGCGCCCTGACCGCCTCGCCGCCCGACAGCGGCAGCTTGCGCAGAACGAGATCGATGGCCTGGATGCCGTTGGTGCCCTCGTAGATCGTGCAGATGCGGGCATCGCGCAGATGCTGGGCGGCGCCGGTCTCCTCGATGAAGCCCATGCCGCCATGAACCTGGACGCCGGTCGAGGCGACCTCGACGCCGATATCCGTGGCATAGGCTTTCGCCACAGGCGTCAGGATCGCGGCCCGCTCGGCAGCGGCCTTGCGCTTGCCGGCATCGGTCTCGCGATGCGAGCGGTCGAGCGCCTCGGCGACCAGATAGCAGATCGCACGCGAGCCTTGGGTCTTGGCGCGCATCTCCATCAGCATCCGGCGGACATCGGGATGGACGATGATCGGGCTCATCGGAGCGCCCTTGGGCGCATCGAGCGCTGCGCCCTGCCTGCGCTCCTGCGCAAAGGCGAGCGCCTGCTGATAGGCCCGCTCGGCGATGGCGACGCCCTGCAGGGCCACGTTCAGCCGTGCGTTGTTCATCATCGTGAACATGCAGGCAAGTCCGCGGTTCTCCTCTCCGATGAGCCAGCCGATGGCGCCGCCCTTGTCGCCGAACGCCATCGAGCAGGTCGGCGAGGCATGGATGCCGAGCTTGTGCTCGATGCCGGAGCAGCGCAGGTCGTTGTGCTTACCCAGCGAGCCGTCCGCATTGACGAGGTATTTCGGCACGAGGAAGAGCGAGATGCCGCGCGTGCCGGGAGGGGCATCGGGCAGGCGCGCCAGCACGAGATGGATGATGTTCTCCGTCATGCCATGCTCGCCATAGGTGATGAAGATTTTCTGGCCCGTGATCCGGTAGGTGCCGTCTCCGACCGGCTCGGCCCTGGCCCTCAGTGCGTTGAGATCCGAGCCGGCCTGCGGCTCGGTCAGGTTCATCGTGCCCATCCATTCGCCGGAGACGAGTTTGGCGAGATAGGTCTCTTTCAGATGCTCGGAACCATGCGCGTGTACGGCCTCGATCGAGCCGATCGTCAGAAGCGGCCCGAGCGCAAACGCAAGCGAGGCCGAGTTCCACATCTCCGTACAGGCCGACTGCAGGAGGACGGGGAGACCCTGGCCGCCATAGGCCTCAGGGCCCGGCAGCGCATTCCAGCCGGCGCCGGCCCAGGCGTTGTATGCTTCCTTCCAGCCCGGCGGGGTGGTGACGACGCCGTCCTTCAGGGTCGAGCCGTGCTTGTCGCCGACGCGGTTGAGCGGGCTCAGTACATCCTGCGCGAATTTCGCAGCCTCCTCCAGCACCGCCTCGACGACGCCGCCCTCGAGCTCCGGCGCCAGCCCTTCCGCCTCCAGCCTGTCGAGCCCCGCAACATGGCGGAGCGTGGCGAGCATGTCCTCGACCGGAGCGCGATAACTCATGAATGTCTCCCTGACCGCCTTCGCAACTCGCCTGGCTGGCGGGCGGAGGCTCTGCTTTTGGCGTTGCGGCAATGTTAGCGAGGAACTATCCCCAACGCCACGCGCGGCAACCGCGACCTTCGTCCACGGCGCCGACGTTGCATAGTTTAGATATCAACCATCGCAGGTCAATGGTGCTGCCGCAACGCCCGACGCGACGCCTGGACGACAGCCAAGCGGGAATAGCCGAAGCGGCATCCCTGCTCGTGCAGGGCGGCCTCGTCGCGATCCCGACCGAAACGGTCTATGGGCTCGCCGCCGACGCGACCTCGGGGGCGGCGGTCGCCGGAATCTACGCCGCCAAGGAGCGGCCGAGCTTCAACCCGCTGATCGCGCATCTGCCCGATCTCGATGCGGCGCGGCGGCAGGGGCTGTTCGACGCCAATGCGCTGGCGCTGGCGCGCGCCTTCTGGCCTGGGCCGCTGACGCTGGTCGTGCCGGTCTCGATCGGCTGCACGGTCAGCGATCTGGCACGGGCCGGGCTCGATTCCGTTGCCCTGCGGGTGCCGTCGCATCCGGTTGCGCGCGCCGTTCTGCGCTCGGCTGGCCGGCCGATCGCGGCGCCCTCGGCCAACCGCTCGGGTCGGATCAGCGCCACCAGCGCCGCCCATGTGCTGGCCGATCTCGATGGGCGCATCGACGCCGTGCTCGATGGCGGGCCGACCGAGATCGGCGTCGAATCGACGATCGTCGCCTGCCTGAACGGGGCGCCGCGCCTGTTGCGGCCGGGCGGCGTGCCGCGCACGGCGATCGAGGGCGTGATCGGGCGCACGCTCGTGCTGGAGGGGCCCGCGGGCGCTGCGCCGATCTCGCCGGGGCTGCTCGCCTCGCATTATGCGCCCTCGGCACAGGTCAGGCTGGATGCGGTGGCGCCGAACCCGGGCGAAGCGTGGCTCGGATTCGGGCCGGGCGCGACGGAACTTGCTCCGTCAGAGGCCGCGCTCAACCTGAGCCCGCGCGGCGATCTCACGGAAGCGGCGGCCAACCTGTTCGGATATCTGCGCCGGCTCGATGAGGCGGGCCGGGCGACGATCGCCGTCGCGCCGATCCCGATGCACGGCCTCGGCGAGGCGATCAACGACCGGCTGCGCCGCGCCGCCGCCCCGCGCTGAAGCAGGCGCTATCTTGCAGTCACGCAAGATATCGGCTTGGCTGCGCGCGCGAGCATAGGGCTTCGCGACGGGACCCTGCCGCCGATGAACGCCAATCTCGCCTGGGACGATTTCCGCCTGATCAAGGCGATCTCCGATCATGACGGGCTGACGGGCGCGGCCGCAGCGCTCGGCGTCAACCATTCGACGGTGTTCCGGCGGCTCGGGCAGATCGAGGAGCAACTCGGCCTGCCCTTGTTCGAGCGGCGCAAGACCGGCTATGTCGCGACCGTCGCCGGCAGCGAGATGACCGCGCTGGCCGGCCGGATGGAGGAGGACGTCACCGCCTTCGGCCGCAAGCTCGCCGGGCGCGACGTGGCGCCCTCGGGCGAGGTCCGGGTAACGACGACCGACACGCTCTACCTCAACATGCTGCTGCCGATCTTCGCCGCCTTCCGCAACGCGCATCCGCTGATTCGGCTCGACGTGGTGATCGACAGCCAGACACTCAACCTGTCGAAGCGCGACGCCGATATCGCGATCCGGGCCAGCGATTCACCGGGCGAGACGCTGGTCGGCCGGAGGCTGGCGACCCTGACATGGGCGATCTACGGCCGGGTCCAGGATGGGTTGACGCCCGCCGAGACCGCCGACCCGTCGGCGCTGTTCCAGCGCGACTGGGTCTCGCTCGGCGACCAGCTCGGCTACGTCAAGGCGGCGCGCTATGTCCGCGACCGGGTCGCGCCGGAGCGGATCGCTCTGCGCAGTTCCGCCGTGCTCGGCCTGACCGAGGCCGTGGAACAGGGGCTCGGCATCGGCCCCCTGCCCTGCTTCATCGCCGACCAGCGGCCGGGCCTGATCCGCCTGATGCAGCCCGACCCGGATTTTTCGACCGGGCTGTGGATCCTGACCCATCCCGACATCCGCCACGCGCCGCGCGTGCGAGCGTTCATGGATTTCTGCGGGAACGAACTGGCGAAGAAGCGGGGGCTGATCGAGGGCACGCCGTCATAGCGCTATCTGCATTCGCATACTTGCCAGACTGTACTTTATTTCATACATTTTCATAGGATCGCCACCATGGCGGGGACTGAAGTTTTGCCGGTCGATTTCTTTCAGACCCGTGGCGGTGGTGAGCCGGTCCGGGACTGGTTGAAACAGATCGAGCCTGCGGATCGGCGCGTCATTGGTTATGATCTGTTGCGCGTGCAAAGAGGCTGGCCTGTTGGCATGCCGCTGTGCCGAAATTTGGGAGAAGGACTATGGGAGATCAGGTCAAACTTGCCGAGCCGGCGGATCGCGCGCCTCTTGTTCGTCGTTCGGCAGGAACGGGTTCTGCTACTGCACGGCTTCATCAAGAAGTCGCAGGCAATACCGGCAACGGAACTCGATCTGGCCCGGAAGCGGGCTCGGGAGAGCTATCCGTGACAAAGCCCTGGTATCGAGGCTCTTCGCTGGACGATTTTCTGAAAGAGGAAGGTGTCTATGAGGAGTTCAGCGCCGCGATCGATAAGGAAGTTATCGCTTGGCAGTTCGCCGAAGCGATGAAGGCTCAGAATCTGACCAAGACCAGGATGGCCGCTCTGATGCAGACGAGCCGCACTCAGGTCGACAAGCTGCTCAATCCCAAGGACGGCAACGTTACCCTGGAAACGCTACGCAAGGCGGCAACCGTCCTCGGCAAGCGCTTCGAATTCAAGCTGGTTTGATCCTCACCCGATCTCCACCACCACCCGCCCCCTCACCTTGCCCTCGACGATCGCCTTGCCGGTCTCGACGACGCTGTCGAGCGGGACCGCCGTGGTCATGATCGCGAGCTTTTCGCGGTCGAGGTCGGTCGCGAGCCTTGCCCAAGCTTCCAGCCGGCGCGGTTTCGGGCACATCACCGAATCGACGCCCAGCAGCGCGACGCCGCGCAGGATGAAGGGCGCGACCGAGGCCGGCAGGTCCATGCCCTGCGCCAGCCCGCAGGCGGCGATGGCGCCTCCATATTTCGTCATCGAGAGCACGTTCGCCAGCGTGTGCGAGCCGACCGCATCAACCCCGGCGATCCAGCGCTCCTTGCCGAGCGGGCGGCCAGGCGCGGACAATTCGTTGCGGTCGATGATCTCGGTGGCGCCGAGGCCTTTCAGGTAATCCGCCTCCTCCGCGCGCCCGGTCGAGGCGATGACGTGCCAGCCCGCCTTCGCCAGCAGCGCGATCGCCACCGAGCCGACGCCGCCGGCCGCGCCCGTGACCACGACCGGGCCGTCGGCGGGTTTCAGCCCGTACCTCTCCAGCGCCAGCACGCAGAGCATGGCGGTGTAGCCGGCAGTGCCGATCGCCATCGCCTCGTCGGGATTCATGCCGGGCGGCAGAGGCACCAGCCAGTCGCCCTTGACGCGCGACTTCTGGGCATAGGCACCCAGATGCGTCTCGCCTGTGCCCCAGCCATTGAGGACGACGAGGTCGCCGGGCTTGAAATCGGGGTGCTCGGAGGTCTCGACGCGGCCGGCGAAATCGATGCCGGGGATCATCGGCCAGCGCCGGACCACGGGGGCCTTGCCCGTCAATGCGAGCCCGTCCTTGTAGTTCACCGTCGAATGCGTGACGCGGACGGTGACGTCGCCTTCCATCAGGTCGGCTTCGGCAAAATCGGTGATGGCGAGGTTGGGGCCGGTCTCGCCCTTGGTGGCAACGAGGGCCTTGAACGTGGACATGGGCATCTCCTGTGCTTTGCGCTCAGGAGATACGCGACGCCGGCAGCGCGCAACCCCGCGATCGGTGCGTCTTTCGCCCGTCCCGGATCAGGCCGGCTGCGCCACGGGCCGCTCCACCGGCTTCTCGACGATCGGCAGGTTGATCAGCGCCGAGGCGATGCCGAGCGCGATCGAGAGCCACCAGACGATCTGGTAGGAGCCGGTCGCCTCGTAGAGCACGCCGCCGAGCAGGACGCCGAGGAAGCCGCCGACCTGATGCGAGAAGAAGGCGAAGCCGTAGAGCATCGCCATGTATTTCGTCCCGAACATCAACATGACGAGCGATGAGGTCGGCGGGATGGTCGAGAGCCAGAACAGCCCGATGACGGCGCCGAACATGATCGCGGTGGTCGGGCTCGGCGGCAGCAGGATGAAGGCTGCGATCGCGACCGAGCGGCCGAGATAAATCCAGGCCAGGAGATGGCGCTTTGGCATCCGCGTCGAGAGCCAGCCGGAGCAGAGCGAGCCGACCGCATTCGCTAGCCCGATGACGGCGAGCGTCCAGCCGCCGACCCAGGCTGCCATGCCGACATCCTTGAGATAGGCCGGCATATGCGCGGTGATGAAGGCAAGCTGAAAACCGCAGGTGAAGAAGCCGAGCACGAGAAGCACATAGGAGCGGTGCTTGAACGCCTCCGACAGCGCCTGCGCGATCGACTGGTTGGGCAGGTTTGCAGCCGAGGCGACCTCCTGCCCCGATTTGCGCGTCGCCAACATCACCGCGAACGGCATGACCAGCAGCACCGAAGCGGCGAAGACATACAGCGCCTGATGCCAGCCGATCTGTTCGATCAGAATGTTGCCGATCGGCGGGAACAGGAACTGGCCGAAGGAACCCGCCGCCGTGCCGGCGCCGAAGGCCATTGGCCGCCAGGATTCAGGCAGGAGCTTGCCGAAGGCGGCGAGCACCAGATTGAACGAGCAGGCCGACAGCCCGAAGCCGATCATGACGCCGGCGCCCAGATACATCGTCAGCGGCGTCGAGGCCAAGCCCATGACGACGAGGCCGAGCGCATAGAGCAAGGCGCCGAAGCAGAGCACCCGAACCGTGCCGAACCGGTCGGCGACCGCGCCGGCGAACGGCGCGCCGAGTCCCCAGAGCAGATTCTGGATAGCGATGGCGAGGCTGAAGGTGTCGCGGCCCCAGCCGAATTCTGTGGTCATCGGGATCTGGAACAGGCCGGCGCTGGCGCGCGGGCCGAAGGTGATCAGCGCGATGAGGCAGCCGGAGACAACGACGATCTCCGGAGCATAGCTGCGCACGGGGGCGGCACTCATGGGCAGTCTCCGAAGGTTCCGTGATCGTCGTGTGGCTGCACGATAGCGCCCCCGTCCGCGCTGCGACAGCGCCTTTTCGTGAGGTTTCATATCACGGACACGCATGGGCAAGCCCGGAACGGGACAACCGACAGATCGTGCATTAACCCGGCCTCAACCCTACCGCAGTGATAACGGATTCGCTGGAAAGGTGCGCAATCGCCGCCTTCCGGCGCCGTGGGCTCCAGACGAGCGAGTGGGCGTTGAGTCATTTGCGTTTGCGCAGACGTACGAGGCGGATCGGGTCGGTCGGGCTGAAATGGGCCGTCGCGACGGTTGCGCCCTGGGCTCTCTCAGCCGGGCTGCTGGTCTCCTTCACGGCCTCCGCCGGCCAAACCGACGGCGGCGACAGGATGCCGTCCTCCGTGGTGCAGCGCGCGGCGCCCGCCTTCGCTTCCGAGCTGGAGGAAGGCCCTTCGATGCTGGTCGCGAGCAGCGCCTTCCGGCTGCCCGGCCTCTCGCTCTCCTCGGCGATCCGGCAGGCGCATCTCTCCTTCGACACGCCCGAGCGGCGCATCGCGATCGATCCGCGCCAGCCGCGAGAGGACATGAAGCGCAGCGCCTCGGGCTTCCCGGAGGTCGACCGCACGGGCAAGGGCGACCCGCTGCCGGCCCTGCGGCCGACGATCACCAGCCGCCCGCCGCCGCGCGAACTCGAACAGGTCGTGTTCGGCGATACGCAGCCGGGTCTGATCTCGGCCGGTTTTTCACTCGACGCCCAGCGCGAGGCGGAAGGCATCGTCGGGCCGCAAATCGGCTTCGAACCCTATTCCAATGACGAAGGCCTGACCGACCCCGCGCTGTCGGACGCCTCACCGCATTCGCCCAAGGCGCCGATCACCTCGCCGCGCCACGCGGAACTGCATCTGGAGAGCATCGACGGCTCGACGCCTTCGGTTCCGACGGTTTCGGCACGCGCCTCATCGACGCCTTCGGTGCATTACGACGTCGCGACGCTGGCGCCGCCGACGACGCCGGCCCCGGCTCTCGGCAGCGGCCGGTCGAGCCTGACAGCCAAGGCGCCGGCTGCGGGCAGCCGAATCGCCAAGGGCGATACCGGCGAGCGCGAGATCTACACCTCTCTGATCGCCACCGCCGACATGGCGCGCCAGCAGCGCTGCCTCGCCGAGGCGGTCTATTTCGAGGCGCGCTCGGAATCGGACGAGGGCCGCGCCGCCGTGGCGCAGGTGGTGCTCAACCGGGTCAAGAGCGGGCTCTATCCCGACAGCGTCTGCGGCGTCGTCTACCAGAACAGCAACCGCTACCTTGCCTGCCAGTTCACCTTCACCTGCGAGGGCAAGTCGCTGCGTATCACCGAGCCGGCGCCCTGGCGCGACGCGGTCCGCATCGCCCGCGAGGTCTATGAGGGCACGACCTACATGCCCGAGGTCGGCGCCTCGACGCATTACCACGCGCAATATGTAAGGCCGTACTGGGCGAAGAAGCTGAAGAAGATGGATACGATCGGGCAGCACGTTTTTTACAAGCTACGGCCTGGGCAGACTTGAGGGCAGACGGTCAGATGGTAACTGGCCGCTTTTTTTAGAGGGCGGTTATCCCCTTGACGCAAGTTAGGCAGTGAAGGCCGCCCTGACTCGCATTCCGATAAAATGCGTGGTTCTGTAGGCGCGATGGCGCTGGAACTTGATGAAGCGGTTTTCTATCTGGATTCTGACAAAGAGCTGGCCGCCGGAGCGGGATGGCAGCCTAAGAAAAATCGCGCAGGCAGCTACCCAGTCATGTTTTTCGAGCGCCGCTTGCGCATCGCGCAGGCGATGCCGCGCGGGCTTAAATTTCGGATCTCAGTATTCCCAACCTTCCCTGACGTGGCCACGTTCCAATTGGAGTGTGACCAGCCGGGGCAGAAAACGTGCTTAGTTCTCTATCGCCTTGAATGGCATCCTATCAGCGGTCACAGCAACGGCCTTGGGCTGCCAACGCCACCGGAAATTCAGGGACTAGTTTTCTTGCCTGGAGACACGCACGAACACACATGCAGGGATCATGTGACCGCAGTTGAGCGCCGCGTCTTGGAACCTGGCGTTCACGCTGCGCGCCGGATCGAGCCCGACTTCCAGACATATGATGCTGCGTTATCCTACGTCTGTGGTAGAATCCGCCTGATCAATCCTGAGGCCATTCCCCCGTCAGGCGCGCAGTGGGATTTGGGTGTCTAAAAAATGATCACGGATACACGCCCTCTCAAAAATGCTATCGCGACAGCAGTTTCGCGGCTTGTCTCCGTGCGAGAGTTTGGCGAGGCCAGCGTTGTGAGCGTGCCTGTCTCCTACCCAAGCGGGGCGCTGGCGGCCGTCCATATTTCAGTATCCGGCGATAGATGCTTTGTGTCCGATTGCGCCCTAGGCATGCGCGAGGCCGAGATGTCGGGCGCTTCTGACTTCTTTGATAAAGCCGCGAAGGATACCGCTGATTGGTTTGGCGTCGGCTACGACGGCGCTAGCGTCTTCGCCGCATCCGCGCCGCTCGACCGGATTGAGGGGGCGATTATCTCTGTTGCCAATGCATCCACAGGCGCGGTTGGCCGGGCGCTACTACGTGCCTCAGAGTCCAAAGAGCGACACGCAAACAGCGCTGTTTTTGATCGGGTAAGCGACATCTTCGGCCGCCAGAACGTTGCTCGCAAGCAAGAAATCATGGGACGCGATGCGGCTTGGGAAGCTCATAATATCGTCGTGTTGAACGGGAAAAGAGCCGTTTTCGAGTTTGTTGGCGACCACGCGAACGCTGTCGCGAACAAGTTCCTGATGTTTTCGGATCTGGTGAGGGTGGCAGACGCGCCCTCGCTGAATTCGGTTGTCAGTTCGCTTGCGAAGATTAGCAGCAAGGCCAACATGCTAGGCGACGTGTCGCACATCCTAGAGATAGGTGCGACCAGCGAGACCTTTATCCAATATGCGAGGGCAGCGTGATGTTATCGCTTGAATAAGCAAGAGCGACCGGGGCTGCCCGAGTTGGGGATACTCCCCAAGCACTATTCCCTCGCATTCGAACCATTGCCTTCACCCCTCCTCAACACACCTAAACGCCGCCGCCCGCCTCAAACTGGTTAATTTTACCTTGTTTGGGCGTTTACCTTGCGTTCATCACGCCGGGCGGGCTTGCTGATCTCCACAAGCGGCGCGACGACGCCGCAAGGCAGGTCCGGTCCAAATGATGCGCAAGGTTCTCTCCGCTTCGGCCCTCACGGCAGTCATGCTGCTGGGCTCGCAGGCCGCCATCGCCGGCGGTTGCCGGGGTTCGGCCTGCTACAATCTGGTCTCGACGCCGCCGGTCTACGGCTCTGTCGCGGAGACGGTCATGACCCGACCGGAGCAGACCGAGGCCCGGATCGTGCCGGCCCGCTACGAATATGTCAGCGAACAGGTGATGCTCCATCCCGAGCGCCAGATTCCGCGCCACCAGCCGGCGCAATACGGCACTGTTTCCGAGACGGTGATGGTCTCGGCCGGCGGCAGGCGCTGGGAGGTGACCCGCGACGCCCATGGCCGCACCGTCGGCTGCTGGGTCGAGACCCCGGCGCGCTATGCCCATGTGCAGCGCACCGTCGAGATTTCGCCGGCCAGCGTCTCCTACGAGACGATCCCGGCCGTCTACACCCAACGCCAGCGCAAGGTGATGGTCAGTGCCACGCAGGTGGTGCACGAGACCATTCCCGCGACCTACGAGACCCGCCAGCGCCAGGTCCTTATGACACCGGCTTCCCGGCATTGGGCCCGAGCCGGATACTGAGTTACAGGCAGACCCTATCGACCACGGACACGACCACTTCAAACCCCCGGCTCAGGCCGGGGTTTTTTTATGGGGCAAGGTCTGACGCTGCCGTCATCCCAGGCAAGCGCAGCGCAGACCCGGGATCCATCGTAGGGCAGGACGGTGCCCTATGATGGATCCCGGATCGGCGCCGCTACGCGGCTTGTCCGGGATGACGCGGTGTTTTGGTAATGGGCGTGGACGGTGACGGGCGCGCGGGGACCGCAGCCGGATCAGGCCAGCCCACCCGCCAGCAGCGCCAGCACGCCGACGCCTATGGCGAAGGCGAGCAATCGCGCCGGCATGGCGATGAGGGAGCCCGGCGGGCTGCGCAGGGCTAGGCCCGCGACGATCTCGGCGAGGCCGAGTCCCAGCAGTACGAAGACGAAAGGCGGGAAGGCCTGCGATGTCGCGACCAGGCCCGCCTTCGAGAGATAAGCGACGACGGCTCCGAGCCCGGCGCCGAAGGCAATGAAGACCAGTTCGACCCGCGAAAAGCGCATCGCGCCGATCAGCGCCGACGGAAGTTCTGGTTTCGCGGTGGGCCGCCGGGGCCGGGGCCGGCCGTCTTCTGGCGGAAGTTGATGCGGCCGCGATCGAGATCATAGGGCGACATCTCGACGACGACGCGGTCGCCGGCGATGGTGCGGATGCGGTTCTTCTTCATCTTGCCCGCGGCATAGGCCAGGATCACGTGCTCATTGTCGAGCTTGACCCGGTAATTGCCGTCCGGCAGCACTTCGACCACCGTGCCGTCGAATTCGAGCAGTTCTTCCTTCGCCATTCTTTAGTCCTTCGTCTTCCATGGGCGCCGGGATCGGATCGGCCCCTGGGCGTCGATCCGATCCAACTCAAGCTGGTCGCGCGTCAGTTCGCGCGACGCCGGGCGCCGCCGGTGCGTCGTTGATCTGTTCTTTGCTGCAAGAAGGCGACGCCGCCAAGCCCTTCCTTGGCGGAACCCCCGTCTTTTCGCTGGGCGGGCTGCTCGGTGCGCGCCGGACGGTCGTTGCGCGGCGCCTCACTGCGGGGTGCCTCGCTGCGGCCGCCGCCGGCATGCTGGGGCTTGGCGCCCTGACGCTGGCCGCCGCCGGGCCGGCCGTGATCGCGCCCGCCACCGGCGCCCTGACCACCGCCGCGTCCGCCGCGACCCTGGTTCTGGGGCGGCTTCTTCGGTGTGCGGCCATCCCAATACGGCACCTCGCCCATCGGCGTGATGGCGATGCGGGTCAGCTTCTCGATCGCGGCGAGATCGCCGCGTTCTTCGGGTGTGCAGAAGGCGATCGCCATGCCCGAGGCGCCGGCGCGCGCGGTGCGGCCGATGCGGTGGACATAGGTCTCGGCGACGTTGGGCAAGTCGAACTGCACGACGTGGCTGATACCGTCGACATCGATGCCGCGCGCGGCGATGTCGGTCGCGACCAGAATGCGCAATTCGCCGTCACGGAAGGCGCCGAGCGCCCGCTCGCGCTGGCCCTGGCTCTTGTTGCCGTGGATCGCCGCGGACTTGATGCCGGACACCTCGAGCTGGCGGACGACCTTGTCGGCGCCGTGCTTGGTGCGGGTGAAGACGATGGCGCGCTCCATGTCAGGACCGCTCAGGGTCTTCGCCAGCAGAGCCGGCTTCTCACCGGGCTGGGTGAAGATGACGCGCTGGTCGATCTTCTCTGCGGTGGTCGCGACGGGCGCGACCGAGACCTCGACGGGATCGGTCAGATAGGCCGAGGCGATCTCGCGGATCGGCTTGGGCATCGTCGCCGAGAACAGCAGCGTCTGGCGCTTCTTGGGGATCAGCGTGGCGATCCGGCGCAGCGCATGAACGAAGCCGAGATCGAGCATCTGGTCAGCCTCGTCCAGGACGAGGTATTCGATCTCGCGCAGCGAGACGGCGCGCTGATCGACGAGATCGAGCAGGCGGCCGGGCGTGGCGACGAGGATATCGACATGCTGGCCGAGCGCGCGGATCTGCTTGCCGACGGGGACGCCGCCGAAGACGACGGTCGACTTGATCGTGGTGAACTGGGCATAGGCGCGGATCGAGGTCTCGATCTGCGCGGCGAGCTCACGGGTCGGCGACAGGATCAGCGCACGAACCGAGCGCGTTTCCATGCGGCGCGGCTGCGTCAGCAGGCGCTGGATCAGCGGCAGCGCGAAGGCGGCCGTCTTGCCGGTGCCGGTCTGGGCGGCGCCGAGAAGGTCGCGGCCCTGGAGGATCGGGGGAATCGCCTGGGCCTGGATCGGCGTGGGCGTGGTGTAACCTTCGGAGGCGAGCGCCTTGAGAAGCTGCTCGGCCAGGCCGAGGTCGGTAAATTGAGTCAAAACAGGTCTTTCCGGACGCCGCGACGCAAGGGGCACATGTGGGTATCGGCTGTGCCGCCGGATTGCGTCCGGCCTTGACTATTGGATCTGTCCTGCCGGCGAACCGCTAAGCCACAGCGCCGGAAGGTGTCTTTGGTGAACCAGGCCGGCGCAAGGCCGGCCTGGCCGATAGCTGTTGCTCAGGCGATGGCGAGGTTGCCGGCCGAGGACTTGCCGGTCTTGCGATCGGCGACCATCTCGTAGGAGACGACCTGGCCTTCGACCAGCTCGCGCAGGCCGGCGCGCTCGACGGCGCTGATGTGGACGAAGATGTCCTGGCCGCCGTTAGACGGCGTGATGAAACCGTAGCCCTTGGTGGCGTTGAACCACTTGACGGTGCCCTTATCCATGGAAGGTAGTCCTTACGTTTCAGATCCGCGCATTCGATGAGACCCATGGCTCGACGCGCGGACGCCTCGCCATGGTCGTGTAGTCGATGTGTGGTGGATCTGAATCGTGACCGCCGACCGGGTGAGCCCGCGCGGAGGAATGGCCAGAACCCGGCCGCATCTCGTCTTACGTGGGTTGGGCTAGCATAATTTGCAACGCGGGTCCAGCGGGCGGTCAAAAGGCGAGAGGCGGCAGGCTCTTTGAAACCCGCCGCCTCGTCTTTTCGCTAGCAAGCCTCAGCGCGGGCAGACCGCCCCCGTCTCGGCCCAGGCCTTGAAGAGCATGCCGAACTGGTCCTGCGTCCCGGGCGCGGGTTGGCGGCCCGGTCCCGGGCGCCAGGCCCAGCCGACGAGCGTGTCCTCGGCGACATGCTTGATCAGCGCGGCCATGTCGCGGCTGCCGTTGCGGTTAGGGTCCTTCATCTGCTCGCAGATCTGGCCGAGCGTCTTGCCCTCCCAGGCCATGGAGGCGGGAGCCAGCGCCCAGTGACCATCGCCGGGGACGCGAGCGGGATCGAAGTTCTCCTTGCCGTGGCAGGTGGTGCAGGCCATGCCGGGCGCCCCGTGCCCATCCTTGCCGCGCACGACGAGCGGCTGGTGCGGGCGCTGCGCATCGGTCTGGCGCGGACGCTCGGTCGCGGGATGGCAATTCACGCAGCGGGGATGCTGCAGGACCTTGCCCATTTCGGTGAAGATCGCCGCCGAACGCGCTTCGCGCTGGGCGATGGACTGGAAGCTCTCAACCGGCCGCAGCGTGCCCGCGGCAGGCAGGGCCACGGACGGCACCGCCGTCGTCTGGGCGACCGTAAGGGCCGTCCCGCCGAGCGCGAGGCCAAGCCCCGCCACGGCGGCAAGAAGCATCGAATATCGCATCAGACCATCCCCCCGACCATCGGCAGTTGACGCGGGCGACCCTGGCCGAGCCGCGCCAGCGCGTTGGCGACGGCAGGGCCGATCGGCGGCACGCCGGGCTCGCCCACGCCTGTCGGCTTTTCGGTCGAGGCGATGATCCTGACCTCGACCTCCGGCATCTCGTGGATGCGCAGCGAGCGGTAGCTGTCGAAATTGGTCTGGACCGGCTTGCCCTTGTCGAGGGTGAGTTCGCCATAGAGCGCATGGCCGAGGCCAAAGCCGATGCCGCCTTCCATCTGCGCACGGATGATGTCGGGATTGACGGCGATGCCGCAGTCGATCGCGCACCAGACCTTGTGGACCCTGGGCTCGCCGCCATCGCCCACCGAAACCTCGGCGATCTGGGCGACGAAGGAGCCGAAGCTCTCCGCCACGGCGACGCCGCGCGCCCGGCCGTTGCCGGCGTCGGGGCCTGTCCATTTCGCCAGCTCGGCGACGGCCTTCAGCACGCCGACCAGCCGCGGCTCCTTGCCCATCATGGCAAGACGGCCTGCGACCGGGTCCTGCCCTGCGGCCTGGAGCAGCTCATCGACGAAACACTCCACCGCATAGGCGGTGTGGGTGTGGCCGACCGAGCGCCACCACAAGGTGGGTACGCCGACCTTGGCCGTGTGAACCTCGCAGCGGAAATCCGCGACCTCGTAGGGCAGCTCGTTGGCGCCCTCGACCATGGTCGCATCGACGCCGTTCTTCACCGTCATCGCCTCGAAGGGCGTGCCGAGGAAGAAGGACTGGCCGACGATGCTGTTGGTCCAGGCGGTGATCTTGCCGTCCTTCACGGCACCGCGCAGGCGGTGGACGAAGAGCGGGCGATAATAGCCGCCGGTCAGGTCGTCCTCGCGGGTCCAGACAAGCTTGACCGGGCGGTTGGGGCCGATCGCCTTGGCGCACATGGCCAGTTCGGCTGCCAAATGCTGGCTCACCTGCGCGCGCCGGCCGAAGGATCCGCCGGCCAGCATGGTCTCGAGCTGGACCTTCTCCGGCGGCAGGCCCAGCACCGTCGCGATGGTCATGTGCTCCGTGGTCTGGAACTGGCTGCCGAAGCGGGCGAGCGCGCCATCGGCATTCCATTCGAGATAGCCGTCGAGCGGCTCCATCGGCGCATGCGCCAAATAGGGAAAGACGTATTCGGCCTCGATCACCCGCTCGGCCTTGGCAAGGACCGCCTCGGCATCGCCATGGCGACCGGCGACGGTGCCCGGCGTGCGGGCGAGCGCGCGATATTCGGCGACGAGCTCAGTGCTGCCGCGCTTCTCGGCCTCGCTCTCGTCCCAGACGACCTTCAGCGCCTCGCGGCCCTTGATCGCGGGCCACATGCCCTGCGCATAGACGGCGACGCCCGAGCCGATCTGCTTGACGTCGACGACGCCCCTGACCTTGAGCGCCTCCGCCGCGTCGAAGCTCGCGACCTTGCCGCCGAAGCGCGGAGCGCGGGCGACGACGACCGTCAGCATGTTCGGCGCGCTGATGTCGATGGTGAACTGCGTCTTGCCGCGGGCCTTGTCGGCGCTGTCGAGGCGCTTCACGGCGCCTTCCTTGCCGATCAGGCGGAACTGCGAGGGCTGCTTCAGCGGCGCGTCAGTCGGGACAGGGAGTTTTGCGGCTGCCTCGGCGAATTCTCCGAAGCGGCCCTGCTTGCCCGAAACGTGCTTCAGCACGCCAGCCTCGATCGTGATATCGCCCGCTGGCACCTTCCAGGCCTGCGCCGCAGCCTGGACCAGCATGGCGCGGGCGGTCGCGGCCGCTTTGCGAATCTGCTCGAAGGAATTCGCCATGGCGGTCGAGCCGCCCGTGCCCTGCACGCCGAAGGCGAGATTGGCGTAGAGCTTGACGTCGGCGGGCGCGTGCTCGGCGCGCATCTGGCCCCAATCGGCATCCATCTCCTCGGCCACGAGCGTCGCCAGCCCGGTGAAGGGTCCCTGTCCGAACTCGATATGCTTGACGAGAACGGTGATGCTGTGGTCGGCCGCGACGCGGATGAAGGCGTTCGGCGCAAAGGCGGCCGCTCCGCCTGGGCGGAAGGCCTGTGCCGCGCCGGACTGGGCGCGGGCGGCCTTGGGCAAATGCAACCCGATGATGAGCGCGCCGGCCCCTGACAGGAGCGAGCGGCGCGAAAGGGCGAGATCGTGGGCGGTCATGCTCAACCCTCCAGCGTGCGGGCGGCGGCGTGGATCGCCGTGCGGATGCGGGCATAGGTAGCGCAGCGGCAGATGTTGCCGTTCATCGCGAGATCGATGTCGCGGTCGCTGGGCTTGGGGTTCTCCTTCAGCAGGGCGACCGCGCTCATCACCTGGCCGGACTGGCAATAGCCGCATTGCGGTACGTCGATCTTGTCCCAGGCGGCCTGGACGGCATCGGCTTCCTTGCCGGAAAGCGCCTCGATCGTGGTGACCTTGCCTTCGACGGCCGAGACCGGCGTGACACAGGAGCGCACGGGCTGGCCGTCGATCCAGACCGTGCAGGCGCCGCATTGGGCAACGCCGCAGCCGAACTTGGTGCCGGTCAGGCCGAGATTGTCCCGGATCGCCCAGAGCAGGGGCGTGTCGTCATCGACATCGACGCTGTGCGAGCGTCCATTGATGGTGAGCGTGTGAGCCATGGCTGCCTCGCGGATGAAATGCGGTGTAAAAGCGGAACGACGCTGCGGTGCGGGGTTATCTGCGAACCCTTTCCGGCCTAGCGTTGTGCAGCGGCAGCCGTTGTGGCTGACCGATTTAGACTATTTGGATAAATCCAGTCTAATTGGTATGGTCGCTCAGAGTCTGGAATTCGTCAAGAGTAAGAATGAGCGGCTCACGAGAATGTGCCCCGGCCCCGCCGGACGAAGCCAGGACCCGCATCGAGCAGATCGCCGACGCGGCGCTGCGGCGTTTTGCACGCTATGGCTTCAAGCGCAGCTCGATGGAGGACATCGCGCGGGACGCAGGCCTCGCCAAAGCGACGATCTACCTGCATTTCAAGGGCAAGGACGATGTCTTCCGGGCGATGATCGCGCGCTTCGCGGCACAGGTCGCGGCGCGCTGCGAGGCCGTCATGGGGCAGCCTCTGCCCTTTCCGGACAAGCTTTCAGCACTGATGCTGGCCCATTTCGGGACCGGCTATGCAGCCTTCGGCGATGGCGAGCATCTGCTGGAACTCAAGGCCCTGATGGCCAGCATCGCGGCGCGCGAACTCCAGGCGTTCGAGGGCATCTTCACCACGAACGCGACGGCGCTGCTGACGGATGCTGCGGCGGCCGGCCAGATTACACTGGGGTCGCTCGAACCCGGTACGATCGTCGAGACGCTGGCGCAGGCCGCCATCGGCGCCAAGATGGGCCAGCAGCCCTCGCTGGAGACCTATGAGGCCAGGCTGCGCCAGGCCGCGGCGCTTGCGGCGCAGGCGGTGGCGAGGCGGTAGCGCACGCACCTTTCGCGTTTCGATCTGTGCCTGTCCGCCTCTTCGGCTCATCAGGATGAGGGCTCAATTCCAAACAGTGTCTCAGCCTTCCTTGGCCCGCACCGCACCCAGCGCCGCCTGAGCGGCGGCCAGCCGTGCGATCGGGACCCGGAAGGGCGAGCAAGAGACGTAGTCGAGGCCGACGCTCTCGCAGAAGCCGATCGAGGCGGGATCGCCGCCATGTTCGCCGCAGATGCCCAGCTTGATGTCGGGGCGGGCCTTGCGGCCGCGCTCGGCGGCGATCTTCACAAGCTCGCCGACGCCCTCCTGGTCGATGGTGACGAAGGGGTCGTTGGCGAGGATGCCCTTCGACGTATAGGAGCCGAGGAACGAGCCGGCATCGTCGCGGCTAATGCCGAGGGTCGTCTGCGTCAGATCGTTGGTGCCGAAGGAGAAGAATTCGGCGCTCTTTGCGATTTCCTCCGCTCTCAGGCAGGCGCGCGGCAGCTCGATCATGGTGCCGACCTGATAGGTCAGCTCGACCTTGCTCTCAGCCGTCACGGCCTTGGCCATCGCGTCGATGCGGGCCTTGACCAGATCGAACTCCGGCACGCCCATGACGAGCGGGATCATCACCTCCGGAATCACCGGCTTGCCCGTCTCCTTTGCAGCGATCACAGCCGCCTCGAAGATGGCGCGCGCCTGCATTTCGGCGATCTCGGGATAGGCGATCGCCAGCCGCACGCCGCGGAAGCCGAGCATCGGGTTGAACTCGTGCAGTTCGGCGGCGCGGTGCTTCAGTGCCTCGGGAGTGACGCCGAGCGCTTTTGCGACGGCGGCGATCTCGGCCTCGCCATGCGGCAGGAATTCGTGCAGCGGCGGATCGAGCAGGCGAATGGTGACCGGCAGCCCCTGCATGATGGTGAAGAGCTGGACGAAATCCTGGCGCTGCATCGGCAGCAGCTTGGCCAGCGCGGTGCGGCGGCCGGCATCGTCGTGTGCGAGGATCATCTCGCGCATCGGCTGGATGCGGTCCTCGTCGAAGAACATGTGCTCGGTGCGGCAGAGCCCGATGCCCTCGGCGCCGAACTCGCGCGCGGTGCGGGCGTCGTCGGGTGTCTCGGCATTGGCGCGGACCTTGAGGCGACGAACCTTGTCGGCCCAGCCCATCAGCGTACCGAATTCGCCCGAGAGTTCGGGCTGCTGCATCTTGATCTCGCCGAGCATGACCTGGCCGAGGGCGCCGTCGATCGTGATGAAATCGCCGGCCTTCAGCGTGGTCGAGCCGACCGTCATCGTGCCCTTGGCATAGTCGACGCGGATCTGGCCCGCTCCCGAGACACAGGGCTTGCCCATGCCGCGCGCCACCACGGCTGCGTGCGAGGTCATGCCGCCGCGCGTGGTCAGGATGCCCTCGGCGGCGTGCATTCCGTGAATATCTTCAGGAGAGGTCTCGACGCGCACGAGAATGACCTTGCGACCGGCCTTTTTTGCCGCCTCGGCATCGTCGGAATTGAAGACGATCTCGCCGGCGGCAGCGCCGGGCGAGGCCGGCAGGCCCGTGGTCAGGATGCGGCGCTCTGCCTTGGGGTCGATCATTGGGTGGAGCAGCTGGTCGAGCGCGCCCGGCTCGACGCGGCCGACCGCCTCCTCCTCTGTGATCAGGCCTTCCTTGGCGAGCTCGACTGCGATCCGCAGCGCTGCCTTGGCAGTGCGCTTGCCGGACCGGGTCTGCAGCATCCAGAGCTTGCCCTCCTGGATGGTGAACTCCATGTCCTGCATGTCGCGATAGTGCTTCTCGAGGATGCCGTAGATGCGGACAAGCTCGGCATAGGCCTCCGGCATCTCGCGTTCCATCGAGGGCTTGTCGGAACCCGCCTCCTTGCGGGCGATCTCGGTGATGTCCTGCGGCGTGCGGATGCCGGCGACGACGTCCTCGCCCTGGGCATTGATCAGGAACTCGCCATAGAGCGCGTTCTCGCCGGTCGAGGGATTGCGGGTGAAGGCGACGCCGGTGGCCGAGGTCTCCCCCATATTGCCGAACACCATCGACTGGACGTTGACCGCCGTGCCCCAGGCCGCGGGGATGCCGTTCAGTTCGCGATACTTGATCGCGCGTGCATTCATCCAGGACGAGAAGACCGCGCCGACCGCGCCCCAGAGCTGGGCTTCGGGCTCCTGCGGGAACTCCGAGCCGAGCGCCTTCTTCACGATGTCCTTGTACTTGCCGACCAGCACCTTCCAGTCATCGGCCGAGAGATCGGTGTCGAGATGGTGGCCTTTGCGCTCCTTGAAGTCCTCGAGTGCCTCCTCGAAATGGCCGTGGTCGACGTCGAGGACGACGTTGGAATACATCGTGATGAAGCGGCGATAGCTGTCCCAGGCGAAGCGGGCGTCGCCCGAAGCCTTGGCGACGGCCTCGACGGTGACGTCGTTGAGGCCGAGATTGAGGACGGTGTCCATCATGCCGGGCATCGAGGCGCGCGCGCCCGAACGCACCGAGACCAGAAGCGGGTTGGCAGGATCGCCGAAGACCTTGCCGGTCAGCGTCGCCATCTCGGCGAGCGCGGCCTTGGACTGGGCTTCGAGCTCGGGCGGGAAATTCTTGCCGTTGTCGTAGTACCAGGTGCAGACCTCTGTGGTGATGGTGAAGCCCGGAGGCACGGGCAGGCCGAGATTGCTCATCTCGGCGAGGTTCGCACCCTTGCCGCCGAGCAGATTCTTCATGCCCGCATCGCCCTGCGCCTTGCCGTCACCGAAGGTGTAGACCCAGTTGCCGTCCGCAATCTTGCCACCAGCCATCGTCACAGCCTTCCCCAGATACGACCAGGCGATCAGAACGCGCTGGCGACCGATATGGTTTCGCTTGCACATCGGTAAGCCCGCGCGCGAGCCGGTCATGCCGAAAAGCGCGCGAACAATCAATGAGCGAGCGTTGCCGCTAGCGTGCCTGCCGCGGGATTGACAGCGACTTGAAGCGCGACGCGGCTGCGAATATCCTGCTGTTCAGGCGGGACGAGACGCCTCCGGACCCGCGGAAAAGGCTCAGCCTGCTCGAACACCACAACGTCGATGCGTCTGCTCCTTGTGCAGCCGATTGCGGGTCTTCGGCCTCATGCACTGGAGGCACCATGTCAGAACTTCCCGCATTCCCGAATCTCGATCATCTGCGCAAGCAGGCCAAGCGCCTGCTGCGTGACACCCACGCCGGCACGAGCGAAGCGCTCGGCCGCTTCGCCGCGAGCCTGCCGGCGGCGCGCGGTCTCTCACTGCCGGCTCTGGCGCAGTACCCGCTGCGGCTTCACGATGCGCAGTCCGTCGTCGCGCGCGAACATGGCTTCCGCTCCTGGACCGAGCTCAAGCGCTATGTCGAATGGGCTCGCAGCGCCGCCACCGAGCGGCTGTCGCGCTGGCTGCGCTGCGTCTTCGAGGGCCAGGCGCGCGAGCGCGCACTAGCGCTCAGGATGCTGCACGCCGAGCCCGCGCTGGTCGCAGGCGATCTCTGGCTCGCCTGTCCGGTCGGCGATGTCGCCCGCCTCGAACGCGCGCTCGCGGCCGATCCGGCTTTCGCCAACCGGCCCGGCGGACCCTTCGCGATGCCGCCGCTCGCCGCCGTAACCTCGTCCGCACTGATCCGCGAGCCGGAGTTCGAGGACAGGCTGCTGGCGAGCGCGCGGCTGCTGATCGCCCATGGCGCGGATGTCGACGGCCGCTGGACCGATCCGCGCTTTCCGGACAACCCGCTCTCGGTGCTGTACGGTGCCGCCGGACGGACGCATCACGCCGGCATGACGCGGCTCCTGCTTGATGCCGGCGCTGACCCCAACGACAATGAATCGCTCTATCATTCAGTCGAAAGCGAGGACCTGTCCTGCACCCGGCTGTTGCTCGCGGCGGGCGCCCGCGTGGCGGGGACGAACGCCGTAGCGCGCTCGCTCGACTACGACCGGCCCGAGGCGCTGCAACTGCTGCTGGCGCGGCGCGAAGAACCCGTCGAGACGCATTGGCTGCATCACGCCATGCTGCGGGGGCGCTCGCTCGCCCATATCCGCGCATTGGTCGAGGCCGGCGCGGATCTTTCGGCACGCGACCGGTCCGGGACGAGCGTCTACGCTTTCGCCAGCCGCTTCGGCCGCGAAGACGTGATGGCGCTGCTGCGCGAGCGCGGCGTTATCGATCTCTTGAACCCCGACGAGGCGTTCGTTGCCGCCTGTGCGCGCGGCGATGAGGCAGCGGCGAAAGCAATGCTGCGAGCTGCCCCGGACATGCTCTCGCGTCTGAGCGAGGCGCAGCTCAAGGCCATGCCGCAACTCGCCGCGATCGGCCGGCTGGAGGCCGTCAGGACGATGCTGGCGCTCGGCTGGCCGCGCGAGGTCAAGGAGGGCTGGCAGGCCACGGCGCTGAACCTCGCTATCTTCTCCGGTGACGCGATGATGACGCGGCTGTTGCTTGAACACGGCGCGGATTGGCGCACGCAGCATGGCTATGGCGACAACGCGCTGGGCACGCTCTCCTTCGCGTCGCAGGCGGACGATCTCGGCGACAATGCCCCGCGTGATCATGCCGGCTGCGCGGCCGCCCTGCTCGCTTACGGCGTGCCGATGGAGGCCTTCGGGAGGTATGCTTTCTCGGAAGAGGTCAGCGATCTGCTCGAAGGCGAGCGCGTGGAGGAGCCGGAGATCGCCGACGGGTAATTGTCCCGAAGACAGGGCGAGGGTGCGCTCAGCGCGCTTTCGCCGCCTTCGGCCAGCGCAGCGGCCAGTTGACGATGCGCTCGGGCAGGTCCTCTTCGGCGACCTCGTCCTCGCTGGCGAAGACGCGGCCCTTCACCGAGATGCCGGCCTGAACAACGGTCTGCGGATCGCCGGAGACGAGCGGATGCCACCAGGGCAGGTCCGACCCTTCGGCCACGAGCCGGTAGGCGCAAGTCGGCGGCAGCCAGCGCAGCGTGCGCACCGCCTCGGGCGTCAGCGTCACGCAATCGGGCACGGTCGTCGAGCGCTGTTCGTAATCCTTGCAGCGGCACGTGCCCGCGTCGAACAGGCGGCAGCCGATATCGGTCGCCAGGATGGCCCCGGTATCGTCGTCTTCCAGCTTGATCAGGCAGCAGCGGCCGCAGCCGTCGCACAGCGATTCCCACTGGCGGGGCGACATTTCCTCAAGTGTGATCGTGCGCCAGAATGGCACGGAATTGGGCATGGCGTCGGTCATCGGCCCCTTATGCGCCCTTGGTCCCGGGGAGGAAAGCGGCGAAGGCGCGCATCGGGTGCGTGGAGGCCGGATTACACCTTGTCGAGCGTCCCGGAAGGATACGTTCACGACTGGCTTTCATTATGCTGTGAGGATGCAAGGCTCCGCTTCCGCAGCGGGCGCGAAACGCTTATTGAGACGTGGCGAGTCCACTGGTCCAGACAGGGACCTGGCGGCGTGGCGGGTTGAGACGGCAGCTGTCATTTGGAGCGCCACAGGGCGATGGAGTTCAAGAAGGCCCGCTGGACGACCAGGCTGAAGCGCTTCGCGCTGGCCTTCGACTCATGGGTCGATGCCGGCCTGTGGGGCGCCGGCCGGCGCGCTGGCGATGTCCACGAGCGCATCCGCAGCTTCGGCGACCGCTTCACCGTGACCGGAGGCAAGCGCCTGGCGGCCGAGTTCGCCAGCGAGGGGCTGAATATCGGCATCGCCGGCTCGATCGTCCTGCTCATGCTCGCGATCCCCGCCTTCCAGGAGGGCCGCGAGGACGCACTCAAAAACCAGGTCTTCGCCGTGACCTTCCTCGACCGCTACGGCTCCGAGATCGGGCATCGCGGCGCGCGCCACGACGATTCGCTCAAGCTCGAGGAAATGCCCGACCACCTGATCAAGGCCGTGCTGGCGACCGAGGACCGGCGCTTCTACGAGCATTTCGGCATCGACATCTTCGGCACGTTCCGGGCCATCACCGTCAATGCGCGGGCATCGGGCGTGGTGCAGGGCGGCTCCTCGCTGACGCAGCAACTCGCGAAGAACCTGTTTCTCACCAACGAGCGCTCGCTCGACCGTAAGATCAAGGAAGCGTTCCTGGCGATCTGGTTGGAGTACCGGCTGACCAAGAACCAGATCCTGAAGCTGTATCTCGACCGCGCCTATATGGGCGGAGGAACCTTCGGCGTGGCTGCGGCGGCCGACTACTATTTCGGAAAGTCGGTGAAGGACGTCTCGCTCGCGGAGGCGGCGATGCTGGCGGGCCTGTTCAAGGCGCCGACGAAATACGCGCCGCATGTCAACCTGCCCGCCGCCCGCGCCCGCGCCAACGACGTGCTGAGCGCGATGGTCGATGCCGGTTTCATGACCGCAGGCCAGATCGACAGCGCCAGGCGCAACCCGGCGACCCCGATCGACCGGCGCCGCGATGCCAGCCCCGACTATTATCTCGACTGGGCCTTCGACGAGGTTCGCCAGCTCGCGATCGACGGCAAGATCGGGCCCGAGCGCGTGCTGACGGTGAAGACGCCGCACGATCCGGCAATCCAGCACCGCGCCGACGAGGCGATCGAATCGGTGCTGCGCCAGCATGGCCCGACCTACCGCGCCAAGCAGGCTGCGACCGCGGTGCTCGATCCCGATGGCGCGGTGCGTGCGCTCGTCGGCGGGCGTGACTACGGCGCGAGCCAGTTCAATCGGGCGACGGCGAGCCTGCGGCAGCCGGGTTCGTCGTTCAAGCCATTCGTCTATGCGGCGGCGCTCTCGGCGGGGCTCTACCGACCCAACACGATCGTCACCGACCGTCCGGTCTGCATCGGCAACTGGTGCCCCAACAACTACGGGCGCTCCTATGCCGGCTCGATGCCGCTGACGGTCGCGCTGGCGAAGTCGATCAATACGATCCCCGTGCAGATGTCGATCGCGATCGGCAAGGCGGCCGGCGAGACGCATGATGCTCGCGCTGCCCGCATCGGCCGCATGAAGATCGTCGAGACGGCACGCGCCATGGGCCTCAACACGCCGCTGACGGACACCGTCTCGCTGCCGATCGGCGCGGCTGAGGTCACCGTGATGGACATGGCGGCGGGCTACGCCGTGTTCGCCAATGGCGGAAAGCGCGCCGCGCCCTATGCCGCGATCGAAATCCGCAACTCGCATGGCGAGGAGATCTATCGTCACGACCGTGACGAGCCGGAGCCGCGCCAGGTGCTGAGCACGCAGGTCGCGCAGGACATGAACTTCATGCTCTCCAAGGTACCCACCGAAGGCACCGGCCGCAGGGCCGCTCTGGAGGGCGTGATCACGGCCGGCAAGACCGGCACGACCAATGGCTACAAGGACGCCTGGTATGTCGGCTTCTCCGGCAACCTCGTCGGTGCGGTCTGGTTCGGCAACGACGATTCGTCGGAGACCGCGAATATGACCGGCGGTTCGCTGCCGGCCATGACCTGGAAGGAGATCATGCAGTTCGCCCATCAGGGCATCGAGCTCAAGCCGATCCCGGGCGTCTCGCCGGCCGATCCCAAAGCATCGACGGTCGCGAAGACCAGCACGCCGGCGACCCCGACGACCGCCGCGCAGACGGGAGCGGGCGCAGGCCATATGCCGCGCCAGTCCTTCGAGGTGCTCTCGGCCGTCGGCGCTATGTTCAAGACGATCGAGCCGGCAAGGGCAGCGGGTCGGCCGCTTCAGGTCGGCATCCGCGAGGTCTCGAGCACCGACAGCGGCACTCGGATCCGCTGAGCCGGTTGACGGCAGGGGGCGGGCTGGGTCAACTCCCGCGCTCGGCTGCCCGACCGTCTGGAAGACCTCGATCCCGTGCGTGTCCTCACCCTTTCCTACGTCCTGGCGATCGGCGCGACGCTCGGCTTCGCATCAGCGCATTACGCCGTCGCCGGGCGGCCCGTCTTCGGCAAGGTCGAGATCGGCGCGTGGACGGCCTGGCCGCGCAGCGGCGGGCGCGAGATCGACCCCTATATGCGCGCCCATCTCGCGCGCGGCGTGCATCTGCCTCTTGGCGCGGGTGAAGGGCTCGAACTGATCGCCGACCGCGACGATGCCGGCCGGCCGCTCGACGGTCAGTGCCGCTATCTCGTCACCGGCGCGACGCCGCCGACCCGCGGCTGGACGCTGAGCGTCACCGACCTGGACGGGCGCCCGTTCAGCCTCCCGCTGGCACGAAGCGGTTTCAGCGATGCGGAGATCGTGCGCGACGAATCCGGCAGCATCCGGATCGCAGCTGCCGCTACGACCCAGGGTGGCAACTGGCTGCCGCTGCCGCCCGTCGGGCGCTTCCAGTTCCGCCTGCGGCTCTACGACACGCCGATCTCGAGCCATGCCGGCGAGTTGCGGCCCGACGCGCTGCCGCTGATCACCCGAGGCGACTGCCGATGAGCGCGCTCGACCAGACCCAGGGCAGCGCAGCCACGAGCGACGGCCTGGGTTGGAGGCAGCGGATCGCTCTCGCTGCGCGGCGGCTGCTGCTGGCGACGCTGGCCGGGCTCGTTCTCGCCGGCATCGTGCACATCCTGACGATCCTGCTGATCCCGCCGCTGTCGCAGCGCGACGCCGCCAGCGCCTATGCGATGCTCGGCGCCAATGGCAAGGCCGAGCTCGTCTCGGCCCAGGGCGCACGCCTGCCGGTGATGCAGGACGCCGACCCCGCCGTGGCGACGGCCGTCTGCGGCTACGACCTGACAGCGGGTCCGATGCGGGTGATGGCGCGGGCCGGCGCCCTGCCGCTCGGCCTGACGCTGCACCGGCGCGGCGGCGGCGTGATCTATGCCATCACCGATCGTGCCGCGATCCGCGGTATGGTCGAGTTCGTCGTGATGACGGAGGCGCAACTCGACGAGCGGGTCGCGCGCGACGAGGAGGGTCAGACGGTCAGGGAGTTGCGCGTCGTCTCCGATACGCTCCAGGGCCTGATCGTCGCCCGCGTGCTGGCCAAGCTGCCCTCAGACCGCAGCGATGCCGAGGCGCTCGCGACCGGCGTCGCCTGCGGCCCGGCGGACTGATCAGCCCTTGTAGACCACGGCCTTGCCGCCACCTTGGTCGGGAGCGGATTTTGCACCGCCTGCGCCGCCTCCGAACACGCCGATCAGCGGCAATTTGCACAAGGGGACGGCCTCGGCCTCCAGCGCCATGATGCCACGCTCGGCCCTGATCGCCTCATGGGAGGGCATCTCTACGACGAGATTGGCCAGTGCATAGCGGTAGCTTTCGATCCGGAAGCGGACCCGCTCGCAGACCCACAGGATCAGGCCCTCGTTCTCGACGACGCGCGCGAAGGCAGGATCGTATTTCTCCGGCGGCACGAGCGAAGACCCTTCCGCCACCCGCAACCGGGTCCGGTCGGCGGAGACAACACGCGTCGCGTTGGCGCGAAAGGGGGCGATCAGCAGCCGGTCGGCATTGGCATCCTCCGCCAGCCTGGCATAGCGCGAGGCCTGCGAGGCGAAGGAGCCCGAGACCAGGGCATTGTGATAATCGGCCACCTGGTTCGACTGCGCCTGGACGGGAAGAATCCGGGCATAGGCAAGGGCGGAGACCTCGCCTTGAAAGAAGCTGCGCTCGTGGCCCGGCATCACGAAGCGCCAGGCGCGATCGCGCATCTGATCTTCGTCATCGGTCATGCGGAAATGGGAGGCGGCCTCGCCGCGAGCGGTCGCAGCCCAGAAGCCGATCTGCGGCGCGATGGTGTCACTCCAGACGCTGGGACGCGGCCGGCCGAAATCGCCGGTACAAGAGCCCGCCAGAAGACCAAGCAGAAGGACGGCGCTCCCCGATCGTGGCACTGCTCGCCTGCGAGCCGGTCGCGACGAATGCCGGCTCACACCGGCTGTCCGGCGCTCTTGCCGCGAGAGGCCGACTTGGCGACGCGCCTGGGGGCCCGCTCGCGCTTGGCGGCAGGGAGCGTCTCGGGCTGGCGCTCATAACGCACGCCCGTGAAGAACAGGATCGCAGCGGCCCGGCCCGGCTCCACGGCCGGCGACGGGCGGTCCTGGGCGCGCAAACGTGGCGCGAGAGGAATGACGTCGGACATGATGCGCCTCCTTGTCTGGCGCCAGAGGATGACCCGGCAGGACAATCGACCATACGGAGCTTGCGCGTAGCGGTTGCGGCTGTCCTGCCTGCATCAGGGCCTGACATGGTTAACGTCATCTTAAAGCCTCGGGCATTATGTTGTCGTTTGAGTCGAAATCCTCAAACGAGTTGCCCGAATGCCATCGCGAATCGCAGCCGAACTCGCCCAGCTCGCCCGCCTGGCGCGCGATGGCGGGCTCGATCTCAGCCAGGTCTCGCTGCGGGTAAAGGCGGACCTCCTGATGTCGATGCCCAATCCGCCGGCCGACGACATCGCCGCCTTCCGCGAGATGGCGGTCGCTCTGGTGCCCACGATCGACGAGCCGACCGCCGTCATTCTCGCGCGCAAGCTCGCCGGCTGGCGACATACCCCACAGCCCATCCTCGAGGCGCTGGCAGCACGCGGCGGCGAGGTTCTGGTGGCGCTGCTGCGGCACGATATGCCGCTTTCCGTCTCCGATCTGGAAATCCTGGCCGAATCCTGCGCGGCGGAGGCGGCGCTGGCCGTCGCCGAGCGCGGCGACCTGACGCCCGCCGCCGTCTTCGCGCTCGCCAGCCGTGACGACCGGGCGATCGACCTCGCCCTGATCGCCAATGCCGAAGTGCCGATGCCCGCGGCAGCGCTCGACCTGCTGATCGCTCGCGCGCGCAGCGGAGATGCCGCCTATGGCGCTGGACTGCTCGCACGTCGAGACATCGCCAGCTCCGACCTCGTTCCGCTTTTTCCGCTGGCCGGCCCGGAACGCCGCCGCGCCATGATCGAGGCGGTCGGCGCGATCGAGGCGCTCGGATCGTCAGAGCGGCGGCCGGCGCCGCCGAGCGACGTCCTCGACGGCTGGCTCGCGCTCGCCAGCAGCGATCGCGACGGGGCGTTCGGCGCCATCGCCGGTCATCTCGGCGGGGATGCCGAATTGGCCAGGGCGATGGCGGAGGATCGCAGCCGAGACCTCGCCGCGATGGCGCTGGTCGCCGCCGGGGTCCGCGTCGAGGACGCGACGCGCTTCCTGATCCGGCTCGGCGACGATGCGGCTCATTCGGTCGAACGCATTTTCGCGCTGGTCGCGTTGATGCGGGATCTGAGGCCGGCCGTGGCGCACAGCATCGTCATGCAGGTCGCCGGCCTCAGCGCCTCGCCTGCGATGCGGCGGAGCACGCATCAGCCAGCGATGGCCCCAGGCGGGACATCGTCCCGGCCCGGTGCGGCGCGGCCCGAAGCGCCGGCGTTGCTCGGCGACGTGATGCGCAAGCTCGGCCTCCGGCGCAGCGCGCCCTGACGAGGCTAGTCCCCTACCAGATCGAGGCGCGGGTCGCCCTGCCGGTTCTCGATCTCGACCAGCCAGAGATCGGGATCGAAGCGTCGCTCGCGCTCCATCCGATCCTCGATCGCAAGCGGATCGGCGTCCAGGATGAGCTGGAAGCGGCGCGCGCCGTCTTCGTCAGCCAGGGCCTGCGGGGCCGGGCCGTAGAGCGCGCCCGTTCCATCCAGGCGGTCCAGCTTGACGAAGATGGCGCCGGCCTCGCTGGCGCCGCGCCGTCTCAGGACGGCATCGAGCCCGTCATGAGCGGCCTGGCGCAGATAGGCCGAAACCCAGAAATCACTGGTCAGCCTCGGCACGGGCGCCGCCCTGCCCGGCTCAGTTCTCGGCCGACCGGCGCGGCTGGGCAGGCTTTGCCGCAGCGACGCCGCGAATCTCGGCCGGAGGCCGCAGGTCGCCGCCGTTGATCAAATCCGCGATCGGGTCGCGAGCGGCAGCGCTGCGAGCCGCCGGGACCGCTGTCGGAACGGGCGCGGCAGCCGTGCGCGAAACGGAGGTGACGGCGGCGGGCGGACGCGGCGAGGCCTCGCGAGCCCCTGCCGGCAGATCGGACGGGCGCGTCGGAGGGTGCGGGGCCGCAGCGCCCCCCGTCACCGAGGCAGGCTGTGGCTGGGCAGCGGGGGACTGAACCGGAGCCGGCGTCTCGGCCCGGCGCTCCACGGGGCGGGCCGGCTGCGTCGCGGTCGGCGCAGCTGCGATCGGCGCGGGGTGGCGCGCCTTCTGGAACAGCATGGCATTGACCATGATCGCAGCGGCCACGGCCGAGAACAGCAGCATGATCAGCGCCCGGCCGGGCCTGCGCGCTACCGTCCGCAGGATGCGGGTCAGCCAGGAGGTACGGGTGCGTGCCGCCTTCGCTCGCTTCACCGGGGCTGACAGCGTGGCGTTGGAATGGGCGCGGGCGGCGATGGTGGCGGACATGGCTGCTGGCTCTTTGGTCAGGCGGTCAAACGGAAGGGTTCTTTAGTGTCGAGGCCACGGCGCGGGGCGCGGGCGAAGGTCGCGATCTTGACCGGCTGCGAGGCCGCGGCGACGCCGGCGACCGGCAGCCTGACCGAGACGCGCGTGCCGACGCCGGGTGCGCTTTCGATGGTCAGCTTGCCGCCATGCAGGCCGACGAGCCCACGCACGACGGAGAGTCCGAGCCCGGTGCCCTCATAGGCGCGGTCATAGGAGCCTCTGGCCTGGAAGAAGGGATCGCCAAGGCGCGGCAGGTCGGTCGCGGCGATGCCGATACCGGTATCGGAAATCGAGAGGTCGATCATGTCGCCGTCGCGCACCAGCGCCAGCACGACACGGCCGCCGACGGGCGTGAACTTCACCGCGTTTGAGAGCAGGTTGATCACCACCTGCTTGAGCGCGCGCCGGTCGCCGACGACGGCAGGCAGATCAGGACCGAGGACGCGATCGAGCGTGACGCTGCCGGTATCGGCGCGCAACGCCATCAGCGTGCAGCAATCCTGCACGACCTCCGCCAGATCCAGCGGCTCCTGATTGATCGTCATCGCACCGCTCTCGATCTTGGAGACATCGAGCAGCGTGTTGACCACATCGAGCAGGTGATGCCCCGAGGCGTGGATGATCCTGGCGTATTCGAGCCGCTTCTCGTCGTCGAGCATACCGGGCATGTCGCTGCTCAGCATCTCGGAGAAGCCGATGATGGCATTGAGCGGCGTCCGTAGTTCATGGCTGACGGTGGCGAGGAACTGGCCTTTGACATCATTGGCCTTCAAGGCGTCGGCGTGGCCGCGCGCCCGCTCCTCCTCCAGGGCCCGGCGAACGGTGACGTCGCGCATCACGCAGACGACGGCAACGCCGTCACTGGCACCCGCAGTCTCGATCCGGTGAGCGTGCATTTCGAGCCAGACCGAGACGGGGCCGCCGTGCTCCGCCTCGGCATCGCGCGGGAGGAACAAAGTCCGGAAGCAGACCGTCGCCTCGCCGGCGCCATGGGCGGTATCGCTCAGCGCCTTCAGAAAGAGCGGCCGATCGGCGATGTGAACCCGCTCGAACAGACCGCGGCCATGGAGTTCATGAGGCTCCGCGCCGGCCAGGATCCTGGCGGCGGCGTTGGCGAAGACCACGGCGCCGGACGCATCATGCCAGGTGACGAGATCTCCGACATGCTCGAGCAGGAGCTGGGCCCGTGCGTCCGCGGCGCGGTGGGCACGCAGTTCATCGTCCCGGCGTCTGATGAAGCGCATCGCAATCGCGATAGCATGGCAGACCGCCACGGTAGCGAGCACAGGCACGATGCCGGAGGTCCAGGGCGCGGGCCGGGCGAAGACGCCCAGATGATGCGCGGCGAGTACGGCTGCGAGCGTGGCGGCAGCGATCGCGCCGGCCCGCACCACATAGCGGCGTGTGCCGTAGAATGCCGCCTCGGCCGGAACGGCGACGAGCCAGAGCAGAAGCGGCGAGCGAGCGCCCCCGGTCATGCCCGCCATGGCCGCGATGAACAATGAGAGCGCTGCAGCCGAGATCATGTGAGCGAGATCGAGCCGGCCGGTACGCGACAGCACGACCACCGCCAGCAGCGGCAGCGCGGCGGCGATGACGACTAGCGCCTCGAGACCGCCGAGCGTTCCGCGCCAGGCCAGATAGGCCGGCGCTACTCCGAGCGCGACCGCCCCCGTTGCGAGGCGTGTCAGCAGGAAGCGTTCCTGCCGGGCACGCTCGGGCGAGCCCGGCGGCACCGACGGATGCACCATCGCCGCCACCTGTGTCCTGATCGCCGTAATCGCCATGGAGAACTGCAACGCTTTACTCCGGCAGGCGTTGTCGCCCGCGTCCAGGCAACCACACCACCGCCGGTTTAAGCGGTGCTTAAGCCGGACGGCGACGAGGCCGCCCTGGAATACAAATTCCCCATAAAAGTGCTTTTTATTTCAATAGCTTATATGGTTTCTACGTGATCTGAAACATCATGCCGATGTTGGAAGCAGGGTGAACGGAAGCTGAAGATCAGGCCGCGCAATCGATTCAAATGCGACGCATCGCAAAGACGCGATCTTTTGACCTGGCGGCTATGGTGCCCTCCGGTCGATACCGGGCGCGAACGCCCGCCGGGAGCGAGATTCGACGATGGCCTATATCCTGCGCAGTCTTGCGATCATCGGTACGATCGCCCTGAATTCACCGGTTCACGGCGGCAAATCGAACGACGGGGCCGGCGTCGAGGCGGCACGTACCGCATTTCGAACGGCGGCGAAGATCGACCCGAAAACTGCCGCCAACGGCCTGATGGCGGCGCGCGAGGCCGCCGAAATCCTGGCCGGGCTGGAGCCCGCGACACGCGAGCGCTTCCTGGCCGCCACGACCGCGAGCCTCGCGCCGAAAGGCGATCCGAGCGCGTCTGGAAAATTGCGCTAGATCTGCCCAGGCGCTCCCATGCGGCAAGCCGGCGCTTGACGGCGGCCGGCGAGGCGGCGAAGAGCGGTCGATAGGCTGCCTCGGATCTTCGCCGCGGGCAGTCGGTAGCGGATCGAACATGAGTGAAAGCCTCGACAAGATCATCGCCAATTTCGACCTGCTCGACGAGTGGGACGACCGCTACCGCTATCTGATCGAACTCGGCAAAGGTCTGTCGCCGCTGCCCGAGGCCGCCCATAACGACGTCAACAAGGTGCGCGGCTGCGCCAGCCAGGTCTGGATCGAGGCGCGACCTGAGGGCGGACCCGGGCCGCAGACACGCCTGCACTATCTCGGAGACAGCGATGCCCATATCGTGCGCGGGCTGGTTGCGCTCGCTCTGGCGATCTATTCGGGCAAGACCGCAGCCCAAATCCTAGAGACGGATGCCTTCGCGACCTATGAGCGGCTCGGCCTCGCCGCCCATCTGACCCCGCAGCGCTCCAATGGCGTGCGCTCGATGATCGACCGCATCAAGGCCGATGCGCGGCAGGCGGCCGGCTGATCGATCAGACTCCCGCGCTACTTGCCGGCATGATCGCGGGGCGGGCGCCCTCGCCGCGCCAGACGGCGTTGCGGCGCCGCGGCGGCGCGGGCGCATCGATGCCGTAGTGAAGGGCCAGCGCCGACAGCGCCAGCCTGAGCACGATCTTGGCCGAACGCGCAGGCCAACCACGTTCGCGCTCGACCTGGTCGAGCCCCTTCAGAAAGCCGCAGACGTCGATGGCGAGGCCCGACAGTTCGGAGCCCATGCGGTCGCAGGCCAGCCTGACGCGCTGATGCGCCGCGAGAGCCGAGTCCGAGGCCTGTGCGGGATCGCGGCCGCCCGAGCCGCGCCGGTCGCCCGTGAGGGAGGCATCCCAGTTCATCGTCGTGCGCGGCATCATCTGAGCGAGCGTCAGATCGGTACGGAAGCGCTCGCCCGCTGCGAATTCGCTCGCCGATATCTGCGGCTTGCCATCCTTGCCGTTGCGGCGATGCAGCCAGAGCAGCGGGCTTTCGCGTTCGTCGACGACGACGGTTTCGATCTTGTCCCCAAGAACGATGGTCTTCGTCGCCAGTGCCCGTTTGGGAACGGGCTCGGCAAGCCCAAGGAGGCGAGCCGACCGCCCTGTCCCCACCCAGCGGGCACGCCCTTCCGCGACCAGCATCGCGGCCGCCTCGGCGGCGGCATAACCTGCTCCCAGCCTGGTTCCCCCGGCATCGCGATAAAGCGCAACGCGCCCGCAGCCGAGCGGCGAGACGACCCCGAAGCAGCCGGGCTCGCCAAGGTGACGCAACAGCCTGTCCCGGTCGCCTGACAGATGGGTTTTCGCGGTCATGAGCGCTTCTCCGTCAGCGCGGCGGCGCGCAGCGTGCGCGTCAGGGCGAGAAGGCCGGCTTCCAGCGCAGCCAGCGCCAGTTCGAGAGACGGATCATCGCGGCGATCCTCGATCAGGGCACAGGCATGTCTGACGGTGGTGCGGTCGCGGCCGAAGCAGATGCCGACCCGCGTGTAGGACAGACCGAAGACGACATGGGCGAGATACATCGCCGTCTGGCGGGCCAAAGCGACGGTGCGGCGCCCCCGAAACGTCCCGCGCAGCCTTGCGGCCGGCACGCGGGCCATCGTCGATACGGCAGCTTCCGCGAGACGGGCGCAGGCTGCCTGGTCGGTCGCATCGCATGGGTTGCTCCGCTTTGTGTTCATGATATGTTCCTTTTTCGGTCTGCCGGAGTGGCATTTCAACCTACAGGATAATATGATTATATTCCTATATTATGTTTGGCAAGCGCTTTTTCACCGCTTCGTCGAGGCTGTCCGCTCGCGCCACCGGCGCAAATAAAAAGGCCGCCGGAGAACCGACGGCCTTAAGCTCAGGACGAACAGGCCGAGGGCCGTTCGGATCGTATGGTGCCGGATCAGCGGCGCTTGCGGCGCTGCTGGCCGAGACCCATCTTCTTCGCCAGCTGCGAGCGCGCCTCGGCGTAGTTCGGGGCGACCATCGGATAGTCGGGGGGCAAGCCCCACTTCTCGCGATACTGCTCGGGCGACATATTATATTGGGTCCGCAGATGTCGCTTGAGCGATTTGAACTTCTTTCCATCCTCGAGGCAGATCAGATAATCGGCCGTGATGGACTTCTTGACCGGAATCGCAGGCTTGGGTGCCTCAGTCGGAACGACGGGAGCAATGCCGGCGACGACGTGGCTCAATGCGCCGTAGACATCGTTGATCAGAGCGGGCAATTCGGCCGCAGGAACAGAATTGTTCGAGACATAGGCAGATACGATGTCGGCGGTAAGCTCGATGTAATCCGAGCCGTCATTGTCAGCCATGATGGCATCACTCCTTATGTGTTATTGGACCAAATCTCGCGCCTGATCGTCTGGGTTCCCCAGCGCCGAACCTTCGCTCATCCGGGTCGGCAGCAGGTCAATCTCTGCGAATCATAGAATCCCGCCAAGCGCAACGATCAGCTTTTCTCGTAGTGCATAGTTAACCGCCCCGCAAGCCAACAATCTCTTAACGAATACGAATAAGCAGCCTGAATATTGCGTCTACCCGGACGTATTAGGCTAACCCAATGTCCATTTGGCTGGCGCGGCAGGCAAAAAAGTCATCTTGCCAGCCCTCCCCGCGCTCTCTACCAGTCAAGCCCCAGATGTGGGCATGGCGAATGACGCAACCAGGTTCGAGGTCGATGTCCACAGCTGAATCGCCATCGAACCGCAAGGGGAAGCGCCCGGCAGCGCCGCCTCATGCCGAACGCCGGACCGAAACGCGACTCGTCCACGGCACGCTGCTGACCGACGACTATGCCTGGCTGCGCGCATCCAACTGGAAGGACGTCCTGCGCGATCCCGACGTTCTGCCAGCCGACATTCGCGCGCATCTCGACGCAGAGAATGCCTATTGCAAGGCTTTGACGGCGCCTCTGAAGGGGCTGCAGCGCGATCTCGTCAAGGAGATGCGCGGGCGGATCAAGGAAGATGATTCGAGCGTTCCGCGACCCGATGGACCGTTTCTCTACTATTCGCGCTACCGAAAGGGCGGCGAGCACCCGCTGATCTGCCGCAAGCCCAGAACGGGTAAGGACGACACTGGTCGGGAAGACTTGGGCAAGGACGACCTGCGCAAAGGCGGCGGTGGAAACCGTCGTGAGCAGATCATGCTCGACGCCGATATGCTGGCCGATGGAAAGGACTTCTTCGACCTCGGCGACACCGTCCACAGCCCCGACCACAGCCTGCTCGCCTGGAGCGCGGACGAGGCGGGCTCCGAGCTGCACATGATCCGCATCCGCGATCTGGCCAGCGGCAAGGATCTCCCGGATGCCATCGCCGACACGACGGGCGACATCGTCTGGGCGGCGGACAGCCGCTCGTTCTTCTATGTCGGTGTCGATGCCGACCACCGCCCCTCCAAAGTCTTCCGCCATCGGCTGGGCGACCAGCCCAGCCAGGACACGCTCCTGCATCAGGAGGACGATGCCGGGATGTTCGTCGATATCGACGAGACGCAGTCGGGCCGGTTCCTGCTGATCTCGATCAGCGATCATGAGACCTCCGAGATTCGGATCGTCAATCTGGCGGAACCCGATGCGCAGCTCCGCACGATTGCGCCGCGGCAGCCGGGACGGCGGTACGATGTCGAGCATCACGGCGAGGATTTCCTGATTCTGACCAATGCGGGCGGGGCGGAGGATTTCAAGATCGTCCGCGCCCCGGTCGGCGATCCGGGGCCGGAGCAGTGGCACGACCTCGTCCCGCACAAGCCGGGACGCCTGATCCTGAGCCACGTCTGCCTGCAGGGACGGCTGATCCGGCTGGAACGGGAGGATGGGCTGCCGCGTATCGTCATCCGCGACCTTGCCAGCGGTGCCGAAAGTGCCATCGCCTTCGAGGAAGAGGCCTATGGGCTCGGCATGGATGCCGGATACGAATTCGACACAGATACGCTGCGCTTCATCTACGCCTCGATGGCGCGGCCCGCCGAGACCTACGACTACGAGATGACGAGCGGCGAGCGCACCCTGCTGAAGCGCCAGGAGGTGCCGTCGGGCCACGACCCGGCGGCCTATCGCGTCCGCCGTGTGTTCGCAACGGCCAAGGACGGCGCGAAGGTACCCGTCTCCCTGCTGCACCGGGCCGATACCGCGCTCGACGGCTCGGCGCCGTGCCTGCTCTACGGCTACGGCTCCTACGGCTCGGCGATGTCGGCGTCGTTCCGCAGCACGCCGCTCAGCCTCGTCGATCGCGGCTTCGTCTACGCCATCGCCCATGTCCGCGGCGGCACCGACAAGGGCTGGGGCTGGTATCTCGACGGCAAGCGCGACAAGAAGCCCAATACCTTCACCGATTTCATCGCCGCCGCCGAGATGCTGGCGGCCGAGCGCTTCACGAGCCCCGGCCGGATCGTCGCCCAGGGCGGCAGCGCCGGCGGCATGCTGATGGGGGCAGTGGCCAATCTGGCGCCGCATCTCTTCGCCGGGATCATCGCGGAGGTGCCGTTCGTCGATGTGCTGAACACCATCCTCGACGACACCCTGCCC
Source organism: Bosea sp. PAMC 26642 (assembly GCF_001562255.1). NCBI lineage: Bacteria > Pseudomonadati > Pseudomonadota > Alphaproteobacteria > Hyphomicrobiales > Alloboseaceae > Allobosea > Allobosea sp. PAMC 26642. Next base: position 201,257 of record NZ_CP014301.1, on the reverse strand, counting down.
CTGACGCCGCCGGAATGGCCGGAATGGGGCAACCCGATCACCGATATCGCCGCCTTCGAGACGATCCGGGGCTACTCGCCCTATGACAACATCACGGCGCAGGCCTATCCGCCGATCCTAGCGATGGCCGGGCTGACGGACCCGCGCGTGACCTATTGGGAACCGGCGAAATGGGTGGCGCGGCTGCGCGCGACGATGACCGGCGGCGGCCCGATCATGCTGCACACCAACATGGATGCCGGCCATGGCGGCTCGGCCGGCCGTTTCGATTCGCTCAAGGAGATCGCGCTGGCCTACGCCTTCGCAATCCAGGCCGCCGGCGACGGCTGGCCGGAGGCAGTCGCGTGATCAGACGCCAAGCCGGCTCTTCTCGCTGGCGAGATAGGTCTTGAGTTCGTCCATCGAGCCGAAATCATAGTCGCCGTCGGGCGTGCTTGCCCTGATCGAACCGTCGGCAAACAAGGTGAAATGCGCTTCGCCGACCTGGTAGGCACCAATGACGCCCTCATCGGATGCTGCGGGAGGCATATTTGCGGCCGGAACGAGCGCCGTCCGTTCCTCCGGCTCGGCCGAGAGTGCTGCTTCGCGCGGTCTGTCGTCGAATGACGCTCGGTCTTCCGGCTCGGCCGCCGGGACGGCCGGGGACGGGATCCATTCCGGTTCGCTTGCCACGGGTTCCGCGGACGGCTCGCCAAAAAACGGCTCCCGCCGCGCGAAGACCGGGTTCATCCAGGCTTCGGCGGCGTCGATCGTGCCAGGCTTCTCGGCGTCAGCCGGCGGCTGAACCGCTTCCGTGACGGGAGTATCAGCGCTCAAATCTGGCAATGCGGGGCCGGTATTCAATCGTTCGCGCAGGGAGGCCAGGTCATCACCGGGTTGAGGCGCGGTCTCAGGCGCAGCCTGATCCTGTTCGGCCGACGCGTTGATCTCGGGCCACCAGATCGAGGATTCAGCAGCCGGCCTGGTGTCGGCTTCATCGTGGGCTACGACGACAGGCGATGGCTCGGGCGGCGCCCGCTCCTCGGACGGAATGACAATGGATGGTTCCGCGAGAGCGGCGGAAATCGCGGCCGCGAGCGGATCGACGTCCGGCACCGGTACGGCGGCCGCCTCGTCATGCGCTTCGGCTTCGTGCACCGCTTCCGGGATATCCTCGACAGGCTCGGTCCGTGGCGGGAGGGGCGCGAAGCCTTGCGCCGTACTCAATTCCGGCGCGAGCCAACGTGTATCAGGCTCCTCGACAGGATCGATCTTGGGTGCAACGGTCTCGACCGGCCCGGCAGCCGGTTCCTCGGTCGCCCTGGACGCAACCCCGGCGAGCGTGCCGGCGGCGAGCGCGGTACCCGCCGCTGCGAGGCCGATGGTAGCCGGCGATGCTTCGATAGAGTCCGGCGCGGCCGGTTCCGGCATTGGCTGCGGCACGGGCCGCGAAGGCCAGGCCACCGGCGCCGGCTCGCCCGCCGACATATTCGCTATCGCCAGCGCGGCAACTGCGCTGGAGACCGAGGCCTTGACCCGGCGCAGTTCCATCATCAGCCACCATAATCCCAGCAGGATAACGCCGCCGGTGACGGCAACGGTGCCGATGATGACCTGGGTGAAGCCCCGCTCCAGCACCATATAGGGCCAGCCATCGACGATGGCCCAGACGCCGCCGCCAAGAAAAGCCACACCCAGCAAACCGAAGATCGTGATCAAGACAACATCCCTAGATCATGATGCCGAATAACGAGAAGCGGCATTCGAACGACATCCTACTCTAACTCTTTGCCGGAGAAACGGATTCGGACTCCAAGTCGCTTCGACCCAAAGTCATCCGGCTCCAACGACACCGCCGAAAGAAGGCCACAGCCCCTCTCAATAGATCATATTCTAACTTATTGAATAAGAGAGTGTTTCCAAAAGGCCAGCTGCAGGAACCAAGATTCGGGCCGAAGCAGGGGCTGTCGGCCACAGCGGCGGGTTCTGGAAGCGCCACCGCTCCGGCAGGACATGGCATTTCGTCGACCGCGGCGGTTGCCGCATGGCGCCGGGACGCTTAACTATCGCGGGGGATGGCGGAGGTTCCGCCGGGCCGCGACGGCCCAAGCCGTTCATTACGAAGCCATTCTCAACCCAAGCGATTTCGACAGCCCAAATTTCGACAGCCCAAGGAGAGGCGCCCATGTCCTTCACCCTTCCCGACCTGCCCTACGCCCATGATGCGCTGCAGCCCTTCATGTCGAAGGAAACGCTGGAATACCATCACGACAAGCACCACCTCGCCTATGTCACCAACGGCAACAACGCCATCAAGGGCACCGAATTCGAGGGCAAGTCGCTCGAGGAGATCGTCAAGGCCTCGCACGGCAAGAACCCGGCCGTGTTCAACAATGCCGGCCAGCACTACAATCACCTGCACTTCTGGAAGTGGATGAAGCCCAATGGCGGCGGCAAGCTGCCGGGCGCGCTCGAGAAGGCCGTGATCGAATCCTTCGGCTCGGTCGAGAAGTTCAAGGATGATTTCGTCGCCGCCGGCGTCGGCCAGTTCGGTTCGGGCTGGGCCTGGCTGGAAGTGAAAGACGGCAAGATCGCCGTCTCCAAGACCCCCAACGGCGAGAGCCCGCTCGTCAACGGCGCCACCCCGATCCTCGGCGTCGACGTCTGGGAGCACTCCTACTACATCGACTACCGCAACCGTCGCCCCGATTATCTCAAGGCCTTCCTGGAGAGTCTGGTGAACTGGGAGTACGTCGCCGAGTTGTACGACGGCGCCGCCAAGGCTTGAGGCCTGCGACAGTTCTGATCGAAACGGGGCCTTACGGCCCCGTTTTTCGTTGAACCGACGCTGCGCCGCTCAGGCCGCGACGCTGCGCAGGAACTGATCGACCGTGGAGCGCAGGCGAAGCGCCTGGGCCGCGACCTCGCCGGCCGCACCGCGGACCTGTTCGGCAGACTGCCCGGTCTCCTCGACGCTGTCGGCGAGCACGCTGAGGTCGCTCGAGACCGACAAGGCGGAGGAGGAAGCCATGGCGACGCCGCTGGCGATCTCGCCCGTGGCGATGGCCTGCTGCTCGATCGAGGTCGCGACCGCGTTGGCGAAGTTCTCGATGGCGCCCATACGCTCGGCGATATTCTGGATGGCGCCGACGACCTCGCCGGTCGCGCCCTGGATGGCGCCGACCTGCGTGACGATGCGGTCGGTCGCATCGGCCGTCTGGGATGCCAGGCTCTTGACCTCGGAGGCGACGACGGCAAAGCCACGCCCCGCCTCACCGGCCCGGGCGGCCTCGATCGTGGCGTTGAGCGCGAGCAGGTTGGTCTGGGCGGCGATGTCGCGGATCAGGTTGACGACCTCGCCGATGGCACGCGCCGTTTCGTCGAGCGCCCGAACCGAGCTTGCCGTGTCGCGCGAGATCGAGGCGGCTTCGACGATCTCCATGCGCACGCGCCGGACCTGGAATTCGACCTCGCGGATGGCGGCGCCCATTTCCTCGGCCGCCTGGGCCGCGCTTTCGACATTGTTGGAGGCGCCCTGCGAATTCTGGGCCGCGCGGGCGGCGCGTCCGGAGGATTCCGCGGCGACCCGGGCGAGACCGTCCGAGGCCTCGCTCATGCGGTCGGCATTGCTCTTGAACGCTTCCAGCGCGACACCGACCTCACCGCGAAACAGCGCGATCGCTTCATCGACGCCGTGCTGATGCTGGCGACGCTCGGCTTCGGAGACATGCTGCTTCTCCTGCAGCGTCGCGCGTTCCGCCAGCCTGATCTTGAGGATACCGAGAGCATGGGCAATGGCGCCGATCTCGTCGCGGCGACCGACGGCATCGATCGGCGTGTCGAGATTGCCGTCGGAAATACTGACGATCGCCCTCGTCATGCTTTGCAGCGGCTTCATGGTACGCGACAGCGAAACCCAGAGCAGCGGTCCCATAATCAACAGGATCAGGACGCCGAAACCGATGGTGACGAGTTGCTCCCAGGCGGCGCGGGCGACGAGGCGGGTCTTGTCGAAGCGGATCGCGATATAGCCGATCTGCTTCTGATGTCCGCCAACCTTCACGACATAGAGTTTTGTGACGAAAGTATTGTCTTCGATCGCGGTCGAGGCGACGTCCGCCAGGACATCCCAGGGCGCGCGGCCGAGAGCCGCCGTCAGGGCGCGCGGCGTCAGCGACAGTCGCGCTTCCTCGTTGCGCCCGGCATTCGCCAAAACGGACACATCGTCGGCGACGATACCCGCATCGAAATCCGGGTCGCGGCGCAGTGATTCCAGAATGTAGCCCAATGTCGTGGTATCGCGCGCCAGGATCAGTGCCGGCGAGGCGTTCACCACCATCGTCGTCAGCGCGATGATCTTCTGCTCCAGGTCGCCTCTGGTCTTGGCATCGTTGTAGCGCGCGATCGCAATGACGCTGAAAACAGTGGCAATGGCGACGATGGCGACGGCAGCTCCGGCGATCCTGCTGCTCAGGGAACGCGCGACGCCTTCCCTGCCGGGCACCGGCCGGGCCATCTCCGCCAGCGCCTTCGATCGCTTGAACCACGTCATCGGGTTGATATCCTCGCCCCATCCGGGGGATGCAGAACCCCAGGCACGGGGAACTGCCATCGAGACTGGCCGAACCGGGTAAATTTTCGATTGCGGTACCGGCATGACCGGCCAATCGTGCCGATCATTCGGCGACTGTCCTGCATCTAGAGCCTGGGATCCAGGGCTGCGAAGCGCGTCATCCTGAGCGAGGCGGGCGGCTCGAAGGCCAACAGACCCGTATGCTCGACCGGTCGAGTCGCGATGACGGGATCGAGGCGGGCCAGTTCATCGTCGATGAAGCCGGGATGGCACATGACGAGATGGGCCTGTCCCGGCCTGACCAGAAAGCTGTGCAGATCCGCGCCGAAGTCGCGCTTCGGGTCGAAGGGAGAGACGCCGGAGAAGCCCCGATTGACCGGAATGCCGACCCGGCTCGCGCTGCGCCCGAAGCCGACCGCCAGACCGGCGATGACGAGTGCCTTTGCAACCGCCACGCCACGCGCCCGGATGGCCGAAGGCGAATCGCCCGGGTCACGCAGATAGACCGAGCCAGGAGCATAGCGGCCGGCTACGGCCGCGATGACGGCATGTCGGATGCCGGGCAACACATGGACATGCTGGTGGCCGTCGACGAAGTCGGGCGGGCGACCGAGCGCATCCTCGAATGCCGAGCACTGCCGCGCGATCTCGGCTGCGATCTCGGCGCGCGCGGCCCCCGACTGCAAGGCCATCCGCGCAAGTTCTCCCAGTGCCGGCAGCGCACCGCCTGGCGCCACGGTCGGCATGGCGCCGAGCGGGGCCGCGCATGTCAGATTGAGGTGTACCCCGAGCTCCGCCTTTGGCGCGAAAACCGCGAGTTCGCAGGAGAGACGGGCCCAATGCGGCCGGTTGGTCATCGCCCCCGTCGCCGATAGCTTGCCCCGCTCCAGCAGCTCCAGAATCGAACGGCTGATACCGTCGGTCATGGCGAAATCGTCCGCGCAGAGCACGAAGCCGGTTGCCATCGGTCGTTGTTCCTCGTTCATGCGCCACCCGCTATGGACGGCGACGCCGTTGCAAACGTTTATTGCGGGCGGCAGGCCCCAGGCGACGGGGCTTGTGAGCCTGCAAGCTTTAAGGTTCTGTGCGCGCCACGTCATCCGGCCGGATGCATGGTTGCAGGAATGGCCCGGCCGCGCGAAGCCCGGGAATGAGGTCGCAGTGTCCGAAACGTCGTCCGCCTCACATTCGATACCGGCTGCGGCAAGGCCGGAGCTGTCGATCGTCGTGCCCGTCCATAACGAGGCCGATAATCTGCCGATCCTGGTCGAACGGCTGAAGGCCGTGCTGGACGGCGAGGTCCGCTCCTGGGAGTTGGTCTGCATCGACGACGGCAGCCGCGACGGTACGCTCGCGGTGCTGCGGCTCCTGAACGCGAGCGATCCTCGAATCAGCGCGGTGTCGTTCAGCCGCAATTTCGGCAAGGAAATCGCGATCGCAGCCGGGCTCGACCATGCGGCGGGCGATGCGGTCGTGATTATGGATGCCGACCTGCAGCATCCCCCCGAGACGATCCCCATCTTCCTGGCCAAATGGCGCGAGGGTTTCCTCAACATCTACGGCCAGCGCGCCGACCGCGCGGGCGAGAGCCGGCTGAAGCGCAACTTCGCCAAGGCGTTCTACCAGCTTTTCGCCAGCTTCGGCGAAACCGAACTGCCAGAGGGCGCCGGCGATTTCCGCCTGCTCGACCGCAAGGTGGTCGATGCGCTGCGCGCCCTGCCCGAGCGCGCACGCTTCTCGAAGGGGCTTTATGCCTGGGTCGGTTTCCCCTCGACCGGCGTGACCTTCGAGGTGGCCGACCGCATCCATGGCGAGACGAAGTTCAGATACCGCAGGCTGTTCAGCTTCGCCTTCGACGGGCTGTCGTCGTTCTCGACCGTGCCGCTCAAGGTTGCGACCTGGACAGGGGTGATGATCGCGATCATCGCCGCCTTCACCGCGCTGTTCTTCCTGATACGGACGCTGTTCTTCGGCACCGACCTGCCCGGCTTTCCTTCGCTGATCGTCTCGATCATGTTTTTCTCCGGCATCCAGCTGATATCGCTTGGACTGATCGGCGAATATGTCGGGCGCATCTTCGCCGAGGTGAAGCGACGGCCGCTCTATCTGATCGGCGAGCGCGTCGGCTTCGATGCGCGCACGGTCGACCATCCGCGCGGCGACGCGCTGCCGCCGCTGATCCGGTAGACGCAAGGCGCCTGATCTGGGATGAAGCCAGCGTCTCGTTTCGATGTTCTGTCCCAAACGCGCCGTCATCCCGGACAAGCGGCGAAAGCCGCGCCGATCCGGGATCCATGCCGGAGCGCTGCCGGACAGGTTCAGGCATGGATCCCGGGTCTCCGCTTCGCTACGCCCGGGATGACGGCGTGGTGGCTGTGAGCAAAGTCGTCACGCCCGATGCTTCGTAAAATCCTCTCCGTCGGCGGTTTCACGCTGCTTTCGCGCGTGTCGGGCTTTGCCCGCGACATCGTGCTCGCGGCCGTGCTCGGCGCGGGCGCCATGATGGACGCTTTTTCGGTGGCACTGCGGCTGCCCAACCATTTCCGCACCATTTTCGGCGAAGGCGCCTTCAACCAGGCCTATATCCCGGCCTATGCGCGCATCCGCCAGCAGGCCGGGGCGACGCAGGCGGCGCTCTTCGCCAACCGGGTCTTCAGCTTGAACCTCGCCGTGCAGATCGTTCTGCTGGCGCTGGCCCTGCCCTTCATGCCCGAGATTGTGCGCCTGCTGGCGCCGGGCTTCGCCAACGATCCGCAACGTTTCGAGCTGGCCGTGGCACTGACGCGGATCACCTTTCCCTATCTCCTGTTCATCACGCTGGTGACGCTGCTCGGCGCCAATCTGAATGCGGTCGACAGGTTCGCAGCCGCCGCGGCCGCGCCGATCCTGCTCAATCTGTGCCTGATCGCGGCACTCGCCATCGCATTTTTGTTCCCCAGCGCGGCCTATGCGGCGGCCTGGGGCGTCGCTGTCGCCGGCGTGCTCGAATGGCTGCTGCTGACGTTGGCCGCCTCCAGGGCCAGCGTCGCCACGGCGCTGACCCGGCCACGCCTCGATGCCGATGTCAGGGGTTTCCTGAAGGCGTTCGGACCGGCCGTGATCGGCTCGGCCGGCGTCCAGATCGCGCTCTTTGCCGACACGATCATCGCCTCGCTGCTGCCGGCCGGAGCCTATGCCGCGCTGTATTATGCCGAACGGCTCTACCAGCTGCCGATCGGCGTGATCGCGATCGGTGTCGGCACCGTGCTGCTACCGACGATGAGCCGCCTGCTCGCGTCAGGCGACATCGCGGCGTCCGACAAGGCGCAGAACCGCGCCGTGGCGCTGACGCTGGTGGCGGCGGCACCGTTCGCTGCGGCGTTCCTCGCCATTCCCGAGCTGATCGTCTCGGGGCTTTTCGAGCGTGGCCGCTTCGACGCGACGGCGAGCCAGGCGGCTGGCGCAGTACTTTTCGCCTATGCGATCGGGCTGCCGGCGATCGTGCTGATCCGGACCCAGGTTGCGAGCTTCCAGGCACGCGGCGACACGACCACCCCGATGCTGGTCTCGCTCTGCGCGATCGCCGTCAATGTCGCACTGAAGCTCCTGCTGTGGCGCGATTGGGGGGCGCCAGGGCTGGCACTGGCGACGGCGGCCGGGGCCTGGATCAATGTCGGCGCGCTGTTCGTGCTGGCGCTCCAGCGCGGGCTGGTGAAAACCGACAGAAGCCTGCCGCTACTGGCGCTGGCCGTGGCGGGAGCGGGAGCAGTCGCAGGATCTGCAGCGTATCTGGTGGCGCCACGCATACTGACCGCGGTTGGCTTTACGAGCGAGACGAAGCTGGTCGCCCTCGCTCTCGTCGGTGCCGTGGCAGTGCTCGTCTATGCGCTGCTCATCGGCGTCGCGCTCAAGGCGGCAGGGTTGACCAGGCTGCTGCGATAGCCAGCCCTCGCCTCAGCAGCGCGAGACCGCCGTTCACGCCGCCTTCGTATTGGCGAAATCCATGTAGAGCTCGCGCGCCTTGCGGAAGAGCGGACCGGGCTGGAGCGTGGTGTTGTCGATCCGCGTGACCGGCATGACCTTCGAGTAGTTGCCGGAGATGAAGATCTCGTCGGCCTGCTCGAAATCGCTGTAGCGCAGGCTCGTCTCCTCGACCGTGACGCCATCCTGACGCAGGAGTCCGATGACGCGCTGGCGCGTGATGCCGTTGAGGAAGGTGCCGTTGGGCGCCGGCGTCCGGACCACGCCGTCCCTGGCCAGGAAGATGTTGGAGGTCGCCGTCTCCGCGACATTGCCGAGCATGTCGAGCACCAGCGCATTGTCGAAGCCGGCCGCCTTGGCGGCGCGCAGGATGCGGGCGTTGTTGGGGTAGAGGCAGCCGGCCTTGGCGTCGGTCGGCATGGTCTCCATGGTCGGGCGGCGGAAGGCCCCTTGGGTCACCGAGAATCCATTGGTCGGCTGCGGCATCGGCGCTTCGAACAGGCAGAGGCAAAACTGCGTCGATTCGGCGTCGGGCATGATGGTCGAGGGCCCGTCGGCCTCGCCCCAGTACATCGGCTTGATGTAGAGCGCCGTGCCGGGCGCGAATTTCTTCACGCCCTCATGGGTCTTCTCGATGATGAATTCCGGCGTCACCGTCGCCTTCAGGCCGAGCGCCACAGCCGAGCGGTTGACGCGGGCGGCATGGGCGGCGAGATCGGGCGCGACGCCATCGAAATAGCGTCCGCCATCGAAGACCGAGGACGCCTGCCAGAGCGCATGGCTGCGCGGGCCGACGAGGCCGGGATTGCCCTCGTGCCACGCACCGTCGAACCAGCTCCATGTCTGCGAATACCAGGCCATCTCGGCACTCCTGAATCTGTCAGTATTGTTGTCCAAATACCGTCTGCCGACAGCCCCCTCGCGTCAACATGCGCGCGACCGCCCTGCGATGACGGGATGTGATGGGTGCGATCGGAACGGCTGATGAATCAGAGCCCGAAGGCGCGTGCCGCGGAGACCGCACCCATGCCGACGATGAGCGCGAGCAGCTCGCTGCGCCGAAACACCATGCTGCCGATGGCGGCGACCAGCGCCAGCGCCGCTGCGAGGCCCAGCCTCTCGACGAGCGGCAGCACGGTTGCAACGACGATGGAGCCCGGCAGCGCGGCCAAACCGCGCCGGACACGCGGCGTCAGGGGGATGAAGCCCATCAGCACCACGCCGGAGATGCGGCACAGATAAGTCGCCAGCGCCATGGCAAGGATGGCAAGCGTAGCGCCCCAGGGGCCGGGATCAGGCAGGCTCATCAAGGAAGGCCCCCACGATAGCGCCCGACAGCGAGCCAAGAATGACGAAGGCATAGCCGTCAATCAGCCGCGCGGCGATCAAAGCGACGATGCCGGCGACGACCCAGGGCAGCGCGGCACGCCGGCCACGCCAGAGCGGCACGATCATCGCCGCGAAGAAGATCGGCATGACCAGGTCAATGCCATAGGTGCGGGGGTCGGCGACGAGCGCGCCGAGCAGGTAGCCGAGCGCCGTAGTCGCGACCCAGACAACCCAGAGCAGGAGCCCGGCGCCAACCACCACACCGAGATCGCGCCCGCCTTCGGCGTGGTAGCGCGTGCCGATCAGCCAGCTGGCATCAGTGAAAAGGAACAGGTGCAATGCATTGACGCTCCTTGGATAGTTCGCGAACCAGGGCTGCAGCGCGGCTCCCTGAAGGACCATGCGGGCATTGACCGTCGCGGTGACGACCGCGAGGCCGACGATAGCGCCCCAGCTCCATTCCGGCCGCCAGATCTCCATGGCCACGAGCTGCGAAACGCCGCCATAGACGGTGGCGCTCATCAGCACGGCCTCGAACAGACTCAGCCCCTTGGCGCCCGCAGCCGCGCCGAAGGCGACCGCGAAGACGACGACGCCGGGCACCAGCGCAGAGACCCGGCGCAGGCCGAGTACGGCGCCGGCACCCGTCAATGGCGCACGAATCGTCGGGGGCGGCGTTTCCGCTGTTGGTTCTGGCGCGTTGGACATGATGCCCCTGTCAAAGGGCGAACGCAGCGCAGGGTCAACGGGGCTGCACGACGACGGCGCATGAGCCTCGCGCAGGACAGCGACAAGGTGCCGCCGCGCCGCTACGCTGCGGACGATGATCTGGCTCGATTCACCCGACGCGCCCGCGCCTTCCCTGCCCGCGGTCTGGCTGATAACGACCGGCGCGCGGCCAACCGATCTGGCCCAGCGCTCGGCTCTGCGGCGGCAAGTCGCGCAGTCCGTGATCGCGCGGCATCTGCACATCCGCAAAGACGCTGTCGCAATCGGCCACGATAGGCATGGCCGGCCGTTGCTGGCGGCCCCCGCGGCGACAGGCCTGCATCTGTCGCTGGCGACGCGTGCGGGCGTTGTCGCGGTGGCGCTGGCGGAGCAGGCCGTCGGCGTCGATGTCGAGCTGGTGGACGACGCCGCCGCTATGCCGCTCGACTCGCTCCACACGCAGGAGCGGACGGGGCTGAGCGCCCTGCTCGCCCATGACCGCAGACGCGCCTTCGCCGGCCTCTGGGCCGCCAAGGAGGCCTATGTCAAGGCGCTCGGCAGTGGCTTCGTGCGGCCCCCGGAGAGCTTCTGCGTGAGCTTGCGACCGAACGGCTGTTTCGCCGTCGACGATCCATTGCGGGCTGTCGCCCATTGTGCAGGACGGTGGCGCCTGACGAGAAACGGCGGCCAGGATGAGCTGGCCGCCGCGGTGATCGTGCTTGATCGACCCTGAAGGTCAGCCCGGCTGGTCGGCGGGCTTCTTCTTGAGCGCATAGGCCACGGCGCAGACGAGGGCTGCACCGATCACCGAGGTGACGTAGTGCGGCATGTTGGCGGGTGCGATCCCGATGGCGCTGACGTCGGCCGGAACCGGCTTCACCCATGTCGGCATGTTGACCTGGAGCCATTGCAGCACGGCGATGTCGCCCAGGATCATCTCGGCTGCGATCCAGCCGAGCAGGGCCGCGCCGAGCCAGACCAGGATCGGATACTTGGTGATGATCGCGGTGAGGAACTGCGCGCCCATGATGATCAGCGGGATCGAGAGCAGCAGGCCGAAGATGAAGAGTTCGGGGTGTCCACGCGAGGCCGCCGCGATCGCGATGACGTTGTCGAGGCTCATCACCGCGTCGGCAATGGCGATGGTGCGCACCGCCTGCCAGAGCGTCGAGCCGCCGTCGATCTCGGCATGGGACTCGTCTTCACCCATGGCGAGCTTGACGGCGATCCAGAACAGCAGCAGGCCGCCGATGATCTTCAGATACGGCACCAGCAGCAGATAGGTCACCACCAGCGCGAAGATGATGCGCAGCCCGATGGCCGCCGACGCGCCCAGCCAGATGCCGACCTTGCGCTGCTTTTCAGGCAGCGAGCGGCAGGCGAGCGCGATCACGACCGCGTTGTCGCCCGAGAGCAGCAGATCGATCCAGATGATCTGGAGCAAGGAAACCCAGAATTGGGAGGAGGAGAAGTCCATCGGTCGGTCAGTCCCTCGTTTCTTGGGGTGTTACGCCCCTGTGACCCTATCAGGCCGTTTAAGGCAAGTGGCCCGTGCTGAAAACCAGCTTCATAGGCAACCTTCCCGGAACAGGCCGCGCCAGCCTGCTCCATCCGATCGCTCGGCCTCAGCCGAGCGCCTGCTCGACGGCCTTGCCGGCGGCTTGCGTGCCGAGCGTGCCACCGAGATCGCGCGTGCGGGTCCGGGCGTCGCCGAGCGCGCGCTCGATGGCCGTCTCGATGCCCTTGGCGGCCTCGTGCTCGCCGAGATGGTCGAGCATCATCGCGCCCGACCAGATCTGGCCGACCGGGTTGGCGATGCCATGGCCAGCGATGTCGGGCGCCGAACCATGGACCGGCTCGAACAGCGAGGGATGGTCGCCTGTCGGGTTGATATTGCCGCTGGGAGCGATGCCGATCGTGCCAGTGCAGGCCGGGCCGAGATCGGAGAGGATGTCGCCGAACAGGTTCGAGGCGACGACGACGTCGAACCGGTCGGGATTGAGCACGAAATGCGCGGTCAGGATGTCGATATGGTACTGATCGACGGCGACGTCGGGGTAGCTTCTGGCCATCTCCTTCACCCGCTCGTCCCAGTACGGCATGGTGATCGAGATGCCGTTCGACTTGGTCGCCGAGGTCAGCTTCCTGCGCGGACGGCGCATCGCAAGCTCGAAGGCGTATTTCAACACGCGATCGACGCCGACGCGGCTCATGATCGTCTCCTGGATGACGATTTCGCGCTCCGTGCCGGCATACATCCGGCCGCCGACGGAGGAGTATTCGCCTTCGGTGTTCTCGCGCACGACGAAGAAGTCGATGTCGCCGGGCTTGCGGCCGACGAGCGGGCCGGGAACCCCGGGCATCAGCCGCACGGGGCGCAGATTGACGTACTGGTCGAATTCGCGCCGGAACAGTAGCAGCGAGCCCCAGAGCGAGATGTGGTCGGGCACCTCGGCCGGCATCCCGACGGCCCCGAAGAAGATCGCGTCATGGCCGCCGATCTGCTCCTTCCAGTCCTCGGGGAGCATCTTGCCGTGTTTGGCGTAGTAGTCGCAGGAGGAGAAGTCGAACTGGTCGAGTCTGAGTTCGAAACCGTATTTCTTCGAGGCGGCTTCGAGGACGCGCAAGCCCTCGGGCATGACTTCCTTGCCGATGCCGTCTCCAGCGATGACGGCGATGCGGTAAACGCGATTTGTCCCGGTCATGCGTGTTCTCCAAAAAAGGCAGCAAAGTCCGCCGCGACCAGATCGGGCACCTCTTCAGCGAGATAATGTCCGCCCGGAAGGCTGTGTCCACGCACATCCTCGGCCCGCAGCCTCCACAGCGCCAGCGGATCGAAGCAGCGGCCGATGATACCATGCTCGCCCCAGAGCGCGAGCAGCGGCTGGGTCAGCTTGCGCCCGCCATCCTCGTCGTCGTGACGGGTGTCGATCGTGGCCGCGGCGCGATAGTCCTCGCAGCTGCCATGAATGGTCGCCGGATCGGAAAAGCAGCGCAGGTAGGCGGCGAGGGCTTCCTGGGCGAAAGGCTCAAGCCCCGCCGAGCCGGAGCCGCACTTCTTGCGCCAATAGGCCTCGGGATCGGCCGCGATCATGCGCTCTGGAAAGGGGGCGGGCTGGATCAGGAAGAACCAGTGCCAATAGGCGCGGGCGAAGGCGTCCGTGGTGTTGGCGTACATCTCGCGGGTCGGAGCGATGTCGAGCGTCGCCAGACGCATGACGCGGCCGGCATGGTCCAGCGCAAGGCGATGGGCAACACGCGCGCCGCGGTCGTGAGCCCCTACGAAGAAGCGCTCGTGGCCGAGCGCGCTCATGACCTGCGCCATGTCGAGCGCCATGGCGCGTTTGGAATAGGGGACATGCTCGGCGTCGGTCGCCGGCTTGTCACTGTCGCCATAGCCGCGCAGATCGGCGCAGACGAGGGTGTAGCGGTCCTTCAGCCGCGCGGCGACCTTGTGCCAGAGCGCGTGCGTCTGCGGATAGCCATGCAGCAAAAGGAGCGGCGGCCCCTCGCCACCGATGCGCACGCGAATCCGCGCGCCCGACGTCGCGACGTCGAGCAAGCGGAAGCCCGGAAACAGGCTGTCGGTGACAGGCACTTCGGTGACGGACATAGGGGCCGCGACATTTGCAACAATGAAACAGCCGATAGCCTGAATTAGCGGCGATTGCGTGCGCCTATTATTACACAATCCTGATCAATAGCCGGATGCGGGCAGCGCCCGGCCCGGGGGGCCGGCCTGATCACCCCGCGACGGAGCGCTGTTCGCCCAGATCGACCGATTGCGAGGCCTGGACGATCCGGTCCACCACGCGCAGGCCGAACGCGACCGCGAGCAATGTCGGGTTTGCATAGCCCCCGGTCGGCATGACACCGCTCGTGGCGACATAGAGATTGTCGATGCCGTGCACGCGGCAATTCGCATCGACGACGCCTTTGCGGGGGTCGTCGCTCATCCGTACCGTGCCCATGTAGTGGCAGGTCGACGAACTGACCAATGAGGGCACGCCGTTGTCGCTCTTGATCTCGTAACGGCCGATCCCGGCCGAAGCGAACATGGCGGCGAAGGCCTTCTGGCTCTCGACGGTCGCGGCGATGTCATCGTCATGCCACTTCCAGTCGATGGCCACGCGCCTGACGCCGAACCTGTCCTTCTCCTGGGAGAGATAGACGCGGTTTTCGCGGTGGGGGAACTGCTCCGCGATCTGCAGGACATGGAAGCGATCGAAAGCGCCGTAGTGCTCGCGCTGCTTCGACCACCCGCCACGGCCGAGATTGGCTTTCGGCCGCCGCCGGCTGTCGAGCAGGCGCTTGACGATTCCGTCGATGCCGACGATGGCATCGAAGGTTTCGCGCGGCGTGGGAAACTGCCGTCTCAAAATCTGCTCGCGCAACAGCAGCGAGGCCATGAAGCCGCGGTTCTGCCTGGGCGAAAGATGCTGGTTGCGGCGCCAGTCGTCCTCGCGGGGGAAGATCATGCAGCTCATGCTGGCAAGATGCTCGGCCGCCAAAGCCTGATCGCTGATCTTGAAATGACCCAGGATCGGGACATCGTCGACCAGCCTCATGTCGTAGAACTCGAAGCGCTCGAACGATGTCCTGTCGAAGGGCACGAGGTCGCCGCCATCGATCAGCGGATGATCGATGAAATAGCGGCCGACATTGTCGTATGTGTTGCCGATGCCGTTGGGGTTGCGCGTCGTCGAGTTCAGCAGGATCTGGACGGACCCGATGCCGCCGGCAGCGATGACGACGTGCCTGGCGACGACGTTGAACAGATCGCCCTCGGCCGATTTGTAGTGAACCGTCGTGACGTGGTCGTCGCTCTCGCTGACATCCAGATCGGTGACGGTCGCATTCAGGATGAACCGGACATTGGCGTCCTTGGCGAGCTTCTCTTTCTTCCCGATAACGAATTCGCGGGCGTCGCCAAACTGGAAGACCGCCGTATCGACACGCGCATCGCCGGTCTCGATATCGGCGCAATCGGCCTTCCGCCAGCCTTCAGGCGAAAAGCCGTTCGGCGGGAGTCCGAAATAGGACAGTGCATCATCGACATAAGGCGTCATCTCGTCATGCAAGATGGGCCAACCGCTGTCTTCGATATGCGGGCGCGCCGCAATATCGCCTGCGGTCGGACTGATCAGGCGGACGCCGCGTGAACTCGTGTCGGTCCGGACAAGCCAGGCATTGGCATTTCCACCGAACTGCCTCGTAAACTGGAATTGATCGATATTGCCGATATGCGCATTTTGCTCCGGCATGGCCAAAGCGTCAGCTTCGGCAGACTGCTCGAGACCGCCACTCTCCAAAACGATGACGTTTAAGCTTGAACGCGACAAGCGATCGGCAACGGCAACGCCGACAGGCCCCGCGCCAATGACGCAGACATCGCATTCAATGCGTTGATTTACTACGAATGAGCGCGAGCTGACGAACATTTCGACGTATCCATGAAATTTGGATGCCTGCATCCACGGTGTAAAATTGGCGTGAAGGCTTGTCAAACGCGCCAAAACCAAAATCCCCAAGAAAGTTTACTTTTGGGCATTCAGGAATATCTGTATGTATTTTATTAGTTAAAATTTTAATTAATTAATATATTTGCAATTAACACTCCCCATTATGTAAATTAAAATCCTATAATATTAAAACTATTCGTTATATCAATAAATATATATTTTATGCCTTTTTCGTACATATTTTTCTCAGCATGAATCTCGAAGAAATTCTTCATCTTGCTCAGAATGACCTCTGGAGATTCGCGCTGTCGCGCGAACGATTATTATATTCGTATAAATTCTCTTTAAATAAGCTTATTTGCGGATAAAATTATCATTTAGATCCACTTTTGCAAGATATTGGCCGAAGAGAGTGCCGACTCAGCATCGGCGCAACGAATTGTAATCGGCGCTTCTCAATCGAGATTGCCCGGCACTGCTAACCAATATTGTCAAACAAGCGCCGGCGCAGTCTCGTTTTGCAACGAGCGCTTTTACAACCCTTAAGCCCGCAAGGTCGCGCCGTAACGCTTGGCCATCTCCGCGACGATTTTCGCGCCGACAGCCTCGATCTCGGCTTCAGCCAAAGTCTTTTCGACGGGCTGCAGGGTCACTGCGAGTGCCACCGACTTCCTGCCCGCCTCGACGCCCGGGCCCTCGTAAAGATCGAACACGGAAACATCCGAGATCAGCGTCCGGTCGGCATTCTGCGCGGCCTTGATCATGTCGCCGGCCGGGACGGTCTCGTCGACGATGAAGGCGAAGTCTCGCGTCACCGGCTGAAAGCCCGACAGAGCGAGTTTCGGCTTGACCTTGGTCGGCTTGTATTTCGGCAGCGGCAACGCATCGAGATGGATCTCGAAAGCGACCAGCGGGCCCTTGACGTCGAGCGCCTTCATCACCCGGGGGTGGACCTCGCCGAAGGCACCGATGACGCCCTTGGGGCCAAACTGCAGCGTGGCCGAACGGCCGGGATGCGCCCAGGCAGGGCCGCCCGCCACGATCTGAAGCCCACCGACCGGCACGCCGAGGCCGGCGAGGAGGCCGATGACGTCGGCCTTCGCGTCGATGACGTCGGCGGACTTCGTCGCACCATCCCAATTGCGCCCGACGCCTTCGAGCCGGGCCGAGCCGCGCCGCAGACCGGCGGCCGCAATAATCTGGCCTTCCGGCTCGTCGCTGAGGAAAATCTGCCCGACCTCGAACAGCGCGATATCGCCATGGCCCCTATCGGCATTGGCCTGGGCCGAGCGGATCAGCCCCGGCAGCAGCGAGGGGCGCATGTCGGAAAGATCGGCCGCGATCGGGTTGGCGAGCGCGAGCTTGCGCGAGCCGCCGCCGAAGAGCCTTGCCGCGTCCTGCGAGATGAAGGACCACGTCACGGCCTCGACCATGCCGCGGCTGGCGAGCAGGCGCTTGGCGGTGCGGGTGCGCTTCTGCAGCACGGTCAGCACGGGCTTGACGACCTCGCCCCTGATGCGGGGCAGCGGCGTCGAGACGACGCGGTCGAGCCCGGCAATCCGCAGGATTTCCTCGACGAGGTCGGCCTTGCCGGCGACATCGCCGCGCCAGGTCGGAGGGGCGACCTTGACGCGGTCGCCCGCGCCCGAGACGTGGAAGCCGAGGGAGGTCAGCGCCAGTTTCATCTCGACGACGGGCAGATCGATCCCGGTCAGGCGCTTGACCTCCGACCAGGGGAAGTCGATGGCGCCGGGGCTGTCGGGCAGTCCGCCCTCGAACACCATCTCGGACGCCTCGCCGCCGCAAAGCTCGATGATCATCGCGGTCGCGAGATCGAGCCCCGGTCGACAGAAATCGGGATCTATGCCGCGTTCGAAACGATAGCGCGCGTCCGAATTGATGCCGAGCGCGCGACCCGAGCGGGCGATGTTGAGGGGGTCCCAGAGCGCGCTCTCGACCAGCACGTCGGTCGTGCCCTCGTCGCAACCGGACGCCTCGCCGCCCATGATGCCGGCAAGCGACTCGACGCCGTTCTCGTCGGCGATGACGACCTGCTCGTCAGTCAACGCATAGGTCTTGCCGTCGAGCGCAAGAATGGTCTCACCGTCCCGCGCACGGCGCACGATCAGGTCGCCCTTGACCTTGGCCGCGTCGAAGACGTGGAGCGGCCGGTTACGGTCGAAGGTCATGAAATTGGTGATGTCGACCAGCGCATTGATCGGCCGCAGCCCGATCGCCCGTAGCCGTGCCTGCAGCCATTCCGGCGACGGGCCATTCTTCACGCCCCGGACAAGCCGCAGGGCGAAAGCGGGGCAGAGGTTCTTGTCTTCGGGGACGAAGTCGAGCGTCACCCTCACCGGGCAGGGAAAGCTGCCGCGAACTGGCTGGGCCGGAGGCGTCTTCAGCGATCCGAGGCCGGCGGCGGCGAGATCGCGCGCGATGCCGGCGACGCCCAGCGCATCGGCCCGGTTGGGTGTGACCGCGACCTCGATCGTGGCATCGTCGAGCCCGAGCCAGGCGGCGTAGGGCTGGCCGACCGGAGCGTCGGAAGGCAGATCGATGATGCCGTCGGATTCGTCGGAGGTCTGCAGTTCCGCCGCCGAGCAGAGCATCCCGTTGGATTCGACGCCGCGGATGACACCCTTGCCGAGCGTGATGTCCTTGCCGGGTATATAGGTGCCGGGCGGAGAGAAGACGCTCTTCATGCCGGTACGGGCATTGGGCGCGCCACAGACGACCTGCACCGGCTCGCCCGCGCCGGTATCGACCATGCAGACGCGCAGGCGGTCGGCGTTTGGATGCTGCATCGCCTCGATGACATAGGCGATGGTGAAGGCGGAAAGCGCCTTGGCCTTGTTCTCGACGTCCTCGACCTCGAGCCCGACGCGGGTCAGCGTCTCGGCGATGCTGTCGAGCGAGTCGGAGGTGTCGAGGTGGGTCTTCAACCAGGACAAAGTGAACTTCATGACTGTCCGTCGTTTCTCAGATTGGCATGAGACAGGGCGGGAGCGGTTGCATTCAGCTCATCCTCGCCATCCGTCCTGATCTTCATGGCATTGCCGCGCCAGGTGACCTCGCCGGCAATGAAGGCATAGGCCCAGATGCCGGGGAACACGATGTCGCGGACCAGCAGCGCCAGCGGCATCCGCCAGGAGACATACCAGCCGACGCCATAGGCCAGCGCCAGTTCGGCTGAATACCAGGGCACCAGCACGCAGGCGACCGCTAACAGGCTCGACAGGCCGAGCCAGGGCGCAGCCAGCAGCGCCAGCACGACCGGGATCAGCGGCCCCGACAGGATCTCCGGCGCGAAGAAGGGCAGGAAGGTCACGCGCCGCAGCCGCGCCCAGCGGAACTGGCGCTGGACGACGTCGTAGAGCGTGCGCTTGCCCAGAGGTTGCTCGAAGGGCTGGCCGACGAGATGGACATGCTTGCCGGCCCGGCGCACCAGCTTGGTCGCCGCCGCGTCCTCGGCGATCTCGGCTGCGAGCGCCGCGATGCCGCCATTGGCGTCAAGGAAGGGCTTGTTCCAGAGCATCGACTTGCCTTGGGCGAAGCCGAATCCGCACGCCTCGCCGGCATATTGCCAGCGCGCCTGGAAGGTGTTGAGGAAGGCGCATTCCAGCTCGGCCCAGAAGCCGTTCGGGCGCGAGCCGACCGGCGTCGAGCAGACCAGACCGGAATCGGGGCGCCACGATGCCAGCAGGCGCTGGATGTAGTCCTTCGGCATCAGCACGTTGGAATCGGCGAGGATGACCCATTCGGTCGTCCCTGCCTCCCAGCCCTTGACGCAATTGTTGAGCTTGGGATTGGCGCTGACGGCGACGTCGCCGGTGATCAGGCCGACGCGCTCCGCGCCCTGCAGGCCGATCAGTTCCTCGAGCAGCGGAACGATCGGGTCGTTGGCATCGGCGACGCAGAAGAGTGTCCGGTAGCCCGGATAGTCGAGCACGAGGCCAGACGTCAGCGTCTCGCGGCTGAAGGCTTCGAGCCCGCGCACCGGGCGCACGATCGTCACAGCCGGCTGCGCATCGAGTACGGCGGAGCGCGTCACAATGCGGCGCAGCCGAACGAAGGCGATCGCCTGGCACAACAGGTTGGTCGCGACGAACAGCGCCGCAAACAGCATCGCCCATCCAGCCGGGCTCATGCCGCCCTCCCCGGTTCAGCGCGCGCCGTCACGACGACAGACCGCCGGTCAGCGTCGGCAGGTCGAGCGGGCGGAAGCCGTAATGCGCGAGCCAGCGTACATCTGCCTCGAAGAAGGGGCGCAGGTCCGGCATGCCGTATTTCAGCATGGCGATGCGGTCGATGCCCATGCCCCAGGCAAAGCCCTGATAGATTTCCGGATCGAGCCCGCAATTGCGCAGGACATTAGGGTGGACCATGCCGCAGCCGAGGATTTCGAGCCAGTCATCGCCCTCGCCGAAGCGGATCTCGCCGCCCTTGCGGGAGCACTGGATATCGACCTCGACTGAGGGCTCGGTGAAGGGAAAGAATGACGGCCGGAAGCGCATTTTGACGCTGTCGATCTCGAAGAAGGCCTTGCAGAACTCCTCCAGGATCCATTTGAGATGGCCCATATGCGCCTTCTTGTCGATCACCAGGCCTTCAACCTGGTGGAACATCGGCGTGTGGGTCTGGTCGGAGTCCATCCGATAGGTCCGGCCCGGGCAGATCACCCGGATCGGAGGTTCCTGCGCCATCATGGTGCGGACCTGCACGGGCGAAGTGTGGGTGCGCAAAAGCTTGCGCTCGCCATTGGCGTCGGGCTGAAAGAAGAACGTGTCGTGCATCTCGCGGGCGGGATGGCCTACGGGGAAGTTCAGCTTGGTGAAGTTGAGATCGTCGGTCTCGATATCGGGACCTTCGGCGACGGCGAAGCCCATATCGCCAAAGATCGCGGTGATCTCATCGATGACCTGGCTGATTGGATGGATACGGCCGCGCGCTTCCGGCCCTTCGCGCACCGGCAGCGACACGTCGATGCGCTCGGACGCCAGCCTCGCCTCCAGCGCCGCCTCGCCCAGCGCCTCCTTGCGCGACGCCAGCGCGCTCTGGACGCGGTCGCGCAGGCCGTTGATCAGCGGGCCCTTCTCCTTGCGCTCGTCTGGCGTCATCGCGCCGAGCGTCTTCAGCAGCGCGGAAATCGAGCCCGTCTTGCCGAGCGCGGCGATGCGAATCCGCTCCAGCCCGGCCTCATCGGTCGCGGCGGCGATCTCTGCAAGAAGGCTCGCGCTTAAGTTATCGGTCTCGATCATGCCTGCTCTGGTCCGTTTGCGAGGCATCTTCTAGGGTGTCGTCTACGGCGATGCTAGAGGCAACGTGCTGGCAAAGCATTGCCCTGCCGATGAAACCGGCCTGCGAGGCCGGGAGGGGCGGGACGGACATGACGATCGTGTCTCGATGGCGCGGGCTTCTTGCAGGCATGGCGCTCACGCTGGCGAGCGCTGCCCCCGCCATGGCGCAGGACGGCCGGCGCGTCACGGTCACAGGCGAGATCAGCGATACCTGGTGCACGATCAGCGGCCTGATGTTCGCCAAGGGAACGGCGCATCATCAATGCGCGGTTTGGTGCGCGCTCGGCGGCATTCCGGTCAGTATCCGCGATGCGGACGGCGCACTCTATCTGATCCTCAGAATCGGCGACGACGAGGACAGCGCCTCCAATCCGCGCGTTGCCCGGATGGCGACGCATGAGGTCACGGTCGACGGCGAACTGCTCGAACGCGACGGGGTGAAATACCTGCTCGTCGACCGCATCGCCGACGACAAGGGCATCATCACGATGACCCATGAGGAATACGGCATCCAGCCGTTCGGGAACTGAGCGATGATGGCGTTCCACCGCCTTGCTGCGACTGCGGTTGCCACGGCTCTGGCGGCGGCTCCCGCCTCCGCCGCCGAGGCCTGGAACATCCCGCATGAGGAACCTGCGGTGCTGAAGGGCAAGGTCGTCGACGCGCTGTGCCATCTCAAGGGGCGCTGCGCGCCCGATTGCGGCGGCGGCAAGCGTCAGCTCGGCCTGGTGTTGGGAGACGGCACGTTCCGGCTCGTGGCAAAATCGAATGTCGATTTCGCCGGGGCGATCCGGGACCTCGCCGGCTTCTGCGGTCGCGAGATCGAGGCCGACGGCCTGCTGATCGAGAACCCGGCGGTGACGCTGTTCTTCGTTCAGGGCGTGCGCAGTGATCCGGCGCAACCTTTCGTCCCGGCCGAGCGCTTCAAGGCCGATTGGGAGGCGCAGCACGGCAAGGCAGAGGAATGGTGGCGGGCCGATCCCGAAGCCAACCGCATCATTGCGGAGGATGGCCCGTTCGGACGCAAGGACATCAAGCCGAAATGACCCTGCAGTTGTGCCGCAGGACGTTCCTCTGCGGCATCGCGGCCGGCTTTGCTACGCAGGCTCCGGCTCAAAGCCATGCCGGGCATGGTGCGCCCGCTCCGGCAAGCGCCATGGACGACCGGCTCGCCACGCGGTTCGGCGGTCCGTTCACGCTGACCGACCACACCGGCAGGCGCGTCAGCGACCGAGATTTCCAAGGCCGGTTCATGCTGGTCTATTTCGGCTTCACGCGCTGCACCGACACCTGCCCTATCGACCTGCCGACGATCGCGCAGGCGCTCGATGCAGTCGGCCCCGCGGCGGACAAGCTCGTCCCGCTTTTCATCACGGTTGATCCCGGCAACGACACCCCACCGGTGCTGGCGGCCTATGTCGCCGCCTTCCATCCGCGCCTGATCGGGCTCACCGGCAGCGAGGCCGAGATCGCGGAGGTCGCCAGAGCCTACAAGGTGCATCGGCGCAAGCTGACGCAGCCTCACCACGGCGCAAGCGAGTATGCCGTCGACCATGGCTCACTGACCTATCTGATGGGCACGGACGGGCGCTTCGTGACGTTGCTGCCGCATAATTCGGGGGCCGGGCGGCTGGCGGCGATCCTGCGGAAATATCTCGCCTGACGGGACAGTCCGCGCCGGCGCCGCTATTCAGGGCGCAAATTCGCAGGACGACGCCATGCCCGACAACACCGCCCAGAAGACCTCACCCTCCTACCGGCTCGCCGCGCTCGACCCGGATTTCATCCTCGGCGACTCGACGCGTGGCGCGCGCTTCATGCTCGAATACCAGAAGGCCGAGGACCATTTGCGGGCACGCGGCATCGCCTCGACCATCGTCGTCTTCGGCTCGGCGCGGGTGCGCGAGGGCAATCCCTGGTACGAGGCGGCGCGTGCGTTCGCGCGCATCGCCTCGGAAAAAGGAGGCGCGCTGGCGACGATCGGGGGCGAGCACCGGCACGTCATTGCCACGGGCGGCGGACCCGGCATCATGGAAGCCGCCAATCGCGGCGCGGCGGAAGCCGGCGCCCTCTCGATCGGCTTCAACATCACCTTGCCGCACGAGCAGGATCCCAATGCCTGGTCGACGCCGGACCTGACGTTCCGCTTCCATTATTTCGCGATGCGCAAGATGCATCTGGCGATGCGCGCGGCGGCACTGGTGGTCTTCCCCGGCGGCTTCGGCACGCTCGACGAATTGTTCGAGATCATCACGCTGGTGCAGACCGGCAAGATGCGCCCGGTTCCGATCGTGCTCTATGACAGCGCGTTCTGGAAGGGTCTGCTGAACCTCAAGACCATGGCCGATGCCGGGCTGATCCGGGCCGAGGATCTCTCGCTGTTCCGCTATGCCGACACGCCGGAGGAGGCCTATGATTGTTTGGTATCCGGAGCGGGCGATAGTTGGGAGCCGGCGGCCGAGGGCAGCGTGCGGACGTAAGGCCCGGTTCGTAAAGCACCGGCGTCGCTCGGTAGCTGGTCAGTTTCGGTTCCGCCTCCGACCCAAACCGGACGTTTATAAGCGGAGTTGTCCCAACTCGTGAAGAATCGCCGCGCTGCATCGAATACCGTTGTGAAAGCATTCGAGTGTCAAGTTCTCGTTTGGCGCATGATTGGCGGAATCTGCGTTAGCATAATTCACCACAAACGCCGGAATGCCCAGAATGTCTGTGAAAACGTAGCTGGGTAGACTGCCGAAGCCTGACGGATAGAGCAGAGGGTCTGTCCCGTATGCGCAAGCGATTGCCCGTTCAATAGGCTTAGCCAATGGAGAGTTCATTGGCGTCTTTGAGGGATACATACCTTCGTCATTGCAGATGAACTCGACCTCAGGTGCATGTCGAGCGACATGGGCCGCTATCTTTGCAGCAATATCAGCGGGGTTTTGTGCCGCAACCAGTCTCACGTCGCATTTTGCGGTCGCCTCATGCGGCAACACTGTCTTAGTTCCAGCCCCGCCATATCCGCCGTGGATTCCGTTGAGCGTCAACGTAGGGTAAAAGCTCAACCGCTCGTAAAATGGGCGATCAATGGGCGTATCGAGCCGGTCGAGGCCGAGCGCATCCATGAAATCAGCCATGTCGATTGGTAGCCGTGCGGCAGCTTCGCGCTCCTGCGCGCTGGGAACGATTATGGCGTCGTGAAATCCTTCAATCGTGATCTCGCCTTGTGCATCCTTCATTGTCGTCAAAAGCTGGACCAATGTCCAAAGGGGGTTTGGTACCACACCGCCAAAATTGCCTGAATGAACATCTCGGTTGGCGTGCCGAACCCGGAGATCGAACGAAATCACACCTCGGCAGCCAAATTTAAGGTTTGGTCGGCCGGAAGCGTGCATACTTCCGTCGGCCGTCACGGCCAAATCTGCGGCAAACATTTCTCGATGCGCGCGCATAAACTCTGCAATATGCGGGCTACCAATTTCCTCTTCGCCTTCCAATATCAGTATTACGTTGCACGGCAGGCAACCATGTACTTTGAGATGACCTTCGATCGCTAGGATTTGCGCTAGGTGCTGACCTTTATTATCAGCCACGCCCCGCGCATATATTCGCCCTGCCCGAATCGCAGGCTCGAAGGGTGGCGTCGTCCAAGCATCTAGTGGCTCTGGGGGCTGAACGTCGTAGTGGCCATACAACAGCACGGTGGGACGGTTGGACGCCCCAGTCCAGCGTGCGGAGACAATTGGATGCCCGGCCGTTTTCATGGCGCGCGTTTCTAATCCTACTGCCGTTAACATGCTGACCAATCGATCCGCGACGTCCGCGATACCTATGTTTTGAGCGCTGATGCTGGGATAACGTAGATAGTCGAGGAGCCGATTGACCGATCTGTCTCGCTCTTGGTCAATATAGCTGAAGACAGAAGCAAGATCGCGGTTCATGCAATTCACCTGACGGACGCTACAACAGATGCCGATCGCGCCTGTTTCCACGCATTCAATAAAGAACATAAAGAGAACGAAACCTTGGGTCAAGGCTCGCGCTTGTCAGCTGTGAAGACGTTTTCGGCAGCGTCTGCTTCCGACGCTGAGCAGCAATTGCACTCGCCCTCGAACCTGCATTCCAGGGCTCATCGCTACGCACGCGCCGGAACGACAGGCACCCCTCAGAGCAAAGAAAAAGGCCGGCATCGCTGCCGGCCTTCTCCGTAGTCCAAACCGAAGCAAAAGCCTCAGGCGGCCTTGCGCTCGCCGGCGTTGGGCTCGGCGGCCAGAACGGCCTTGACCTGCTCGACGACGGCCGTGAACGAGGCCGCATCGTCGATCGCCATGGCCGACAGGGTCTTGCGGTCGAGCTCGATGCCGGCCTTGGTCAGGCCGTTGATGAACATCGAGTAGACCAGACCATGCTCCCGCACCGCGCCGTTGAGGCGCTGGATCCAGAGCGCGCGGAACGAGCGCTTCCGGTTCTTGCGGTCGCGATAGGCATATTGCATCGAACGATCGACGGCGGCCTTGGCGGCGCGGATCGTGTTCTTGCGGCGGCCATAGAAACCCTTGGCGGCCTTGAGTGTCTTCTTGTGCTTTGCGTGGGACGTTACGCCCCGTTTCACGCGAGCCATGTGATGATCTCCGGAAGGTTAGAGGGCGTCAGCCGTTGGGGAGGAAGTATTTCTTCACGTTGGCCGCATCGCCCTCGAAGAGAACGTTGGTGCCTCGGTGATTGCGGAGCTGCTTGTTGGTCCGCTTGATCATCCCGTGACGCTTGCCGGCCTGGGCATAGAGCACCTTGCCGGTTCCGGTGATCTTAAAGCGCTTCTTGGCGCTCGACTTCGTCTTGATCTTGGGCATTTCCGCTCCTCATAGGTCGCGAGCGCGCAAACGGCGCCGCTTCATGTTTGCTTGCTGGAAGCAAAGATCGACCGCCACGGCAGCCCTTATCAGCCGGGCGATCGAAGGACGCGCGTATGACAGAAAAGCTGCGGGGAGGCAAGGGAGCGTCGAGAGTGAAGCTCCTGCCTCAGCAAGACAGGCTGCCAGGGATGCCGTCGGCGTCTGGCACACTCATTGCTTATCAAGCTTGCATACAAGATTGATAAGCAGGACAACATGGATCCGGTTTCGCTGCCCATCGATCGCATCATCGTCGATGCGATCCTCGCCGGGAGAATCCGTGCGGGGACGCGGCTCGGCGAGCAGGCGCTGGCTACATTGTTCGGGGTCTCGCGGACATCCGTAAGGGAAGCGCTGATCCGGCTCGAAACACGCGGGATCGTCCAGGTCAGTCCACGCCGGGGCTGGTTCGTCATCGAGCCCTCTCTCGAGGAAGCGCAGGAAGCTTTCCAGGCACGCCGCGCCATTGAAATGGGCATCCTGCGGACCATCGAGACGGTTGAACCGACCGTCATCGCCAAGCTGAAGGACCACATTGCCCGCGAGCGCGAGGCGATCGCCAGCAACGATGCGGGTGCGCGCAGCTATCTTCTCGGCGATTTCCATGTCTGCCTCGTCGAGGCCTTCGGAAACCGCATCCTCGCCGACATCCTGCGCGACCTGACTGCGCGGACCGTCCTGATTTCCGCGCTCTACCAGTCGGACCACGACGCGACTGAATCCTGCGACGAGCACGAGCACATCACCGAGGTGCTCGCCAGCGGCGACCTCAAGCGCGCCGCCGAGCTGATGATCGACCATATCGGCAATGTCGAGGCGGGGCTGACCAAACGCATCGACACCGATCCACTCCTCGATCTGCGCCACGCGCTGCAGCTGACCATCCAGAAGAGCGGGCCGACCGACCCGCCGCGAAAGCCATAGCAAAAGAGCACGAGGGCTAGGGAAACCTCCGAGAGCATTCCGTCACCTGTTTCACCAGAAGGAATTGCATGATGACCGCCGAAGCCCTCGCCGCTCCGCTACCGAGCGCATCGACTCCGATCTATAAATCGCTCTTCGCCCAGGTTCTTGCCGCGCTGGTCCTGGGTATCGTTTTGGGCATGGCCGCGCCGACCTTTGCCGTGCAGCTGAAGGTGCTCAGCGACGGATTCCTGAAACTGATCTCGATGATCGTCGCCCCGATCGTCTTTTGCGTCGTCGTTCATGGCATCGCAGGCGCGGGCGATCTGAAAAAGGTCGGGCGCGTCGGCATCAAGGCGCTGATCTATTTCGAGATCATGACGACGATCGCCCTGGCACTCGGCGTCGTGCTGGCTTACGTCTTCGGCCCCGGCCACGGCATGAACATCGATCCGACCAAGCTCGATGCCGGCGCCATCAACACCTATGCCGCCAATGCGCACAAGCTCCAGGGCGAGGGCATCGGCAGCTTCATCCTCAACATCATCCCGACGACCTCGATCGATTCGCTGGCCCGCAACGACGTGCTGCAGGTGCTCTTCTTCGCCATCATCTTCGGCGTCAGTCTCGCTCTGGTCGGCGAAAAGGGCGAGAAGGTCACGTCCTTCATCGACGCGGTCGCCGCCGTGCTATTCAAGGCGATGGGCTTGATCGTGCGGGTCGCTCCGCTCGGCGTGCTCGGCGCCGTCGCCTACACGGTCGGACGTTACGGCGTGGGCTCGCTCCAGCAGCTTCTGTCGCTGGTCGCGCTGTTTTATGTGGCGGTGGCCATGTTCGTCGTCGTCATCCTCGGTTTCGTCATGCGGATGGCCGGCCTCAACATCTTCAAGTTCCTGGCCTATCTCCGCGAGGAACTGACGATCGTGCTCGCCACCGCCTCGTCGGACTCGGTGCTGCCTCAGATCATGCGCAAGCTCGAGCATATGGGCATCAAGAAGTCGGTCGTGGGCCTGGTCGTCCCCACCGGCTACTCGTTCAATCTCGATGCATTCTCGATCTACCTGACGCTCGCCGTGGTCTTCATTGCCCAGGCGACCAATACGCCGCTCTCCATCGGCGACCTGATGCTGGTGCTCGGCATCTCCCTGCTGACCTCCAAGGGCGCCCATGGCGTTCCCGGCTCCGCGATCGTCATTCTCGCGGCGACGCTCAATGCCGTGCCCTCGATTCCCGCCATCGGCCTCGTTCTGGTTCTTTCGGTGGACTGGTTCATCGGAATGGCGCGCGCGGCCGGTAATCTCATCGGCAATTGCGTGGCGACGGCCGTGATCGCGGCCTGGGAAGGCGATCTCGATCGCGTTCAGGCAGAAAAGGTGTTGAACACCCCTGCCCTGGTCGATGTGACGGCAGGGTGAGGCCAGAAATCTGCGCTCGATGGATTTGGCCAGCTTGCTCGTCTCCCCGAGCAAGCTGGGCTATCATGCAGCACTCGCCCTCATCGACGGTCGATCAAAATACCGCCTTGCCGGACGGGCTCGGGCCCGGTCGGCGAGGCGGGCGGTCTTAGGGAAGACACCGCAAGCGTCGGCGTACTCAGGCGATCACTCGGCGGCGCGGATGAAGCCGTTGCCGCCCTCTGTCTCGATGCGCGCGCCGAGCCGGTCGATGTCGAGCACCATCAACATGCCGGCCGGCTCACCGCGTCCGTCGCGCATGGCGACGACGCCGAGCGCGGGGACGTCCGCCTTGGCGGTGAAATCGCGCAGTGGCTGAACCTCGTTCGTAGCGATCTCGGGGATCTGGCCAAGCGTATCGACGATCAGGCCGAGCGTGCGGCCGGCGGCCCGGACGATGACGATCTGTTGGCCCTCGGCGACGGCGTCGGGGATGCCGAGCATCCGGGCGAGGCGCAACGCGGGAACGGGCGTGCCCTCATGCAGCTTGTACCCCGCCAGCAGGCCGTCGGCGGTCTGCCTCGCCGAGGGCTTGAGGCCACCCAGGTCGACCGCCTCGATCACGTCGCGCGCTTTCACGCCGAGCCAGTGACGGCCGATATGGAAGGTCGCGACCTCATATGTCTCGACACCGTCGACGGCTTTGCGCGCCGCCAGCGCTGCCGCCGCATGTGGAGCCGGCCTCGACACAATGCCCGTCCCAATGGCGCCGAGCGGCACCGCGCAGAGCGCGACCACATCGGCCTGATGGCCGTCCCTGGTCTTGTATTCGCGATAACCCTTGGAAGGCGAGGCGCCGAGCGCGACATGCTGCCCGTCGAGCGGGCGGATACAGGCAAGATCGCCGTCGGCCGCCAGCGTCGCCGGGTCGATCACGATGGGAGCCTGCGCGCCGACCGGAAAGCGTGGATCGCTTGAAGAAACGATACGCCCGTCGCTCCCGACAAAGAGAGCAAACGACCCCGGCAGCGCGGTCCCGGTTTCGTCGGATGGCAGTGAATCCTTCAGGATCGCGGCAAATTGCGGGGTCGAATCGAAGACGATCGCGATGCCGCCGACCGCGCGGCCGCCTTCGGCCGCCTGGACCGCGGCGGTGTAGATCAGCGTTTCGGCCCCGCCATAGAGGTCCGTCCGCTCGAAGGGCGAGACGGCGTAATGCTGGCCCGAACGCAGGCCGAGCGTGCGCTGCACCCATTCGGCGTCGAGCGTCCTGCCCACGAGATAGGCCTGCTCCGGTTGCGACACGGCAATGACTTTGCCCGCCGCGTCGAAGAGAATGAGATTGCTGTAGACGGTATACAGCCCGTTGATCGTCGCCAGGATGTCGCTGCAGGTCCTGGCGCCTTCCGGAGACGGCGCGGCGAGGACGCGCGCGAAGGTCGCATTCAGCGCCCACCAGCGGCAGTCGTTTGCGCGCTCGTAGAGATTGCGGTCCATCACGTCGATGGCGAATGCCGCACGGGAGCGGCACTTTTCCATGATCGCCGCAATCACGGTGCGGTGCAGATCGCCGATAGAGGCGTCGAAGACGGACTGCGTCTTGCGGCCGGCGCTGGAAATCTCCCAGAGCAGGATCTTGGAGAAACCCGCATTGGCCTCGCTGGAGCCCGATTGGCGGATCGAGCCGTTCCAGACCGAGCGGTTGAGGTCGCGCTGGATCATAGCCGCTTGCCGCGACACCAGCCGCAGCGCCTCGGGAAAGAGCCCGGAATGGCTCGTCACGGCGGCGAGAAGATCGTCGTCGATGCTGCTTCCGAGTTCACCGTCGTCCTGGCCGAAGGCAGCCTGCAGCGGCAACAGTCCCAGACCGATCCAGCCCGGCCCGAGGTAACCCTGATAGCCCGCACTGCGGCAGGCGACGGCAAGATATTGCCGCCCGCCAAGCCGGACAACAGGCTCGCGCGCATTCAGGATGCCGGGAGAGATCGCGAGGCCCGCCGGCAGCTGGATCTGGCAGGAGCCCGCCACGACGAGCCCACCGGGCGTCACGCAACCCAGAACCGTCCAGTCATTCTCGGGCAGCAGCTTGCGGAAGATGCCCTCCATCTCGTCGGCGAGGCGGAAGACCAGGACCAGCACGCCGAGCGGCCTGCGGCCATTGTCCTCGACCCGCCAGGCATAGACCAGCGCGGGACCGCCGGAGATAAAGTCGATCTCGCCGTAATGCTCGACATAGGCGCCATCCGAACTCAGCGCCTCGTCGATGATCGGGTGCCTGGCCGTTGCAACTTCATGCGGCGCGAGCCTCGCCCGGATGGTGCCTTCGAGATCGACCAGCAGGATGTCGGAATAGACGGAGTACTTTGCGACATAGTCGCGGAAGCGGCTTTCGATCGCGGCTCTTGCCGGCTGGGACGGGGTCTTCTCCTCCAGCATCTCGCGGATATCGGTATCGGCGGCGAGGAAGCCGATATCGGCGGTCCGTTCGAACAGGTTGCGCACGAGTACGTCGATGGTGTTCTGCGCCTTGGTGCGCAGGTCGGTCACCACCTTGTCGCGCGTCTCCATCGCCAGGTGGTTGAGCAGGCTGCCGGTCAGGTCCTCGAAGGCCGAGCGGGTGCCCGACATCTCGGTGGCATTGCCGGAGAGCTGCCCGAGCAGGGTCAGGGTGTCCCATGAACCCTGAAGGCGGTCGAAAACCTGCCGGTAGTCGTCGATCGCGTGCATGTGACGGATCAAGCCGGCCAGAGAGGGGTCGATCTCGATGCCCTTGTGTAAGGTTGCCAAGGCTTGTGCTCTTTCGGTCGAGACATCGCCGCACCGGCGATACCGGCCCGTCAATCAGAATGATGCGTATGGACGCTACTTCAGCCAACTCGAACCAAATCATCAGACGTCGTGATTCGCATCACGGCAAAGCTTCCCGTATCGAATAAATTTACGCCAGATGCAGGAATGGACTGGGAAGCTGTCCTCGACCTTGCGCAACGTCACAGGTGCCGCCGCGCGCGCTGAAGAGGATGTCACCCTACGACGAAGAACCTCTTCCGAAAGGATAGAGAGGGAGGTGAAGGCCGCACCGGCAGAATTACAAACCTGAGCGCTCTGTTTCTGCCTTGGTGGATCGCGGGCCGTCCCTGCCCTCTCCTCTCGCAGAGATCCCATGCCTGGCCGGCGGGCTTCAAACGCCCTCCATCCGCCGCAGCGCCTCAAAATGCTTCTCCGACTGGAAGACCAGCACCTGGCTCCAGTCGCGCGCCGTGGCCTCGATCGCCGGCTGCGAGATGAGCTTGAGGGGCCTGCCGGTCGACATCGCCAGCACCTGCTGCCTGCAGGCGCGTTCGAGGAAATACAGATCGTCGAAGGCGACCGCGACCGAGGGGCCGCCGATGGTGACGCCATGATGGGCGAGGAAGATGATGTCGGCGCCAGCTTCGGCCTTGTTGGCGGCGACGATCGCCTCGCCCTCGGTCTCGTCGAGCGCAAGGCCGCCGAAATGATCGACATAGAGCGTGCGGCCATAGAAGCGGCAGGCGGTCTGATGCGCCATTTCCAGACGGCCGCCCTCGACCATGGTCAGCGCGGTGGCATAGGGCATGTGGACATGCAGTACCGCGACATGGCGTGGATTGGCCTTGTGCGCGGCGACATGGATGTTTCGGGCTGTCGCCTCGACCTCGCCCTCCCCTTCCAGAACCTGGCCGCGCTCGTCGATCAGCAGCAGGTCGGAGGGCTTCATCTCTGACCAGTGCACGCCATAGGGGTTGATCAGGTAGCGCGGGCCGCCGTCCGGGCAATCGGGGAGCGCGACCGAGAAATGGTTGCAGATGCCCTCGTTCAGTTCGAACTTCGCGGCGAGGCGCAGGGCGGCAGCAAGGTCGCGGCGCTGGTGGGTGATGCTGGGCTGGGTCACGAAACGACTCTCGACGGATTGGAACAGGCCGGATCGAAGCATTGCGAGGCCCGACATGACAAGGCCCGGCGCAGGGGCCGGGCCTTCAGTCGAATCGCATGACGCAGCGATGCGATTATTTCGGCGCCAGCACCATGACCATCTGACGGCCTTCGAGCTGCCAGTCGCTCTCGACCTTGGCGACGTCGACGAGGTCGACCTTGACGCGTTCCAGCACCTTCACGCCGAGATCCTGGTGGGCCATCTCGCGGCCGCGGAAGCGCAGGGTCACCTTGACCTTGTCGCCCTCATCGAAGAAGCCGTGCATGGCCTTCATCTTGACGTCGTAGTCATGCTTGTCGATGCCCGGACGGAGCTTGATCTCCTTGATCTCGATGGTGCGCTGCTTCTTGCGCGCCTCCGCAGCCTTCTTCTGCTCCAGAAAGCGGAAGCGGCCGTAATCGAGAATCTTGCAGACCGGCGGTTCGGAATTGGGGGAGATCTCGACAAGATCGAGACCAGCATCCTCGGCAATCTTCAACGCCTCGAAGAACGAGACCACGCCACGGTTGGCGCCGGTATCGTCGATGAGCTGTACATCGCGGACGCCGCGAATGTCGCGGTTGGAGCGCGGGCCGTCTTTGGTCGGGGTCGGGGCAGCACGGAAAGGACGACGAATGGGGGTATTCTCCTGTTTCAGGCGCCAGCAGCGCCGCTGAGCAGACACATTGCACAAAGATGCGCGATGTCAATGGAAACCGGGCAATGAGGCAGTAGGCAGTAGGCAGTAGGCAATCGATGAATAAACCCTACTGGCGACTGCCTATTGCCCTATCGCCCTAGAAGCGCACAATAGACGTCGAGCGTATCAGTCACCATCGTATCGAGCGAGAAATGCCGCTCGACATGCAGTCTGGCCCGTTGGGCCAGCGCATCGCGGGCCGAAGGGCGGAGCGCCAGCGCCTCGGTCAGGCTCGCAGCCAATGCCGGCGCATCTCCCGGCGGCACGCGCCAGCCGGTGCGCTGACCGGGGTCGACCTGCGGCGGGGCCAGCACGGTTTCCGGCACCGCGCCGAGATCGGAGACCACCACGGGCGCACCCATCGCCTGCGCCTCGACTGCGACACGGCCGAAGGCCTCCGGCTCGGTCGAGGGCATGGTGACGACGGCCGCGCAAAGCAGGGCTGCGGGCATGTCGCTGCAATGGCCGACGCGCCTGACGCGGCCCTCGAGCCCCGCCTTGGCGACGAGCTGGTCGAGTTCCCTAACATAGCCGTCGCGACCCTGGGCATCGCCGGCGAGGATGAAAGCCGTGTCGGTGTCGCCGGCGTCGCGCATGATGCGGGCGGCCTCGATCAGCACGCGCTGGCCCTTCCAGCCGGTGAGCCGGCCGGGCAGGAGCACGATGCGCTGATGCGGCTCGACGCCCCAGGCCTTGCGCAGGGCCTGCACGCGCTCCGAACCGACGGCGGCAGGTGCGAAGGCGGAAAAGTTGGTGCCGCGATGAACGACGCGAATCCGTTCGCGTGCGAAGGCGTGCTTCGCCAGGATCAGATCGGCGGTGTAGGCGGAGTTGGCGATGACCACGTCGCCGCGCGCCATGACCGAGTTGTAGAGCGTCTTGACGGCCGAGCGGCTGGCATAGGAGCCGTGATAGGTCGTGACGAAGGGCAGCTTGAGCGACCGCGACGCCGCAAGCGCCACCCAGGCTGGCGCACGCGAGCGGGCATGGACCAGTTCGACACCCTCGTGGCGGCACAGCTTCACCAGCTTGCGCACGTTGATCAGCATCGCCAGCGGGTTCTTGGCGGCAGCTGGAAAAGGCAGCCAGACGCCGCCCTTGGCCTGAAGTTCGGCAACGAGGCGGCCGCCTTCCGTGGCGACGAGTGCGCGCGCGCCGACATCCGTCAGGCCCCTGGCGATATCCACCGCGGTGCGCTCGGCGCCGCCGGCTTCGAGCTCCGGGATGATCTGCAGGATGGTGCGCCCGCTGAGCGGGTGGTTCTCGGTGGAGGGCAGCGCCAGAGGCGCGCCTGGCTGCAAGGACATGCTCACCGCTTCAAACGATTCCGTTTCGACCGGTCATTATGACCACGTGCGCCGGCCGACCGCAGCCTGTAATGGCCTCGTCAGGCCGATTCGTCACAGGAGATTTCAGGTGGAGCCAGTCGCCCCGCAATGTTTCGAGCTCGGCGAAGGCGCCGACCGACGCCGGCTCGCCTTCCTGGCGCAGGAGGGCAAGGGGCCGCCTGTGGTCTGGCTCGGCGGCTTCCGGTCCGACATGCGGGCCACCAAGGCGGAGGCGCTCGCAGCCTGGGCCGAGACGAACGGACGCGGCTTCCTGCGCTTCGACTATGCCGGCCACGGTGAATCCGGCAGCGACTTTTCGCGCTGGACCCTGTCGCACTGGCTGGAGGACGCGCTGGCCATCATCGCGGCTCATTGCAAGGAGCCGCCGATCCTCGTCGGCTCGTCCATGGGCGGATGGATCGCACTGCTGGCCGCCCGGCATCTGCTCGGAACGAAACATGCGCCGATCGGGCTCGTGCTGATCGCGCCGGCCGTCGATTTTTCCGAAGAGCTGATGTGGGCGCAGATGCCGGCCGCGATCCAGGAGACGATCATGCGCGACGGCGTCTGGATGCGGCCTTCCGCCTATGCGCCCGAGCCGACGCCGATCACGCGGGCGCTCATCGAGGACGGGCGCCGGCATCTGATGTTCGGATCGGAGATCAGGATCGGTTGCCCCGTCCATATCCTGCAGGGAATGGCCGACCCGGACGTGCCATGGCGGCAGGCGGTCAAGCTGGTCGAGCATCTGAGCAGCGACCCGGTCGTGCTGACGCTCGTGAAGGACGGCGATCACCGGCTGTCGACGCCGGCCGACATCGCCAGGCTGGAGGCGGCCGTCGCGGGTGTCGCGACAGCCGCCTGAGCCAGCTTCAATGCACGCTCACCATCCGGAGATCATGTTCCCAGGCATTGGCCGTCGCGGCCTCGCGGGAATCGGTCACCAGGATCGGTGCGCCATCGGCCGACAGCAGCGCGAAGAGCTGCAGGCCGGGCTTGATCTGCGGCGCCTGCGGGAAAATCCGCACGAGTTCTTCCGAGCTCATCGGCTTCAGATAGGCGACCTCGCCGGTGCCCAGCGCCGCGAATTCGGCGGGGGTCAGGGGGTTGGCCTGAATCATCATCTTGTTCTCGTGCATCGCGCCCTCCTTCAGAGCAGTGCGAGTAGCGGTTCGAAGTCTGCCACCACGAAGGCGACCGGATGCAAGAACCGCGCTGCATCCGTTTTTCGTGTCGTCAGTCCCGATTGACGATATCGATACGCCGGATGAGACGTTCCGGTTCCGGCCTGACGAGATCTATCGCAAGAAGACCATTGGAAAGATCGGCGCCCATCACCTGCATGCCTTCCGCGAGCAGGAAGCTGCGCTGGAACTGCCGCGCGGCGATGCCGCGATGCAGGAACTGCCGGCTCTTGTCGTCGGTCTGCCGGCCGCGGATGGTGAGCTGGTTTTCCTCCAGCGTGATTTCGAGCTGGTCGCGCGCAAAGCCCGCAACGGCCAATGTGATCCTCAGGCGATCCGGCTCGTCATCGGTGCGTGGCATCCGCTCGATATTGTAGGGCGGATAGCCCTCGCTCGCGCCTTTGGTGACCCGGTCCAGCGCCCGTTCGATATCGTCGAAACCGAGCAGGAACGGATGGGACAAACTTGGCATACGCGTCATTCGAAGCCCCCGAAAGGCGCCTCCTCGTCGTTCGAAGCCCGCCGGTCGCAGCACCCCGAAGGCGGGAAGCGGACCCTCTCGCCTGTCGTCGATATGGCGAGCGGAACGACGCGGTTCAAGGGTGGCCGATTGGGGCGGACCGGTCGAGGGGGTGCGGGTGGTACAGCCACCCCGGCTTGAACGGGGGACCTCTAGATCCACAATCTAGGTGCCGGTTGCTTCAAGGTTGGATCACATTGTCTTATAATGTTCCAATATGGTCTTAAAATACATTGGCTTAGTTCCTATGTTCCACTCATGGCATCTTACAAATATCCACCGTGACTCGCTGACGGTGGAACCCCAGTGGAGCCCAAATAGCCCTAAAACAGGATAGAGGACATTGAGCGATCGATGGCAAAAGAGATACCACCACTCAACGCCCGGCAGATCGAGGCTTGGAAACCAGCGGGCCATCGGCAGGAACTCGCTGATGGCAAGGTTCCCGGCTTACGGGCCCGGCTATCGCCAGCGGGGAAAATAAGTTGGTCACTGTCGGTCAACCTAAACGGGGTCCGCCGGCGCTTCGACATTGGCTCTGGCCATGGACTTGCCGAAGCGCGGCGGCGGGCCGAGGTGGCAAGACGGCAGGTTAGCGACGGGGTAGACCCAGCAGCGGCCAAGCATGCGGCACGGCAGCGCGCCCGGGACGCTGCCGCAGGTTTGGGGACGCTTGGCAGTGTCGTCAGGGCCTATTTTGAGAATGGCCCGGGGGCAGCCCTTAAATCCGGCGCTGCGCAGCGGGCGCACATCGAGGTCGTATTTCGCGCCCACCTCGAGCGTGCCAGTAACGATGCGACGCCCGGGTCGCTGCAGTTGGCCATCGACGCATGGCCCTCGCGGTCATCAGGGGCCCATGCTGCGGCTTATATCCGCCCGCTGGCACGGTGGGCTAGTAAACGCGGCCTGATGGCGCCGGGATTCGAGGCGCTTGAAGCACCAGCGCTGGCGGCTGATGGGGCCACGGGGCAGCGCGTACTTGATCGGGAGGAGACAGGCCGGCTGCTGGCAGCCCTCGACAGCCAAGGCCACGACGGCGCAGCGCGCTTCATGTTGCTCACCGGCGCAAGGCGTGGGGAGGTCTGCGGAGCGACATGGGGCGAGATCGATCTCACAACCCGCCAATGGACGATTACGGCTGCGCGGCGCAAGGACACCCGTCCGGTGGTGCGCCGCCGGCGGCGTGCTGAACAGGACCATGTGATTGGCCTGTCCCGGCAGGCTGTGGCGTTGCTGCAGGGGATGGACTGCGGCGATGCCATGTCACTGGTCTTTCCCGGTGACCGTGGAGCGACGCTGGTGAATTGGCCACGCTGGACGACGCGGCAGAAGGCGAAACTGGGTATCAGTGGGGTCACCCCGCACACGCTGCGTCGCACTTGTGCCACGTTGGCAGGCGACTGCGGTGCGCCGCCCCATGTAATCTCCGCCCTGCTGGGCCACAGGGCCATTGGCGGATCACTGGTCGCAGGCTACTCGGCAGCGCGCTA
Source organism: Bosea sp. PAMC 26642 (assembly GCF_001562255.1). Lineage (NCBI taxonomy): Bacteria > Pseudomonadati > Pseudomonadota > Alphaproteobacteria > Hyphomicrobiales > Alloboseaceae > Allobosea > Allobosea sp. PAMC 26642. Next base: position 163,619 of record NZ_CP014301.1, on the reverse strand, counting down.
CACTGGCGAGGTGGCCGGGGCGCTGCAGCGGGTCGGTGACCTGACTGAGGCGCTTGCGGCTGGACGCGAAAATGTATCGGCCATGGTTAGCTCTATAGGTAACGGGCGGGCCTGATGGTTATGGATATCCGGAGAAGTAAGCGCGGCAGGCCACATGTGCAGCTGGCGGTACACCCAGACAGGTTCAGAGTCGCATGGGTGCATTCGCGAATGACTATGCTGTCTACCGGGCCAGCCCTCAGGCAGACCGTGCGGCAGATACTGGCTGCTGGCCCAGCCTATGTAAGCGAGCCTGGGCAGGACCGCGTTGAGCCTGTCCTGCTTGCCGGTAGCTATGCCGGCAGGGGCCAGAGGCGGAGCGCGACTCTTGAAGGCCAGCCAGCTGGCTATAACGAGGTCGTCTTCGCACCAGTCAAAAGGGGGGAGCAGGGTCATGACCCTCGGCGGCAGTCCTTAAACGCGGATGTGAAACGACTTGAGAGACTTTACAACCATGCCATGGCCACCGCGGAGGGCAAGGCTATGCTCGGTATACTGGCGGAAACTTGGCGCCTTTTGGCCGACGCTGGCGCGGCTGAGCTAAAATATGAACAACCGGTCAAAAAAACTATCGACGACTTACTGCGTTCAGCCGGTGAAACGGACGAAGGTGTCAGGGAGTTCTGGCATCAATTTATTAGTCTTCCAACGACCGCTAATTTGGCAGAGAGCCGCGTGCGCCGCAGTCAAAGTGAATTGAGGCGCAGTTAACGATTTAATGTCCCCAGCGAAGCTGGTGATTGGGTGACTACTAGGGCGCTTCTGAACATAACAGGAGCGCGACATGCACACCTCACCCACAATCACATCACCTTTGGGCACACCACCCGCAACTGTGCTGCGTCTGAAGCAGGTCATCGCCATGACCGGGCTGAGTGGCCCTACAATCTACCGACTGACAGGCACGGGCATGTTCCCGCGCCCATTCAAGCTCACGCACACGGGATCGACAATGCGCTCGGCCAGCGGGTGGCTGTTGAGCGAAATTCAAGACTGGATTTGCGAGCGCGTTTCATCCCGCGATGAGGACAGCCACTCCGCTTAACGAAATGCGCCCGCCCGGTTGAGGCGAGCGTGCGCCGTGGTTTGCAGGTGCTGTCAACCCGTTAACCACAGTCACTCTGCCTCGTCGGGACCCTCGAATTGGAGAGCCACGATGATCATGAAAATGAACTTTCTAGAACCCTCGGCTGAGCTGCACGCGCTGATTGAGACTCTTTGCCCGGCCCCCTGTCCTCGGTTGCAGGTGGGCGGGCTGTTGGTGCTTTCTGGTGAGCCAATGCAGCTCCTTCTTGCAGCGTCAGCGGCGCACGACGCTGTTGGCAAGGTGCTGGCCAATTCCGGAGCGTCGCTGGAGGAACAAGGTCAGGCAATCAGATTGGCTCACCAGTTTCGCAACGAGGATGTTGATGGGTTTCCCACCGTTAGCGGCACTGACCGGCAGAGCCAGTGCATCAAGCTGGCCATGGACGTACTCCGCGCCGCGCACTCGGCCGTGCCGGAATATCCGGGTCTTATAGGCCGCTTGTTCGACTGGCACATGGCTAGGGCAGAGACAAGGGAAGAAGCAGGCGAGTTGTCGTCATGAGCAACGCACAACACGCGCAATTCATCGCAGCAGCGGGGCTCCGCCCCTTCCCTTGCAAGCCGGACAAGTCTCCCATGTGCAAGTGGACGACGGACGGACTACCGGACCACTGGCTCTATATGTGGGACGACAACCCCGACGCCATGCCGGGATTAGGTTGCGGCCCCGCCGGGCTGGTCGTGGTGGACTGCGACGTCAAGAGGGGTGTGGACGGTATTACGGCCTTCAAAGATCTCTGTTGTCACCATGGCGTGGCGCTGGACAGCGTTCCTTGCGTGACGACCCCTTCGGGCGGATGTCACTACTATTTCCGGCAGCCGACGGGCGCTGCCATCGGCAACAGTGCCGGCATGCTGGCGCCGGGAGTCGACGTACGTGGTAAGCAGGGTTACGTCATCGCGCCCGGGGCCATCAATGTAACCGGTGGGGCTTACGGCCCGCTGGCGCTATCACAAATCATTGGGGCACCAGTCCTGCCCGACGCTCTGGCTCAACTGATGCGCCAGCACGCAGCTCCCGCCACTCTACCTCAGGTAGCAGACGTCCGTCTGCCTCAATCCTTGGTAGCAGACGCGATTCCGCTCTTAGAGGGCAAATTGCCGGCCGCCCTGCGGCTCGTCACTGGCGCCGGGCACGACGAACTGTCGGCGGGCATCCCCATGCGCTGGACGCTGGATGACGCCCTGGAGCGCATCGCCACAGCCCCTCCGGGGACTAGGAACCACACACTAAATCGCGAGGCCTTTATTGCCTTGAGGAGGGTAGGTGCTGGCGTCCTTTTCGAGGCGAAAACTGTCGAAGCGCTCAAGCGTGCTGCGCTGACTGCCGGGCTGGACACGATCGAGATCGACCAGACACTTGCGTCAGCGTACAAAGCTGCCGTGAAGGCACCTGCTGCCTCGGCACCGACGGGTGTGGCTCAGATTGCTGGAGCCTCTGCCGCGAGTAGGGGTGCGACAGGAAAAAACGTCACCCCGCTGGCCCAGCCGGCCGCACCGGCCAGTACTGCCGCAAAGACGGGCTCGCTCGCCAATGCCCTATCTATGCTTGGCTCGCTGGGCATCGTGGCAAGGCACGATACATTCGCGGACAAGTTCACGCTGGGCAACGAGAACGGCCACGCTGCCTTGCCGCAGGAGCATTGTGGGGACATCAGCGACAACGCCTTGATCGCCCTCCGGGCGGCATGCCTGCGCGTGTTCAAAACCGACCCCGGGAAAGAATCTCTGCAGGATGCAGCCAATACACTTGCCGTTGCGGGACGATACAACCCCGTCACCGACTGGCTGAACGAGTTGGCATGGGATGGCACGCCACGACTGGCGAAGTGGCTGCCGCGGTTGACTGGAGCTCAAGCTACCCGGTTGAACTACGCCGCAGGGGTGCTGTTGCTCATGGCCATGTGCGCCCGGGCCCGCTATCCCGGTACTAAATTTGACGTGTGTATCGTGCTGGAGGGGAAGCAGGGCGTTGGCAAGTCTTCGCTTGTGGCCACTTTGGCGGGCGGACCGGGGATGGGCTACGTTGCCGACACCCCCGGGCTGATCGGCATGGAGCCCAAGCAGTTGGGCGAGTTGTTGGCAGGCAAGTGGATAGCCGAGCTGTCCGAGCTGTCGGGACTTCGCCAGCGCGACGCCGAACATGTGAAAACTGCCCTGACGGTCACGGCAGATAAATATCGCGCCGCCTACAACAGGCACGTGACCGAGCGGCAACGGACGTGCGTTTTTGTAGGCACGACAAACGACACGACATATCTCCCTGACACCACTGGCAACCGGCGTTTCCTGCCTGTGGCTTGCGGTGTGATCGACCTCCCTGGACTGGCGGCGGAGCGCGGCCAGCTCTTCGCCGAGGCCGAGATGCTCCTCCAGAAGTGTATCAACATGGCGAAGGGAAAGGGGATAAGTATTGTAGAAGGCAAGCCCCTGCCCCCCGAGGTGGCATCAATCTTAGCTTTACCAACATCTCTCTGGGATGCAGCGAAGTCACATACCGAGAGCCGCCGTGCCGTCAGTCTTTTAGAGGTGTACTTGGACGCTATGCTCGCTGACGCCAAGATGTATGGTGCTCTGGAGACCCTGCCCGATGGCAGGCAGGCGCTGCGCACGCTCAGGATATCTGAAATACTGCACCCACGTCTGCCGGCAGGACATCGCATCAACCTGCGTGAAGTGGCGGCGCTTATGGCGGCGCGTGGCTGGATCGAAGACAGGTTTGGGGCGCGCGACGCCCGGTGTCGGGGCTACACCAAGACGCCACCGCGGGGGGTAACAGAGCCCTGAGGAGCGACGAGTGCGGCCATTCACAATCGCCCTTTTTTCTGCCCCATAGGGGATGAAAGAACCACGGGTGGGCGCAGCCCGTGGCTCTACACAAGAAGCCGCTTTCAATTGTTTCGTTAGTTTTCTCTGTTCCGTTCGTATGCTCGATGTTTTGCAGCCTGATACGATTGGCGCTGCTTCTGTCCACCGCTGTCCACGAGAAACGATGTATTTATCCCCACAGCGCCAAAAAAGCCCCTTTTTTTACCGGTGGCCACGTGGCCAGATGGACAGATGTTTTTATAATGACTGGGTAGATATCAGGACGTACCCCCAGAGATAGTAGATTATATAGGGTAAATCCTCCACATCTGGCCACGTGTCCCCGGACGCCCAGTCGCTGGCCAGAATGGTTGGGCATAGCTGCCACTAGTGCCTGCAACGATCCTCCAAGGGCCATACTCGGCCTAGCGTCAACTTCTCTCAGACAGCCGAGAATGTCGTCGAGGGGCAGCAGCGTGCGACGTCGAACTCAACGACTGTCGCTTCCTCAGCGAAGGTGAGAACCGCGCTGCGTGGATCGCCGGGCACATCCAAGCATCTGACGTCGACATCCGCTCACGTCATTTCGCAAATAGTGGTTTGGCCCAGACCATCTCGAACACTGGGCGTCTCTTGAGACGCTTGGAGCTCGGCTCGAACTCGCGGCGTTGTGCGGGCGCTGCCATGAAGAAGTACTGTTATAACGCATCCCCGCCTCCGGCTCAGGTAGCGTCTCGTCCCTCCGAGGTCAAACATCTAGTTGAGGAAGACTGCAACAATCTGCGCTGCGAAGTCAGAAATTATTAGCTCGTTTTAATTATCGAAATGATGTCTACTTGCATCGTTCGACATAAGCCTAATTTCAAACCTATTTAATAATTTAATTTCTTCGCCGGTAAATATTAATTTATCAACAACACTTTCTGGCACACCCCATCGCATGAACTCTTCGATCATTTTACCTGTTGCACTAACACCTGGCTTCCAGTCGCCGTTGACTGAAGCCCAGTGAACACCTAGTTTAGCACTAGGTTCCGCAAATCGTCTTTTTGATCCCGCAAAAATCAAAAAGCAAGCTGAGTGACATTCGTTCATTGATCTAACAACAACACGAATGTTGTTTTTGTTTATCATTTCTATTATTTGATATGCTGCACGAACACTTCCGCCCGGCGATTTCAAATAAATAGTATCAACTTTGGTACCGGCACGTTCTGCGAGATAGAGTCCGCGCTCCATATTATCGACAGTGTCTTCGTTTATTTCACCATATTGATAGATATATTTCCAGTTTTTTCCCATAATCCAACCTGAATCAGCATGGGAGGCGGTAGCGCATATAACCAAAACTAGAAGAATCGATATTGCCTTTAAAGCAATGAACCTAATTGTTGTTTGTAACTGTTCGATCATGTTTTTTCGCCTATTTAGTGCACTGTCCACCTGCGAGCACGGACTCAGAGATTATCTTACATTGCATATCAAAAAAAGCCATATTTGGAGATATGAACAGGTGGACACATGGACGTCAATTTTGGTATCTTGAACTCTATTGGCTAGTCATGGGATTTGGAAGATGGCGTGACTGCCCGTCCCGCCGTCTACCGCATTTTACAGCTAGTCACGGTACGCTCTCCTCGCGGAAGCTAATACGTCAACACTTGCGGTCATTGTCAAATGTCTTTCCTTTCAGAACTTCACTCTATTCGTCAGAGGGTAAATGCTGAAGAACGGGCCCCTCCCGCTCCGGACCCGTGGCGCTCTCAAGTCAGAGTACTGCTTGAAACCGTAAAGGTCGACTCAGATGGTATCGCGTTCCTCAGTGGAAAAGTGATTTTTAATTATCTTGGCATACCGCATCAACGCCGGAGAAGTGCAGCGCGGAGATTAGCACGCCTCATGCGTGACCTAGGCTGGGTCCGTAGCAGACACGGCGGTCGAACCGATCGCATACGTGGATATACTCGCCATGTAATATCTATGGAGCCTGAACTAGGCGTGCAATTAGAACATCGGACTCCAGTTACTTTCAGGGGTAACTAATGCGCTTGAACGGGCATGTCGTTTCACTCAGTATCTCAGACTTATAGCAATCTACCTTCCCGATAGGCGGCACTGTCCAACGCTGATATGCAAAATCAGATCGCTCTGTAGCTTCCAGTCATAAATAATGGAATGGGTGTTATTCGGTCCGTTGGGGTAGCAGCCTGCACCAGCACAATAACTGGACCGCAGCCTGACCGAGCCGCCAACTCAGGGGACCGTAAGAGATCATGAAGGTCGAGGAACTGTTCGAGCTTTCGAAGGGCAAAAGGATTTCTAAGGGAACGCTGTTCGATCTCATCCAGTATTCGAAACAGCCAGGCTCAGAGCATTGGAGTGGCACTTATGGTCGGATCGGGAACACACCGCAGCAAGGCATCAACTGGATTGGACTTCCGCCTCACGTCAGGGGTGTGATCATTAAGACCAGTCTAGGCTTGTATGCGCATGACGGATGGTCTGACGACGACCACGTTAGCTATCGTTATTCCTTCAAAGCCAGAAAGTCCGTGATCAACCATGGCGAACTCGCAAACCGAGTCCTCATCGACCAGCCGCTGGGGCTCTACCCGCTCTTGCTCTTTACTGATGTTGGATCAGAATGGCAGTTCGAAGGTCGTTTCGACGTCTCCGAGGTTGCAGATAGCCATGTTGTGCTGCGTCACCAATCGCCGGTCTCTGATCAAAGCCCGGAGTCCACGAGTATTGTATGGCGCGAAGGACATAAACGATATGTCACGCACCTCCTAACCGAACGCAGCGGGTCGTTAGTTGCTTGGCTTAAACGCGTTATGTCGCCCGCTTGCGACGTTTGCTGTGACAATCCAGGGGAGCGCTATGGGGTGGCCGTGATAGAGGCGCACCATACGACGCCGCTTTCTACCTCGCTGGGTGACCACGAGGTGACCCCAGATGACATCGCCCTAGTCTGCCCGAACTGCCATCGGGCGGTCCACGCATGTATGCGCCAAGGAATGGCCTCGTACGATGCTATCCGCGAGCATCTTCGCGAGCGTCTTTCGCTCTCGGGCTGGTCGTCAACGGTGCAAGACGGACGGCCTCCGACGGAAAGCCAAAAGCGGCGCTCGTCGTCTCTAAAATCCGACGAATGATTGAGTGCGCTTCTCGTTGTCGCGAATCGGTCCATACAGACGGACCGACATCCTAAAACGAGGAGTCCACGCATTGCCGTCCCCTCAAGCCCTGAAGTTTTTGACGCTCATTAGAGGCGCCCTACCCGGCTCAGGTGATGTCGACGCGGCCGCACTCGTCGTACGCAGTAGTCTAGAAAATGTTCTGCCACCTGATGCCTCTGCTTGGGCCGACCTTGAGGAGGCGACACAACTCCTGCGACAGGAGTTCCGCATCACCATCCTGCGCCGCAACTCCATCCTGCGGGAGCGAGCAGAATGGTACAAAGGCCCGCTGCCAGGTGACCATCATTGGCCAGCGTTGAAGACCTACCTCACTGGGCCCAAAGGCTGGGACGGCGCCGCCGTAGATGCCATCGATGAGGCGTCAAACGAGGTGGTGTCGCTGCTTGAGAACCCGACTCAGCAGACCTTCTCATCGCGCGGGCTGGTCGTGGGATATGTCCAGTCGGGCAAAACCGCCAACATGGCGGCTGTGATCTCGAAGGCCGTCGATCGCGGCTACAGCCTGATCCTCGTACTTGCGGGCCTCACTGACAAGCTGCGCCAGCAGACCCAGCGGCGGATGGAAGCTGATATCGTAAACCGTCATTCGAACCTTTGGCAGAAGCTCACCACTACCAACATTAAAGGGGAGTTTCACACGCCGGCCCAAGGCCATTTGATTGGGATGAAAGAACGTGCCCAGATCGCCGTGATGAAAAAAAACGTTGCGCCGCTTCAACGTCTTCTCGACGTGATCGAGAAGACGCCAGCGTCAGACATGCGCCGCCTCAAGGTGCTTTTGATTGACGACGAATGCGATCAGGCGACGGTAAACTCGGCCTCCCGCGAGATGGACATGTCCGCGATCAATGAGAAGATACGGCTTATCCTTAAGGCACTGCCGTCAGTCTCATATGTTGGCTACACCGCCACACCCTTCGCTAACGTGCTGATCAATCCCTACGCGGACCAATCAGGAACCTTGGACGATTTGTATCCGAGGGATTTTATCACGGCCTTGCCGCTCCCCGACAGCTACTTTGGCACACAAAAACTGTTCGGTCGCACGCCGGCGGACCCGGCTGACCCACAGCCGGACGAAGAAGGCCTGGATGTCATCCGCGAGGTGACCTCGAAGGATGAAGCCAAGCTCCAAGCACCGAACCAGAAAGCTCAAACAGGTTTTGTGGTGCAAATGACTCCGAGCCTTCAAGAGGCCATCCTCTACTTCATCGCATCATGCGCCGCGCGTCGTTCGCGCGGACAGGCTCAAGAACACATGACGATGCTGGTTCACACCTCGTCCGCCATCATCATGCACGAGAAGGTCGCAGCGACGATCGAAGAATGGCTTACGGCTAACTCAAAATCCCTCATCGCCGGCGATGGCCCGATGTGGGCCGAGTTGGAGAAGACTTGGAATACCGAGCGCGTCCGTGCACCGGTCACCGCAACCCCCGAGACATTTGCCCAGATTAGCGGGTTCGTGGCCGATGTGATCCAAGCTTTGCACGTGCCCGTTGAAAACGGCGCCAGCGACGACCGCATCGACTATACAGCCTCTCCCATGACGTACATTGTTGTAGGCGGCAGTATCCTCGCTCGCGGCCTGACCCTCGAAGGGCTCTGCGTCAGCTACTTCCTCCGAACCTCCAGCCAGTATGACACCCTGCTTCAGATGGGCCGCTGGTTCGGATATCGTCATGGCTACGAGGATCTGCCGCGGCTTTGGATGCCGGAGATCATGCGGGTGCGGTTCCAGTCGCTGGCGGCGATAGAAGCAGAGATCCGCGAGGATATCGGAAACTATAGCCGAAGGCCGACGGTAACGCCTATGGATTTCGCCGTCCGTATCCGTAACATCCCGGGTATGGCGATTGTTGCTCGAAGCAAGATGCGGCATGCCCGGCGGTCCAGCATCGGCTACTGGGGACGCCATCTGCAGACGATACGCTTCGCTCGCAAAGACCGGGCACTTCTTGAAGCGAATTGGAATGCGGCCAGCCAGCTCATCAACGCCGCCCAAGCGGAAGGAATTAAAGATGAGACCCGCCTAATATTCCGCGATGTGCCCCGTACTGCTGTTATCCGTTTTTTTAGAGAATATACGATTCATCACACGCATCAAGACTTGGACAAAGGGCTTCTATTGCAGTTTCTGGAACAAGATCATCCCGCGTTATTGAAATGGAATGTAGGGATTGTCACAACGGACAGTGGAACCTCTGAGATGGACCTTGGATCTCTCGGAAAGGTCCATATGGTACGACGCTCGCGCCTTCGCGGGGTCGATGACCTTGCGGACATCAAGGCACTGATGTCGCGAGCTGATATCTCTCTTGACACTTCGGCAGCCCCCAGCGATGGCGACTGGGAAGAGCTCAAGAAGGCACGTCGCGATGAGCTGGGCGAGCGCCCGCTCCTGCTGCTTTATCCCATCGACCGCACGTCGTCGGCACGCTGTGGCAGTGCGTCGCGCGTCGCGCTCGACGCCGCAGCCGACATACTCGGGGTCGGTCTGGTTATACCGCTTTCGAAAGATCATGGTGGAGACTTTGTTAGCGTCGAACTCGCGCCGCCATCACCCGAGGAACTCGAAGCGATGGAGCAGGAAGATATGGACGCGATGGTAGCCGCGGGCTTGGAGGAACTGGTCAGTGTCTAGCCTCGTTGCAGAGATCCAGTCGCGCTGGACCTCATTACGGGGACGCGAGGCGCTTGGCGCAGAAGCGCTTGAGGTTAGCAATCTAAGCGTGGGCACAGGTCATGGCCCCGCGGCCCTCGCACTAGATCCGCTGGGACATGTACAGCTGTTGTTACCGGTCGCCCCCGGCGAACGTCGTCCCGCCATGGACGTTCCGCCGGCGCTGGAGATTTCTGCCACCTCACTTACAGAGGGCGAAAGCCGCCGCGCCTATATAGTCGTGACGTGTCTCGAACCCGCCCTAGACAGGGGGTTCGCTGATCTAGTGGAGGCCGTGTTAACGCGCATAAGCGCGGGGGCACCAGCGAAGGAAGCTTTGGCCACATCCCTCTCGGATCTAGCTGCCCTGTTCGCCCGTGTTTCGGTGGGCAGTGTCGATGACGGTGTGATCCGAGGATTGGTGGCAGAGCTCATCGTACTACGCCGCCTCGCAGCGCGTCACACTGGCGCTCCCGCGCTTTGGTTTGGCCCGATCCCCGAACGTCATGACTTCCGCGGAGGGCATCACGCAATCGAGGTAAAATCAGTGAGCCGGAAGACCGGGCGGGTTATTATCTCATCGGTCGATCAACTGGACCCCCCCGTGGGCGGCACGCTGCAGCTTTGGAGGGTAGCGCTTGAGCGTACCCAAGGTGGAACCGCAAGCGTGGCCCGCCTCGTGAGCGACATCGAAGCTCTAACGGGTCCATCCCGAGAGCTGCGCCGAGGGCTTGCAGCGCTTGGCTGTTCCGATCCGCAGGAAACGGAATGGAACAGACTGTCCTTCAACTGCGAAGCGATTGACGCATGGGCCGTGGAGCCAGGCTTTCCGAGGATCGTGCCGTCCATATTCCCTGATGGCGTCCTACCGGCTGGCATCCACTCGCTCACTTACGAGCTCGATCCCGCGGTCGCCGCTTCATTCCAAGCTAATGAGACCGCCATGACAGATGCCGAAACTAGGCTTCTGGCGGCTCTGACATGACTCCACTCGGTCTTTATTCTGAACCTTATGCGCCCAGTGGCAACATGGGCGACGGCGGCTTCGAGCGCTTGCTGGGCGCGCCGGGCTTGGACGGCCTTCAGCTAGTGCTGCGTGAGGCCATTCAGAACAGCTGCGATGCGGCCAAGCTTGGAAGCGGTCCGCGAATCCTGATCCGTCTACGCACGTTGACCGCAGGCCAGATCGCAATCTTCCGGGACGTTGTGCTGAAGGCGAGACCCTTTGTTGCGTCCTCGGCCGCGGCTCTGGAAACTTTCTTGGCATCGGACGGGCCGAAGGTTCTGGAAATCTGTGACTTCGGAACGACAGGTCTGGGCGGCCCTACACGGGCAGACCGCGTACTGCCAGGCGGCGGGCGGACCGACTTTATTGATTTCATGCGCAATGTTGGAACGCGCAGGAAAACTGATCTAGGCGGCGGGACTTACGGCTTTGGCAAGGCCTCACTGTACCGTATGAGCCGATGCTCTACGGTCATAGTCGATACCTTGGCCCACGAGCCCGGCAACGGCACGGAGGCGCGCAGACTTATCGGATGTCATCTGGGAAACTCCGGAGAACAAGACGGAGGCGACGGGTATCTCCGGCGTTACACCGGCCGACACTGGTGGGGAGCGAACAGCGGGGCTGACGATGGTGCGGGCGAACCGCTCACTGGAAACGATGCCGCGACGCTCTGGGAAGCGTTGGGCGGGCCAAGCCGAAACTGCGCAGGCGAGACCGGTACTACGATTATGATCTTGGATCCTGAGCTACGAATGGACACTGCAGGTCAGGAGCCGGAGGGCGAAGTTCGGGGCGGAAATTTTTCTGACTTTGGGATCCAAATCTTGGAGCGGGTGCTCTGGAACTTTTGGCCACGGATGCTGACGACTACCCCAGACGACAGGCGCATCGACCTGACCGTCGAGGTTGAAGGTGTGAAACTCGAGACCCCCCGTCCAGAGAACTGTCCCCCTCTAGACCTCTTTGCGAGAGCGATTAACACGATCCGGAGCGGGAACTGCAACAAGATACTCTGTCATAGGCCCTTCGCCACGCTCGGAGCGCTAGCCATCAATCGTGGCATAAGGGCGGATCGTTTGCCGGCCTTTCGGGGGTCAAGCCTCTTCCCCGCACGCGCCGCTCACATCGCTCTTATGCGCCCGGCTGAAATGGTCGTGTGCTATCTTCCAGGACCGCCCCTTCCGGACGAACGGACCGAATGGGCAGGCGTTTTTGTGACGAGCAATCAGCGGGCTATTGAGGAAGCCTTCGCTAGTGCTGAGCCCGCGGCCCATGAAACTTGGGATCCCACCGCCCTGCCGAAGGGGCACGCCCGGACGTACGTGAATGTCGCAATAACCCGCCTGAAGGAAGCAGCAATCAATGTTACTGCTGCAAGCGGGGCCACAGGAGGCGGCCAAAGCTCGGATCATTCGGTCGCATCGGTGGCCGGAAAGCTGGGCGCTTTTTTGGCCGGGATCGAGGACGACCGCTCCGATCGCGGCAGCAGCAACGAAGGGGGAGGAGGCGGAGGAGGACGAGGTGGAGACCCGCAGCGGCGACGCATCAACAATCCGGTATTCAAGCGACTGGAGACCCATCAGGGTCAGCGAACTGCCCTTTTTGCTATGACGGTCTCAGGGAAGGGTCACTCGCCTTGGCTGAACTTAACGCCCACAATATCTATAGACGGGGGCGGGGTCCCTGCGGCAGCCTTAGATGTGGGCTGGCTGCCTAGGGTTCTCGGAATCGAGGGCCAAAAAGGGCACATTTTCATTCCCGGGACGGCTTCTGACATTGGAGACTACGAGGGAGAGTTGACGGTTCGGCTCACGGTGCCGGACAACTGCGCCGTTGGTCTTCGCGCGTCTCTTCTGCCGGAGACGTCTCAGTGACACGCAGAACCGCCGCCCCCTTCCACCGCCTTGATGCGGCGGTCAGGGCCGAACCCTGGATGATTACGGTCGGCGACTCTGCGCAGGCACCTCTTCAGGACGTCACCCGCGACTGGGACTACGCGACTCCGGTCACTGTCGAACGGGTGATCACTATTAGCAAGGCTGAGGCTGCTGCGGAACTTGGATACGGGCCGACAGAAGCCCTGCGCCTTGACGTAATTGTGGAGGCAGGAACTGGGCCGGGTGATCTCCCGCGAGAAATTATAGTACGGGACCGAGCCGCGCTGGATGACGGCTCTCCTTGCACGATCATACTGCGTCTTGATCCGGCCCGGATGTCGACACAACTCACGCTGAGGACGTCCATCATCCTAGCGACAGGGTCACCACCAGCTGACCCGCTTGCGCCTCGGATACTTGGTGCCCGACTGTGGGATGACCGCATTTCATCGCGGATTGAGGGCGACGACCTCCGCTTCCCGATGGAGATCTTCAGCTTTAGTGAAGCCTTCGCGGGCCGCCCCCATGCAGCCGCGCCTTGGCTGCTTTCATGGAGTACTGACAGCCCCAGCCGGGACTTTCACGGTGCAGCACGACTTTATGTGAATGCCGACGAAAGTGTTTTGGTTGCTCGCCTTAAGGCAGAGGATGAGCTGACGCTGCAGGCACTTATGGGAGATGTTGTATCACAAATGTGCGAGGCAGCCTTGGTCGCGGGATGGGATCATGACTTCAGCAGCGCCGAGCCCGGATCTGTGGCAGGTCGAGTGTCCCACTGGTTAGAACGCGCCTTCTCAGACGTCGCGGTTGCCCGTGCGCTTTTTGAAAGTAGGCCTGGCGAGTTTCGATCCGCCATACTCGCCAGCGCAAAGTTATAACCGTGCCGAGCCCGGTGATTCTCCTTCCACGTCTTAGCGCTGCGGTGGTTGATCAACTTCTGACAACGCCCGGCCCAGCAAGAGACCTAGCTGACGACCTTAATGACCTGCCGGACTCGATCACCTACGGAGCTGTGGGCGGCAGCCGCGTGGGGTCGACAGTGCTCAGAGATTTAAGGGTTGGCGTTGAGGCGGTTGCCCGCGCCGTAGGATATCCTGAGGTGGGTACACTCGCGGCACGTTCCGCTTTCGACGTCAGCTGCGCCCTGCACCTCGCCCAGCTTCCCGTCCTCCAATCGGGTGAAGCTCACAGAAGCGATGTCTGGGCATTTCTAGCGACCTATCTCCTAAGGCCAATCACGCTCTGGCGGTACGGGACGTCGCCCGAGCGTTACCATGGCGGCGTCCGCAACACATTTCAGCGGCTCTGGATGCGAGGGACCACTCTTGATCGCGGCGAAGGCCATCCGGCGCGCTGGGGCTTGGTTGAGGGACTAACAGAAGATGCGTTCGTTGCCATACTTGAGCGGCCGACTGTGGCAGCAGATCGTAGGTTGGCCCTTGCGCTAGCGGAAGGCTGGCTTGCGGCTTCCACATGGTACGGCCAAGCGGCCATGCAACCGGTGATGCGCTCTGCGATCATCCGGATCCGGATGCGCAACGAGATCTTTGCCTTGGCCGAACTGACGCCTGACCAGCTGAAGGCCACGGTCGGCGCGGTGTTTATGGAAGCCGAAGCAGCTATACGCGCAGCGCGCTCGGCTTGACGATTTTCACGCCGGTGGGGCTTTTGAGATGCGCTGGGTGGCCAACGTGGCATGAGCATAAACTTCAGAACTAGAGCGCGAGCAAAGGCAGGGGTCGGTGCCTTTCAGTTTCTCGAGAACGTTGGACCTCTTTTGATAAGGAACACCGGCTTCCGCGGTGATCCTATGAAGTCAGAGTGGCGGATCCGCTGGCTCGGCTCCTGATCGGTGGAGGGAACTACCCAGTTCCCTTGGCCTGTATTTTTGTCTCTTCCGGCTGCCGGCCGGACCTAAACAAAACCGGAACTGGTAATTGCTGTCTGGGTGCGATCGTGTCATCCCGTCCACAAGACTCCCAGTTTTTGAAGTGATCCGATATGAGCGCCGAAAAACCGTTCGCCCTATGGCTCCGGCAGTCCGGCATTACGGCAGAGACCGCTCCGGATGAACTCGGCTACTCTTGGAAACAAATCCGGCGGTACGCCGCTGGGGAAGCGCCGGTGCCTAAGCTGGTGATGGAGCGCGTGCGTACACTCGCACGCGCGCGACTATCGGAACGGCCCGTGGCAAAATTCCGATTTATCGACCTTTTTGCGGGGATTGGCGGTCTGAGGCTGGGGTTCGATTCCATTGGCGGCCGCTGCGTCTTCACCAGTGAGTGGGACCGTTGGTCGAGCCGGACTTATGCAGCTAATTTCTTGGATGGCGATGACCATGTGTTCGCGGGCGACATCCGCCCGTATGGTGATAATCCCTCTTTAGTCCCAGCCCATGACGTTCTTTTGGCGGGCTTCCCCTGCCAGCCGTTCTCATTGGCGGGTGTGTGTAAGAAGAACTCGCTCGGGCGTGCGCACGGCTTTGACGACGAAAAGCAGGGAAACCTGTTTTTTTTCATAAGGGACATCCTAAAGCATCATAAACCGGCGGCATTCCTGCTGGAAAATGTCAAGCATCTCGAGCGCCATAACGGAAGGCGGACGTTCGCCGTGATCCGAGACATTCTCGAAAACGAACTTGGCTACCGGATTGACTTTCGGGTCATCAGCTCCGAGCCATGGGTGCCGCAAAAGCGCGAACGGATTTTCATCGTCGGCTTTCGGGAAGATGTTGGGTTCAGTTTTGGGGGCTTTGACCGGATGATCCCGAAACCAACAACTTGGCCGAAGCTGGACTCGATCCTACAGCCGCACAACGAGGTTGATGACAAGTACACCCTGTCCCCGAAGCTGTGGCAATACCTGCAGGACTATCGCGTGAAGCACAAAAAGGCTGGCAATGGTTTCGGCTATAGCTTATTTGGCCCCGACAGAGTGACCCGTACCCTGTCGGCTCGCTACCACAAGGACGGCTCGGAGATTTTGATTGACCAAAAGCCGCGCCCCCGTCGTCTGACGCCGACGGAATGCGCGCGTTTGATGGGCTTCGAGTACGTAACCGCGGAGGGCGACCATTGCCGGGTTCGAGAGTGGACCATCCCGCCCGAGGTGTCAGATACCCAAGCATACCGGCAGTTCGGTAACGCCGTGGTCGTGCCAGTGATAGAAGCGATTGCCCGCTATATTGAGCCGTCGCTATGCGAGGCTCTAGCTCGTGGGCGGGCTCGGGAGGCAATGAAAGCCGTTGCCTGATGTCGTTAGCCCAAAGGTCCGCAGCCAGATGATGGCTGGCATCAGAGCTCGGGACACTCGCCCGGAGATGATGATCCGGCGGGGGCTGCATCGAATGGGATATCGCTACCGACTCCACGATCAGCGGCTGCCGGGGAGGCCGGACTTGGTGTTTCCATCTCGGCGCGCAATAATTTTCATCCACGGCTGCTTTTGGCATGGTCACGACTGCAAGCTGTTTCGCTGGCCGGGAACGCGGCCGCAATTCTGGCGGGAAAAAATCGGCGGCAACATCGCGCGTGATGCAAAGGTGCGGTTAGCGCTAATGACTGCGGGTTGGCGGGTGATGGACGTGTGGGAATGCACACTGCTGGGCCGCGAGCGGCGGACGACCGAAACTGTGCTGGCCGACTGCACTACGTTCCTAGACGGCGATGCTGCCTTTGCATCTGTCGGAGCTGATCGGAATGTGGTGGCCTAACTGCAGGCTGCTGGCGCGAATTCCGCGCTCGCGAAGGCTCCGTAGGAGAAACTACGCGATAGGCCCAACCTTGGCGCATGCCCGACTAACCGGGACTATAAACCGGCGGAGGCATCACTATTGGCCCCGTACTACGAGCAACCAATAGCGACTAAGTGATTTCAGCTGCCGGATATGCCGTTATGCAACGGCGATGAGCAGATGGGCTCTTCCAGCAGAGCGCAGATGAATTTTAAGATTGGATTCGGGTAACTGTGAACGCGAGTGGCATCCGTTTCCGGAAAAAACCGGACCGCGTTGGCTAAGAGATAGCGCGAGAAGATCACAACAGGGCCGGCTATAACCTTTTTTATTTTATTTTATTTTTGCTGCACGTGAGAGCGGGTCCCATAGACACTACCGCCCCCCTCCCCCCCCCCGATGGTCCCTTACCCCCCAGGGTAATCCAGCCGCCTAGGTGTATGTCTTCCAGAGTGACCTTTGTCGCAGACAACCGCCTCCCCCGTCCAGGTGGTCCGTTACCCCCAGGGTAATCCAACCGCCCAGGTGTATGTCTTCCAGAGTGACCTTTGTCGCAGACAACCGCATCCCCCGTCCAGGTGGTCCGTTACCCCCAAGGTAATCCAACCGCCCACGTGTATGTCTTCCAGAGTGACCTTTGTCGCAGACAACCGCCTCCCCCAGTCCAGCTGTTCCGTTAGCCCCCATGAAAATCTAGCCCCCTAGGTGTTTGTCTCCCAGAGGGGCCTTAATCGCTTACGGTCGGATACCAACAGGCGACGTTGGAACCCTAGTGGAACCCCAGCCCATAACAACGGCAACTGGGTTCCAAAATCCAGCGCCGCATCTGATAAAAATATCAACATTTTCAACGGGGTGCGGGTGGTACAGCCACCCCGGCTTGAACGGGGGACCTCTAGATCCACAATCTAGCGCTCTAACCAACTGAGCTATGGCTGCCCGCACCCGGCGCTGGCGATCGCTTGCGATCGCACGGTCGGCGGCGGCGCGGAACCTAGAACCGACGCCACCTGATTGCAACCGGGGAATTCGCACTGCACCGGATGAAATCCGACAGGGCGTCCCAGTGTTTCCTTACCGCTGACGGAGTGGTGTGCTGGCGATCCGGGCGAGCTCCTTCAGATGCGCCGAATAGGCTTCGTAACCACGGCGGACGGCCTTGGCCTGCAGCGCAACCGCGTCGGCGGCGCTGTCGGAGCGGGCGAGCGTTTCGGCATCGTCCAGCGTCGCCTTGAGCGAAGCGCAGGCGTGATCGAGCATTTTGGCCTGAAGCGCGCCGAAGGTGCGCGCCATGGTCAGTGTCTGCGTTATCAGCGCCGTGGCGCTCAGCTGGGCGAATTCCGGAACGGGCGGCATTGGGGTCGTCAGCGGCGTGGCTTTGGATGGAATCGGCTTGGCTGCCACCTTGGCGCTCTCGATCGTCTTTGCAACTATCTTCCGGGTCGTCTCGGCCGCCTGCTTCGTGAGGGCGGCACCGGCATCGACGACCGGCCTGGCCGCGGGGGCGAGCTTTGCAGGAGCTGTGGACGCGGCTTTTACCACCGCCTCCGCAGAGGACGCAGCCTTGGCCATGCCAGCAGCCGGGGCCGACTTGGTCGCGGGGGATTTCGGCGCAACAGACTGGGCTGCGGCCGATTTGGCTCCAGCAGACTTCGCTGCGGCCGACTTGGCCCCAGCAGACTTGGCTGCTGCCTTGGGTGGCGGCGCCTTTTCGATGCGGGTCTTGAAGGGCGGCACGCGCATCGTCGTGGATTCCGCCTTGGCCTTCTTGGCGGGAGCGGAATGTTTCGCGGGGGCAGCAGCCGCTTTTGGAGTGGCTTTCGCGGGCTCGGGAGCCGAAGCAGCCGCTGGCTTCGCCGATACGGGCGCAGGCGACGGCGCGGCGGGCTTTACCTCTGCAGGCTTGGCTTCCACGGGCTTGGCTTCCGGGATCTTGGCCTCAGGGATTTTGGCCTCAGGGATTTTGGCTTCGGGCATCTTGGCCTCGATAGGCTTGGCCTCGGGGATCTTGGCCTCGACAGGCTTGGCTTCGGCCGCCTTGACCTCGATGGGCTTCGGATCGGGCGTCTTGGCGACGGGCTCGGCGGTCTTGACGGACGCAGGCTGCGCCTTCGTCTCGATCGCCGTGACACCGGACATCGCGGTGACGGGCGCAAGACTGATCGGCATCTTGATCGGAGCGGGCTTGACCATCGCGGTTCTCCTTCAACGATGTAACAGCGGAGGCCGGGCTTGAGGCCCGGCCGATTCGGCTATCGTGCGGTCGCCGGATGCGATGGACCGAGGCCCGCCGGCTACCGACTCATTTCATCTTCGTCGCCTTGGCGGCCGTGTCGGCCGCCTTGCGCGCGACATCCTGAGCAGCCGAACCCATTTCCTTGATCTGGGTCTGGAGCGAAGCCATCTGCGACTTCATGAATTCCGACTGGTGCTGCATGACTTCGGTCAGGTCCTTTGACCGGACCATCTTCTGGGCGAGGTCGAAGGCGGCCGCGACATTGGTCTCCGCATAGGTCATCGCCTTGCGGGTCATGTCCTGGGCGTTGACGCGAGCGGTTTCGGCAGAACCATGGGCGGTATCGACCGCTTTCGTCGCGGCGCCGATGAATCCGTCGAAGGCCTTGCGGGCCTGGTCGACGCTCTTCTCGGCGAACTCACGCATCTCGGTCGGGACTTCGTTGGGAAACTTGGCGTTCATCGGGGCATCCTCCTTGGGTTAGCGACTGGCCGTTCCGGCTATTGTGCACTGCAATATCATTGTTGCGCTGCAATGACAACGCCGGAGCGGACGTCACGTTCCCACGTTAACGCTGTTTTGACGAGACGCGGGACAGCGACGCAAGGTTCCATGGATTTGCAATCGTTTGGAGGCTATTAAGGAGTTGTTAGCCTTAATGGCGCGGACCAGACGAGCGGGCGGATGAACGAAGCCGAAGAGAACTGGGCGCGCCTTGGCGCGGCGGTCGCGAGCGATGCCGCAATGGCGTCTTTCGCGAACGGCGCCCTGCTGCTCTGGGACAACGACACGGCACGGCCGGGCTATCTCGACGCGGCCGCGCGCGCGCTGCTCGGCGCGGACAAGGCCGAGGCCCACCTGCCGCCGGCGACGCTGCAGCGCTTCGCGCTTCTGGCCGCCGGGCTGGCGCCGCGCAATGCCGTGCGGCTCGAACGGCTGAGACTGACCTCAGGCTTTGCCGCGACGATGGTCACCTGCGGCTGCATGCTCGCGACCGGCGCCGATGGCGCGCCGGTGCTGGCCGTGGCAGTGGCTGCGTCCGAATTGCGCCGCCTTGGGATCGTGGTTCCCTCTTCCGAAGTGCCGGCCGCCGCGAGCACCGCCCCGCAGGATGGCGTGCCTGCGCCGGCTGTGGCCGATGTTCCCCAGGCCGCACCGAAGCGCGCCCTTGTCCGTTTCCTTTGGCAAAGCGATGCGGCCGGCCTGCTGACACGGGTCTCGCCCGACATCGCCGAGGTGATCGAACGCGCTCCTGACACCTTAATAGGGCGCAACTGGAGCGATCTCGTCGCCGGCGACGTGCTCGACGAGGACGGCAAGCTCGCCCACCTGCTGGCCACACCCGCGACTTGGAGCGGCCATAGCGTGCTGTGGCGCGTGGGGTCGTCCGACGAGGGCGTGCGGGTCGAGCTCTCCGGCGTGCCGGTTCTGGATGCCGACAGGCAGCTCGCCGGATTTCGCGGCTTCGGCATGGCCCGACCGCAGGAGCGCGAAGCGTTCCCTCTCGCCCAAGCCTCCGATCCAGGGCCGGACGCGATCGCGCCCGAGCCCGATATGACGGTGGTTGTGGCCGAGGACCTTGCGACGGCGGAGATCCGGCCGGAGCCGGCCTTTTCCGAAGCCGAAACGGGCATCGACAGCGACACGATCGAAGCCGCCGGGGACTTCGCCCCCGAGACGGCCGAGATTCTTGATGCGGACGCGCCCCCGGCTTTGCCCGAAGCCGACGAGCTTGCCAACGACGAGGCTCCGCCAGCCGCGCCTGCCGAGGCCCCGTCTCCGGTTGCTGCCAGAACAGGTAGCGAGCGTGTGCCGCCTTCGCCCGGCGCCAACATCGTGCCGCTGCGCAATGGTCATCTGGCGTCGGTCCGGCCGATGCTGGAGCCGTCGAAGCCCAATCTCAGTTCGGCCGAGCGCAATGCCTTTCGCGAAATCGCCAAGGCGCTGGGCGCACGGATCGCTGGCGACGACGAGGTTGCCCCACGCCTGCCGCCGGCTGCCTCGCTGCAGCTGAGGGAGGACCGCCGCCGGCCTGCGCTCCCGGCTCCTGCGGACATCGAGCCCCGGATCCCTGCCGTCGCGACGCCAGGAAGCGAGGTCGTAGCGCCGCCCCCCGCCGCGCCTGTCCCCGAGACGCGCTCGCGGCTGCCAAACTCCCATGCCGACGTGCTCGACCGGCTGCCGGTCGCTGTGCTGGTCAATCGCGGCGACACGGCACTCTATGCCAACCGGACGCTGCTCGACCTGCTCGACTATGCCGATCTCGACGATCTCATCGCTGGCGGCGGCGTCAGCCGCCTGATCAAGGAGGCGACGCGTGCCGATGGCGGCGCAATGATCCTGATCGACCGGCTGAGCCATCTCGTCAGCGTCGATGCGGTGATCTCCACCGTCTCCTGGCAAGGCGAGCCGGCGACGCTGATGGCCTTCCGCCATCCCGGCGGTGGCGGCGAGGTCAAGGCTCTGACACCGGAGGAGGCGGAGGAAGCCGAGCTTGCAGCCGAGTTCGAGGCCGAGGACGCCGAGAGCGCGGCGCGTGTCGAGGCGCTTCGACTTGATGTCGATGCCCGCGAAGGTCGCATCGCCGAACTCGTGGCGATGCTCGACACCGCGACCGACGGCGTCGTCACCGTGGACGAGCGCGGCCGTGTGCTCTCGCTCAACCGGACGGCCGAGGCGCTGTTCGGCTACGACCAGCGCGAGGTCACGGGCGAATTGTTCACGCTGCTGTTCTCGGCGGAGAGCCATGGGCCGGCGCTCGACTATCTCGAAGGGCTGAAGGGCGGCGGCGTCGCCTCGGTGATGAACGACGGTCGCGAGGTTATCGGCCGCGTGCGCCAGGGCGGCAGGATTCCGCTGTTCATGACGATGGGCCAGATCGCCGACGGCGCCGAGCGGCGCTATTGCGCGGTGCTGCGTGACATCACGGCCTGGAAAAAGACCGAGGGCGAACTGGTCGAGGCGCGCAAGGCGGCGGAGAAGGCGAGCGCGCAAAAATCCGACGTGCTCGCCAAGATCAGCCATGAGATCAGGACGCCGCTGAATGCCATTATTGGCTTCGCCGAGGTGATGGCGGAGGAGCGCTTCGGGCCGATCGCCAATGAGCGCTACAAGGAATATCTGCGCGATATCCACCAGTCGGGCGGCTACGTCATCAGCCTCGTCAACGACCTGCTCGACCTCGCCAAGATCGAGGCCGGCAAGCTCGATCTCGATTTCGAGAGCGTCAACCTGAACGAGATCGCGCTCTCGGCCGTCGCTTTGCTCCAGCCCGAGGCCCAGCGCGGCCGGGTGGTGCTGCGCTCGGGGCTTTCGCCGAAACTGCCGCCGGTCGTCGCCGACCAGCGCTCGATCCGGCAGATCGTGATCAACCTGCTCTCGAACGCCGTGAAGTTCACCGACGCAGGCGGGCAGGTCATCGTCTCGACGGCGCTCGGCGATCAGGGCGAGGCGATCCTGCGGGTGCGCGACACCGGCATCGGCATGGACGACAGCGAGATCGCGCTGGCGCTGGAGCCCTTCCGCCAGGTGCCGACGACGCGTCGCAAGGGTGGCACGGGGCTCGGACTGCCGCTGACCAAGGCGCTGGTCGAGGCCAACCGGGCGGCGATGACGATCACCAGCGTCAAGAAGGAAGGCACGCTGGTGGAGATTACATTTCCGCCGCAGCGGGTACTGGCGGGGTAGGAGGTGGGAGTGGCGCCTCAGGGTCAACAGCAGACATAGCGTGCGATGTTCACGACTTGCGGATCAGGGCGCATCAGCCGACATACCTTTCTCTGCCATAACCTCCAGTCTTGCTGACGACACGAGCCACATCGCCATGCGCTCGGCTGTTTTGTCCCGGGGATCCCTCCAACGGGCGACTTGCATCTTGGAGCAGGCGTGCACCTCACCCGGCTCAGCCAGACGCACAAGGCGTTGTTGACGTCGAGCATCGGCGACGAGAAGCGACCGCGCTAGAGCCACACCATTGCCGTCCATCGCCGCCTGGAGGGAGCTACCGATATCGGGAAAGCGCATCGATTCGTGGCCTGCAGCTCCCCGCAGCCAAGTCGCCCAGGACCATTCCCGCCCTGTTTCTTCGCCCCGACGCCCCTTCGCCAGGAGCGGAAGCGCCTGCCAGTCCAGCCCAGGCCGAATTGTTCTGAGGAGCTTCGGTGTGGCAACGGGGAAAACACTCTCCGGTGGAAATGGCAGATCGCAAGCTCCTTCGATCCTGCCCGCGTGCGGCAGCCATAACAGGGCGAGGTCAACCTCGGCGCGCGCAGCCGCGCCCGCCGTGTCCCAGGTACAAACCTCAATGGACAGGTCCGGGAAGGCGCCGCAGAGAGCCGGAAGGCGGGGCGACAGCCACCAAGCCAGCAGTGACGTGCTGAGACCGAGCCGGAAGGCGCGGGGCCCCGACTGGTTGGCGACCCGGCGTCGCATACCTGCGAGTGTGCCTAGCAGCGGAGCGAGTTCGCCGGCGAGTCGCAAGCCGGCCTCGGTCGCGCGCAGGCCGGGGTTGAGCCGCTCAAGCAGAGGGACGCCGAAGAAGCTTTCCAACGCCCGTATCCGGCGACTGACGGCGC
This sequence comes from Bosea sp. PAMC 26642, assembly GCF_001562255.1. Lineage (NCBI taxonomy): Bacteria > Pseudomonadati > Pseudomonadota > Alphaproteobacteria > Hyphomicrobiales > Alloboseaceae > Allobosea > Allobosea sp. PAMC 26642. Next base: position 140,395 of record NZ_CP014301.1, on the reverse strand, counting down.
TCTGCGTCAGGCCGAGTTCATCGGCGGCGAGCGTCATGCTGCCTAGCCGTAGCACAGCCTCGAAAGTCAGCAGGCCCGCGAAGGGCGGCATCTGGGCTGAGATCGAAAGCACATCGCATGAAATAACTTCATGGCGTGCAAAGCAATGCTCATTTGCCCTGGGGGTGCCTGACAAGCCATGCCGGAACCATGCAGCACTCTCCGGAACACGATGCCTGGAATGCCCGTGGCCGGCTAACCGCGGCCACGCTCGGCCTCGGAGCCTTCCTGGCGAATTTCGACGTGACCTCAGTCGTGGTCGTCATGCCGGCAATCGGGACGGACCTCGGCATCCGCGTGGACGTCTTGGCCTGGATCATCGACGCCTACAGCCTCGCCTTTACCGCGACCTTGCTCGTGGCGGGCGCCCTGGCCGACCGCTTCGGCCGGCGTCGGTCGCTCATCATCGGGAATGCATGGTTCCTCTTGGCATCCCTTGCCTGCGGCCTCGCGTGGAACAGTCCGCTCTTCCTGATGGCCCGCGCGGCGCAGGGCTGCGGTGCGGCCTTTCTGGTGACCGGGGCTTTCGCCTCAATCGCGACCGCGTTTCCGGCTCCGGGAACGCGTGCGCGGGCCTTCGGTATCGTCGGCGTCGTTTCCGGGGTCGCCATGGCTCTGGGGCCCAGCTTGGGCGGCATGATCGGATCCGGGCTGGGATGGCGATGGATCTTCCTGGCCAACCTGCCATTCTGCATCCTGATTGCGCTCGTGGTGCCGCGTGTCGTGGCCGAGATGCGCGACAGTACGGACAAGCCGCTGGACTTGGTCGGGGTCGCTATCCTGACCCTGGCGCTAGGGCTGGTGATCGAAGGTATTCTGGAAGCCCGCTATTCGCTGATCCGCATGGCGATCGGGCTCGCTGGGGGTGCCGGACTTCTCGCGTTGTTCGCCGTCCGCCAACGGCGGCAGCCCCGGCCGATGCTCGATCCGGCCGTTTTCGCGAGCCGACCGATGGCGGGCGTCGCTGCCCTGCTGCTGGCCGTCTCGGCGGGATACTGGGCCGTCCTCGTCTACCTGCCGCTTTTCCTGGGCACTGCCTTCGGCTGGACGGCCAGTTCGGCCGGGCTGGCGCTGCTGGCCGCGACCCTCCCCATGCTTGTCATCCCGCCCTTCGGCGGTCGCCTCGCGTCCCGGCTAGGCTGGCGGCGGCTGTTCGCAACAGCGCTGACGCTGATAGCGATCGGTGGATGCGCCCTCGCCGCAGCGGCGCTCACGGAACCCACGGTGCTGGCCCTCGCGTGGGCCTTCGCCGGGATGATGCTGATCGGCACAGGGGCAGCGCTGTCCCATCCGCAACTCTCCGGGTCCGTGATGGCGCTCGCGCCGCCGGAGGCCAGCGGCATGGCATCGGCCGTCACCGTAGTCGCGAGGCAGGCCGGTTTTGCGATGGGCGTCGCTGCGCTTGGCGCCCTTACGCCCGCCGACCTATCTGCAACCGGCTTCGTTTGGCCCTTCGGGTTTGCGACCGCTGCGTCGGCGTGCGGAGTACTAGCCTGCCTTCTGCTCCCAAACTCACCCAGCCGCAGGGACAGGCGCTGATTCTGGGGTGGCGTGGCGACAAATCTATATCCGGTCAGGGTCGCAAGCGGATGCGCCCTCCTCCCCAGTTCCGGACATGATGCGCGCAAAACAACTCTCCTGTAAGAAGCGTCGTCGCATCCCTCCTCCGAAGGCCTGCTCCACATGTCCCTGACCATCTATGGCTGCTACCGCTCGCGCGCCTCGCGCAATATCTGGTTCGCCCACGAACTTGGCCTGCGCTTCACCCATGTCCCGGTGATCCAGGTCTATCGCCTGCCGGAGCCGGATGCTCCCGATGCGCCGCTGCACACCCAGAACCCGGACTTCCTGAAGATCAATCCCAACGGGCAGATCCCGGCGATCGACGATGACGGCTTCGTCCTGTCGGAATCGCTGGCGATCAATCTCTATCTCGCGCGCAAGCATGGCGGGCCGCTGGCCCCCAAGGATGCGCAGGAGGAGGGTTTGGCGGTGATGTGGTCGCTCTGGGCGGCGACGGCCTGCGAAGGCCATGCGCTGAACCTGCAATATCATCTGGCGGCGTATCCGCCCGAGAAGCGCAAGCCCGAACTGGTCGAGGCCGCGCTGGCCGCCCTTCCCGGTCCCTTCGCCGTTCTGGACAAGGCCATCGCAGCCAATGGCGGCTTCGTCATGGGCGGGCGCTTCACCGTCGCGGACATCAACGTCGCCGAGATCATCCGCTATGCCAAGCCGGGAACGCAGCTGTTCGAGGCGGCACCGCATGTGAAGGCCTGGCTCGATGCCTGCCATGCCCGCCCCGCCTTCAAGGCGATGTGGCAGGCGCGGGATGCCGAGCCGGCCTGACCAGAAAGCGGGTGGTGGCGAACGGCCGAGGGTACTAGCGAAGGCTGCGCGAGCCGAACACGCCGCAACAGCCAGGAACCTCGCGATGGAACCCGCTCCGACCTCTTCCACGCCGTCGATGGGCCTGCGCGAGTGGGTCCTGCTCCTGACTCTCTCGCTTTTGTGGGGCGGCTCGTTCTTCTTCGGCAAGATCGCCGTGGGGGAATGGCCGCCGCTCGTCGTCGTCCTCTCCCGCGTCGGCCTGGCTGCGCTGGTGCTCTATCTCGTTTTGCGTGCTCGGGGCCTGAGCATGGCGGTCGGCCGAACGATGTGGCTCGCCTTCTTCGGCATGGGACTGCTGAACAACCTGATTCCGTTCAGCCTGATTTTCTGGGGCCAGACCCAGCTCCAGAGCGGGGTCTCGGCGATCCTAAACGCGACCACGCCGCTGTTTGGCGTCATCGTCGCGCATCTGTTCGCAACCGATGAGAAGGCGACGCCGCTCAAGATCGCGGGCGTGCTGGCCGGGATCGCCGGTGTGGCGATCCTGATGGGGCCCGATGCGCTCGGCGGCCTGCAAGGTGCGCTGCTGCCGCAGCTCGCCTGCCTCGGGGCGGCCCTGTCCTATGGGTTCGCCGGTCTCTACGGCCGGCGCTTTCGCGGATTGCCGCCGCTGGTCACGGCGGCGGGCCAGCTCACGGCCACGACCATCATGACGCTGCCGCTCGTGCTGATCCTGACGCCGCCCTCGACATTGCCCGTGCCCTCATGGAACGCCGGTATGGCGCTCGTCGCGCTCGCCCTGCTCTCGACAGCGCTCGCCTATGTGATCTTTTTCGAGATCATGCGGCGCGCCGGCGGCAGCAACGCCATGCTCGTCACCTTCCTGATCCCTGTCAGTGCCATCCTGATGGGCGTCGGCCTGCTCGGAGAAGTGCTGCTGCCGCGCCATTTCGCCGGAATGGGCGCGATTTTCCTCGGCCTGGCCCTGATCGATGGCCGCCTTTTCAGGCGCGGTGAAAAAAACGTCCAGCGCGCGTGATTTGCGGCCAGGCTTTATTGCCAAAAAATTATGAATTGCTCTAGGGTCGCTTTCGCGACGGCAATCGCTATGCGCATCACGAGAGCGACTGGAAGATATCGGAAAACGATACGCCAGAGGGGAGCAGACGGACCATCATGGATGTGCGGCAACTGCGATGTTTCATCGCGGTGGCGGAGGAGCTTCATTTCGGCCGGGCGGCCGAACGGCTCGGACTCGCGCCACCAGCCCTTTCCAGACAGATCAGCGCGCTCGAAGACGAGCTCGGTGTCAGCCTTCTGACCCGCACGACGCGGCAGGTGGCGATGACGCGGGCCGGGCTGATCATGCTGGAGGAGGCCAAGAGCATCCTCGTCAAGATGGAGCACGCCTCGCGGGCCGTGCGGCAGGCCTCGCTGGCATCGGGCAAGGTGCTGCGCATCGGTGCGATCGACGCCGCCTCGTCGAGCTTTGTGCCCGAGGCGCTGGCGAGCTTCCGCCGGCTCTATCCCGGCATCGAGATCAAGTTCGTCGAGGCGATGACCGCGGCGCTGATCCAGATGCTGGAAGCAGGCAAACTCGACCTGGCCTTGACCCGTCCGCCGCGCAAGCCGACCGACTGCGCTTTCGAGGTGCTGCGCGTCGAACGGCCGATCGTGGTGCTCAACGAGACACACCCCCTGGCGCAGCGCGAGCACCTGACGATGCTCGATCTGGTCGGCGAGCCTTTCGTCGTTCCCTCAAAGCGGATCCGGCCCTTCGCCTATGATCTGATGATGGCCTATTTTGAAAGCGTCGGCTCGGTTCCCAACGTCATCATCGAGGCAACCGAAAAGCCGGCCATGATGTCGGCCGTGGCGGCCGGGCTCGGCATGGCGCTGGCGCCCGACTGGGTCTCGCGACTGAGCTTTCCCGGCGTGACGATGCGCAAGCTGCGCGGCGCTCTGCTCGACCCGCCACCGCCCGGTGCACTCGTCGGCATCGCCTGGCGCCCGCACCAGAAGCTCGGCGCCCGCGACGACTTCCTCGCCATCCTGCGCGAAAGCGTGACGCTGATCGACGAGCGGCACGTGCTGCCTTTCATCGTGCCACCGAGCGCAAGACGACCAACCCCGAAGATAAAATACCCAGCCCGCATCGCCGGGTCGCAAGCCGGAGGATCCTGATGAGTTTGAACCCGATCGAAAGGTCTCAAGGAGTGCGCATTCGCTCGACGCAGGATCTTGCTGCCGGGCTGTTCATGATATTGCTGGCGGCGATCGCCTTCGTCATGTCGTGGGAGCTGCCGATGGGCACGCTGCGCCAGCTCGGGCCGGGTATGCTGCCGAAGTCGTTTGCGGCGATCTGCGCGGGGCTTGGTGCGCTGCTGGTGCTGTCGAGCCTGCGCTTTCATGGCGAGGCGCTGTCGGGCTGGTCGTGGCGCGGCGTCTTCTTCGTGCTGGGTGCGGCCTGCGTCTTCGGGCTGTGCATCCGCGGCTTCGACATCGGCCCGATCCATGTGCCGCAGCTCGGGCTGGCCGTCGCCGGTCCGCTGGTCATCCTGATCTCGGGCCTGGCCGCCGACGACTACCGGCCCAGGGAACTGGTGATCTTCGCGGTGGTCATGAGCACGGCCTGCGCGCTCCTGTTCAAATACGCGCTGTCGCTGCCGATCCCGCTCGCGCCCTGGCTCCTGGGAATCTGATACGATGGACATGTTCGCCAATCTCTCCCTCGGCTTCGGCGTCGCGCTGTCGCTGCAGAACCTCGCCTTGTGCTTCGCCGGCTGCCTCGTCGGCACGCTCATCGGCGTGCTGCCCGGCGTCGGGCCCATCGCCACCATCGCCATCCTGCTGCCGATCACCTTCGGGCTCGATCCGGTCGGCGCGCTGATCATGCTGGCGGGCATCTATTACGGCGCCCAGTATGGCGGCTCGACCACCGCCATCCTGGTCAACATTCCCGGCGAGGCGACCTCGGTCGTGACCACGCTGGACGGCCACCAGATGGCCAGGCAGGGCCGCGCCGGCGTCGCGCTCGGCACCGCCGCGCTCGGCTCCTTCTTCGCCGGCTGCGTCGCGACCCTGTTCATCGCCGCGCTGGGCGCACCGCTGACCAAGCTCGCCTTGCTGTTTGGGCCGGCGGAGTATTTCTCGCTGATGGTGATGGGCCTGTGCTTCGCGGTCGTGCTGGCGCGCGGCTCGATCCTGAAGGCCTTCTGCATGATCATGCTCGGCCTGCTGCTCTCCACCGTCGGCACCGATCTCGAGACCGGCCAGGAGCGCATGACGATGGGCTTCCCGCCGCTGGCCGACGGCATCGACTTCGCCGTGCTGGCGATGGGCGTGTTCGGCTTCGCCGAGGTGCTGCGCAATCTCGAGAACACCGAAACCCGGGACGTGGTCCGCGCCAAGATCGGGCGCCTTCTGCCCGACTGGAACGACATCAAGCAGTCGACGGCTCCCGTCATCCGCGGCACGCTTCTCGGCGGCATCCTCGGCATCCTGCCGGGCAATGGCGCGGTGCTGGGGCCGTTTGCGAGCTATACGCTCGAAAAGAAACTGGCCAAGGACCCGTCCCGCTTCGGCAAGGGCGCGATCGAGGGCGTCGCGGGGCCTGAATCGGCCAATAATGCCGGCGCGCAGACGGCCTTCATCCCGCTGCTGACGCTCGGCATCCCGCCCAATGCCGTGATGGCGCTGATGGTCGGCGCCATGACGATCCACGGCATCATCCCCGGCCCGCAGGTCATGACCAAGAACCCGGAGCTGTTCTGGGGCATGATCGCCTCGATGTGGATCGGCAACCTGATGCTGCTCGTCATCAACCTGCCGCTGGTCGGCCTCTGGGTGAAGCTGCTGCAGGTGCCCTACCGGCTGATGTTCCCGTCGATCCTGATCTTCTGCTGCATCGGCATCTACTCGGTCAACAACCAGCCGGTCGACGTCGCCTTCACCGCGATGTTCGGGCTGTTCGGCTACCTGCTGATCAAGCTCGGCTTCGAGCCTGCGCCGATGCTGCTCGGCTTCGTCCTCGGCAAGCTGATGGAAGAGAAGCTGCGCCAGGCCCTGATCATCTCGCGCGGCTCCTTCATGACCTTCCTGGAGCGGCCGATCTCCGCCGGCCTCCTCCTCGTCGCCGTCGCCATCCTCGTCGTCGCCCTCCTCCCCTCAATCAATAAAAAACGCGACGAAGTCTTCACCGAATGACGGGGTTGCGACGCCTCGCGCCCTACCCCAACTCTATTCCCAACAATCTCAGGGAGGATACCCAATGAAGAACCGTGCGCTCGGCCTCGCCGCTGCGATCTCGCTTGCCCTGATGGGCGGCGCGCAGGCGCAAGGCTACCCCACCCGTCCGGTCACCATGATCGTACCGTTCGCGGCCGGCGGCCCGACCGATATCGGCGCGCGCATCGTCGGCGACCACATGTCGAAGACGCTCGGCCAGCAGGTCGTGATCGAGAACGTCGCCGGCGCCGGCGGCACCACTGGCATCACCCGCGCGATGAGCGCCCCGGCCGATGGCTACACTATTGCGATGGGGCATCTGGGCACCTTCTCGGCGGCGCCAGCAACCTATCCGGGCCTGAAATATGACCCGATCAACGGTATCCAGCCTATCGGGCTTGCCGGCGGCATCCCGATCGTGATCGTGGCCAAAAAGAATTTTCCAGCCAAGGATCTGAAAGAATTCGTCGCTGCCGTGAAGGGGGCGCCTGACAAGTTCAACGAGGCTCATGCCGGCGTGGGCTCGGTCTCGTGGACGACCTGCACGCTGCTCAAGGGCCAACTTGGCGTGCCGAAGCTCAACGCCGTCGCCTATCGCGGCACGGGACCGGCCCTGAACGATCTCGTCTCCGGCCAGGTCGATTTCATGTGCGACCAGATCGTCAGCGTCGCCGAGCAGGTCAAGGCCGACACGATCCGCGCCTATGCGATTGCCTCGGCCGAGCGCTCTCCCGCACTGCCGAACGTGCCGACCACCAAGGAAGCCGGCCTGCCAGACTACCAGATCGAGGCCTGGAACGGCGTCGTCGCGCCGAAGGGCACGCCCAAGGAGGTCGTCGACAGGCTCGTCGATGCGTTGAACAAGGCGCTGAACGACGAGGCCACGAAGAAGCGCCTGCTCGATCTCGGCACGGTCCTGCCCACCGCCGAGGAACGCACGCCGGCGGGCTTTGCCGCCCTGATCAAGCGTGACGCCGACAAGTTGAGCCCGGTTCTGTCCGCCGCGCCTAAATAGGCGGTTTGCAGCAGGCAGCCGGAGGATGGCGGGCCTTGCGGCCCGCCATTTTTGTATGCCACTGCCGCCTGGCGGTGATGGCCCCAACCTCTGATCGAAGCCGGTAATCGGGACGTTGTCACACATCGTCACATCTCGTGACGGGCGCGGGGGAACAGAGTCACGCGCTGTCGGTTGTGCTTCCAGGCCGCTTCGGTGGCTGAGTTGGAAAGGAAACTGACCATGATCAAGACAATCGTTCTCATCACGGCGCTCGCTGCCGTTCCCGCGACAGCCTTCGCCCAGAACCAGCAGGGTGCAACCGGCGGAGCTGCTGCCGGCGCGACATCCGGCGCTGTTGGCGGCGCCATCGTCGGCGGGCCTGTCGGCGCCGTCGTGGGTGGTGTCGGTGGCGCCGTCGTTGGTGCCATCATCGGCGACCAGACCCCGCGCTTCCGGACCTATGTCGTCGAGCAGCGCCGGCCATCCTATACCTACGCCGAGCCAGTCGCGGTCGGCACCGTGCTGCCGAACGACGGCGTGACCTATTACGAGGTGCCGCGCGAATACGGTCCGAGCGCCAGCGAGTACCGCTATACGGTCATCAACAACCGCCCGGTGATCGTCGAGCCGCAGAGCCGCCGCGTCGTACAGATCATCGAGTGATCCAGTCCGACGAAGACACGCCATCGCCACGATGACCGTAACTCAGATCATAGCCCGCCCCGGCAACGGGGCGGGTTTTGCGTCTTCAGCGCGTCCCGAACATGCGGTCGCCGGCATCGCCGAGGCCGGGCACGATATAGCCATGGTCGTTCAGGCATTCGTCGATGGCCGCCGTCCAGATATGGACGTCGGGATGGGCGGCGCGTAGCCGCGCGATCCCTTCCGGCGCCGCCAGCAGGCAGACGAAGCGCAAATCCTTGGCGCCGCGCTCCTTCAGACGGTCGATCGCCGCCACGGCGGAATTGGCCGTCGCCAGCATTGGGTCCATCACCACGATCATGCGCTCGGCGACATCGGATGGCGCCTTGAAGTAGTATTCGACCGCCTGCAGCGTGTCTGGGTCGCGATACAAGCCGATATGGGCGACGCGGGCGGCCGGAACCAGTTCGAGCATGCCGTCGAGGAAACCGACGCCGGCCCGCAGGATCGGCGCGAAGACCATTTTCTTGCCGGCGATGATCGGTTGCATGGTCTTCGTCAGCGGCGTCTCGATCTCGATCATCTCGATCGGCAGGTCGCGCGTGACCTCGTAGCAGAGCAGCATGCCGATCTCGTTGAGGAGCTGGCGGAAGCTCTTGGTCGAGCGGTCCTTCTCACGCATCAACGTCAGCTTGTGCCGCACCAGCGGGTGATCGACGACGGTGACGCCGTCCGAATGCGTGCTCATGCGACCAAGACCCTTTTCTGTTGCCATGGCGGATCACGCCTCAAGCATATCCGCCGTCATCCCGGACGGAGCGAAGCGCAGATCCGGGATCCATCGTAAGGCATGATCGCGCCCTATGATGGATCCCGGATCGGCGCCGCTGACGCGGCTTGTCCGGGATGACGGGGTGGATCCGAGCGAGCCCACCAAATTTCAGAATACCGTGCCGTCGCTGACGATGGTCAAGGGCGGACCGCCATCCGCGCGCTTCTCGCGGGCGATCCGGCGCCCGGCGGCCCAGGTGCCGCCCTCCAGAACCTTGGCGAGCGGCAGTTCCTCACGCGTGCGGCCCAGCCGCTTGCGGATGATCGCGCCGATCTCGTCGAGCAGGGCGACCGTCAGCGCCCGCCATTCCACCACGAGCGGAGAACCGACCTCATGAGAACGAGCGGCGGCGCTTTCGTCCTTGAGCGCGAGCACGCCGATGTCGAGGAACAGCCCGCCATTGCGGTATTCGGGCAGGCCGGTCAGGTCGTCGATGTCGATGACCGAAATGCCGGCCCATTGCAGCGGTTCGATCAGCGAATAGGAGAGCCATTGCGAGAGCTTGTGGAAAGGTACGAGACCCGCGGTGGATTCGCCCGGTGCGATCAGCGGGTGACGCCAGGTGTCGCCGAGCGCGACGCCCGCGAGCGTCAATCGCGACGGCCAGATGCCGCCGAAGGTGGCCAGCACCTCGCTGAGGATATGGCCGGCCCGGATCGTGCCCGTCTCGGCAACGGAGCGGAAGCGGTCAAACAGGTCGCCCGGACGCGCCAGACCATGGCGCTCGAGTTCCTCGCCGAGCCGGTTCAGCAGCGCCGCGCGGCCCTCGACCGCGAGCAGCGTGTTGCCGGGCCCGACCTGGAAGCCTTCCGCCAGCGCGTCCGCATCGAGGCGCTTGAGAGCGGCCGCATCGGCGCGCAGGTGCTGCTGCGGATCGCTCGAGAACAGTCCGGCCGCGAACATGTCGAGCGAGGCCAGGGCCAGACCCTCCGAACGTCCGATCGACTGGCCGCTGACGGCGTCGCGATAGACCCAGTCCGGTCCCGCGCCGGCATCGAGCAGGACGCTGACCACCGCCAGATCATAGGCGGCGCGGCCGCGCGCATCGGCGTCGGTGAAGCCCGCGCCGCGGTCGAGCACGCTCCAGCGGTCGATGCCGGCGACGTTGAAATGGCGCCAGCGGGCGTGAAAGGGGATGTCGAGTGTCGGGTAGTTAGTGCGGATCACGTCGAGCACATAGTCGGCGCAGGTCTCCAACCGTGCCGGATCGACGGTGAAATGGAGGAGCCGGCCCGCGAGGCCGAGCGCCAGCATCTCCTGGGCGCGGGCGCGGATCGCCGCAGGCTTGAGCAGCAGGCGCAGCGCCTCGGGGTCACGTTCGGGCATCATGCAGCTTCAAAACTTGTCGAGGTCGCGACCCACCGTCGCCTTCAATGCGTTGTCGCCGGGCACGCCGTCGGGCGCATAGTAACCCGCCGCCTTCTTGGCTTCCATCTCGACGGAGGCATCGGGCGGGATCAACTCGGGCGGAATCGCGACGCGTTCGCCGATCTCGATGCCGCTTTCGACCATGGCGTCGTATTTCATGTTCGACATCGACATCAGCCTGTCGATCCTGGTGATACCGAGCCAGTGCAGCACGTCGGGCATCAATTGCTGGAAGCGGGCGTCCTGGACGCCCGCGACGCATTCGGTGCGCTCGAAATAGGTCGCGGCCGAATCGCCGCCCTCCTGGCGCTTGCGGGCGTTGTAAACGAGGAACTTCGTCACCTCGCCAAGCGCCCGGCCCTCCTTGCGGTTGTAGACGATCAGGCCGACGCCGCCGCCCTGCGCCTCCTTCACCGCCTCCTCGATGCCGTGCACGAGGTAGGGCCGGCAAGTGCAGATGTCGGAGCCGAACACGTCGGAGCCGTTGCATTCGTCATGAACGCGGCAGGCGACGCGGCTTTTGCCATCCGACAGCGCCAAAACCTCGCCGATGACATAGGCCGTGATCGAGCCGATCGGCGGCAGGAAGACGCGCAGGTCAGGCCGCGTCACCAGTTCAGGATACATGCCGCCGGTCTGCTCGAAGAGCGTGCGGCGCAGTTCCTGCTCGCTCGTGCCGAAGCGCTCGGCGATGCCCGGCAGATGCCAGACCGGGTCGATCGCGACCTTGGTGACACTGACATCGCCGGATTTGTGCAGGATGTGGTCGTCGGGCGCCAGCCTGTGGGCCGCCATGGCGGCGAGGATCTCGGGCAGGTTGAGCCTTGCCTTGGTGACCGCGATGGTCGGGCGGATATCGATGCCCTCGCCGATCAGCTGCCCGAAATCCTGCGCCACGCGATGGCCGAACGGGTCCATCGAGACGATGCGCCCGGGAGCGAACCATTGCGACTGCGGCGCGATCTCGGCCGTCGGGTGGGTGTTGTGCAGATCGGGGCGCTGCGAGGGGTTCATCGCGCGGGCCGAGATCGCGAGCGCGCGATAGATCGAATAGGAGCCGCCATGGGCGCCGATGACGTTGCGGTCGCCGGGGCTGGTGGTCGAGGCGATGACCGGACCGCGCTCCGCCGCGCTGCCTGCGCCCCAGCGGATCGGGAAGCGCATCGCGGCATTGCCGGGCTCGGGATGCGAGGTCAGGCGGATATGCGTGGTGCGGTTTTGCGAATTCATCGCGGGTTTCGCTCTGCCAACAGGAAAGGCCCCCGGGACGGAAATCGTCCGGGGGCCTCTGGACCTGCGAAAATGTGGCTCAATCAGCGGCTTGCGTCAATCTCGCGCGCGCCGAAGGCTTTGCGGTCCTCAGAAAACGGCGAGGTAGCGCAGCAGCGAGATGATGCCGATCACGATGACGATGATCTGGACGACGTTCTTGATCTGGCTGTCGAGCGGCAGCATCCGCACCAGATAGAGGATCAGACCGATCACCAGGACGGTAATAAGAAGCGAAATCAGCAATGACATAATGGATTCCTTTGTCTCGGCCGGAAGCCGGCCCCCCGGCGCATCCACACAGCGAACCGCTCGCAGCATGTCGGCACCGCTGACAGAACGTCGCAGGGGCAGGATAGGTTCCGGCTCGGCGAAAAGCGAGACGGAATCACGAGACAGGTTCAGCCGGCGATGCGGCCGAAATCGGCGACGGCGCGGGTCGCCTCGCGCAACTGGTTCAGGAGTTTCAGCCGGTTGGCGCGCAGGGCTGCGTCGGCATCATTGACCGTGACCTTGTCGAAGAAGGCATCGACCGCCGGGCGAAGCTCGGCCAGTGCCGCCATCGCGCCCTCATAGTCTTCTGCCGCGACGGCGGCTGCGGCCACGGGCGCGACCTTGTGCAGGCCGACGGCGAGCGCCTTTTCCTCAATCAGCCCGGCCTGCTCGATCAACGGATAGTCGACGGCGCCGGCAAAGGCGCCCTCGCCGTCCTTCTTCTCCTCGGCCTTGAGGATGTTGGCGGCGCGCTTGTAGCCGGCGAGCAGGCTCTTGCCATCCTCCGTTTCGAGGAAGCGCCCGAGCGCCGCGACGCGGCGGGTGATCAGGAGGAGGTCGTCGGCGGCCTCCCCTTCTCCCCTTGCGGGAGAAGGTGGCTGCGCAGCAGACGGATGAGGGGTGGTCGTGCCCTCTCCGGAGATGTGGTGCGACCCCTCATCCGCCCTTCGGGCACCTTCTCCCGCAAGGGGAGAAGGGGAGCCCGCGCTTGCGCCCGCTAGGACGGCATCGACGAGATCATGCCGCGCGCCCGAGTCACGGAGGAGGACTTTCAGGCGGTCGTGGAAGAAGGAGAGGAGGTCAGCAGTAGTGCGAGGAGCGAGTCCAGCTACTTGGTCGAACGCCCAATCAGCGGAGGGCATTCTTTCCATCGCATCGAAAGCCAAAGCGATTGCATTGCGAACTGACATCCCGGCGTCCTTCAAATCTAGGACGCTACTCACCTGCTCGCGCTGGGAACGTGTCACATTCCACGTTACGACGGCACGGAGGTGGTCAAGAAATACACCCGAAAGAGCTAACCGCACCCCATTCTCAACCACCAGCCGAATAACCCCCAGCGCCGCCCGCCGTAGCGCATAGGGATCCTTGCTCCCGGTCGGCTTCTCGTCGATGGCCCAGAAGCCGACCAGCGTGTCGAGCTTGTCGGCGAGCGCGACCGCCACGGAAACCGGGTCGGTCGGCACGCGGTCGGAGGGGCCGAGCGGCTTGTAGTGTTCCTCGATCGCGGCGCAGACCGACGGGTGCTCGCCCTGAAGTTCCGCGTATTTGCGGCCCATCAGGCCTTGCAACTCGGGGAATTCGCCGACCATCTCGGTCGGCAGATCGGCCTTGGCGAGTTTTGCCGCGCGCTCGGCGAGGTCTGGATCGGCCCCGACAATGGGGGCAAGCTCACGCGCCAGCGCCGCGATGCGCTGAACGCGCTCGCCTTGCGTGCCGAGCTTGGCGTGGAAGACGACGCCGAGCTTGTCGAGCTTTGCCATGCGCTGGTCGAGCGGCTTTGCCAGATCGAGCCCGAGCTTCTCGGCGCTCGCCTTCAGCGTATCCAGATCGGGCAGCGAGGCCTTGTCGGTCGCGAAGAAATAGGCCGCGTCGGAGAGCCGGGCGCGCACGACGCGCTCATTGCCGGCGGTGATGGCGCCGCCGCCATCGCTGGCGAGGAGGTTGGAGGTCAGCAGGAACCTATTGGCGAGAGAAGCGCCGCCCTGCCCTTCTCCCCTTGCGGGAGAAGGTGTCTGCGCAGCAGACGGATGAGGGGTCGCGCTGCCGTTTCCGGAGAGTAGGTGCGACCCCTCATCCGTCACGGCGCTGCGCGCCGCGCCACCTTCCCCCGCAAGGGGGGAAGGGAAAGGGTCGCTCAGCACGAAGCATTTCTGGTTCGCCCGGATCGTCGCCCGGATCGCCTCGCCGGGGATGTCGAGGAAGCGCTCCTCGAAGGAGCCCATCAGAACGACCGGCCATTCGACCAGCCCCGCGACCTCCTCCAGAAGACCCTCGTCCTCGACCAGTTCGAGCCCCTGCGCGAAGGCGAGTGTCTTCGCGTCCGCGAGGATGATCTCCTTGCGGCGGTCGGCATCGAGCACGACCCTGGCCTTCTCCAGCGACGCCACATAGTCGTCGAAGCGCCTGACCGTGATCGCCTGGGGCGCGTGGAAGCGGTGGCCATAGGTAACGTTGCCCGAGACGATTCCGTCGACCTCGAAAGATACGATTTCGGGCTCCTCGGTCTCGGCGCCGAAGGTGCAGAGAATCGAATGCAGCGGCCGCACCCAGCGCAGGCTGGCGCCGGCGGCCGATGCCTTGCCCCAGCGCATCGATTTCGGCCAGGGGAAGGCGCGGATGATCGCGGGTACGATCTCGGCGATGGCCGCGACCGTTTCCTGCCCCGGCTTCTCGATGACGGCGATGTAGCTGTCGCCCTTCTTCGGATCGCTGACGATCGTCGCCTTATCGAGCGAGGCCAGGCCCGCCGCCTTCAGGAAACCCTGCACGGCCGCATCGGGCGCGCCGACGCGCGGGCCCTTGCGCTCCTCGCGGACATCGCGCCCCCGCACCGGCAGCCCGGCGACATGGAGCGCCAGCCGGCGCGGTGTGGCGAAGGCTTTTGCGCCCTCGTAGACGAGGCCACGCTCGACCAGCGCATCGGTGACGAGCTTCTTCAGATCGTCGGCCGCCTTACGCTGCATGCGGGCGGGGATCTCTTCGGAGAAGAGTTCGAGAAGGAGATCAGGCATCAGTTCGCTCCCCCGCCCGCCGTCTTCAGCCAGGCGGCCCCGCACGCCTTCGCCAGTTCGCGCACGCGCAGGATGTAGCTCTGGCGTTCGGTGACCGAGATCACGCCGCGGGCGTCGAGCAGGTTGAACATGTGGCTCGCCTTGATGCACTGGTCGTAGGCCGGCAGCGCGAGCTTGTGTCTGGGATCGTTGGCGCCCTCGCCCGCTTCGCCCGCCGCGAGCAGCGCCTTGCACTCGCCCTCGGCGTCGGCGAAGTGACGGAACAGCATCTCGGTATTGGCGTATTCGAAGTTATGCCGCGAGAATTCTTGCTCAGCCTGCAGGAAGACGTCGCCATAGGCGATGCGGTCTTCGCCATCGAGACCGTTGAAGTTGAGGTCGTAGACGTTCTCGACGCCCTGCACATACATCGCCAGTCGCTCGAGGCCGTAGGTCAATTCGCCCGCGACCGGCGCGCATTCGACACCGGCGACCTGCTGGAAATAGGTGAACTGGCTGACCTCCATGCCGTCGCACCAGCATTCCCAGCCGAGACCCCAGGCTCCCAGCGTCGGGCTCTCCCAATCGTCCTCGACGAAGCGGACATCGTGCAAAGCGAGATCGACGCCGATCGCCTGGAGAGAGTCGAGATAGAGTTGCTGCAGGTCCGGCGGCGAGGGCTTCAGGATGACCTGGAACTGGTAGTAATGCTGCAGCCGGTTGGGGTTCTCGCCATAGCGACCGTCCTTGGGTCGGCGCGAAGGCTGGACATAGGCCGCCTTCCAGGGCTTCGGCCCAAGCGCGCGCAGGGTGGTCGCCGGATGGAAGGTGCCGGCGCCGACCTCCATGTCGTAAGGCTGCAGCACGACACAGCCGCGCTCGGCCCAGAAGCGCTGCAGGGTCAGCAGCAGGGCCTGGAAGGAGCGGGTCGGGTCCATCGAGGGTGATGGCGCGGCGGCGATTTGCGTTGCGATAGCGGCCAAGGGAACGGGCCTTCCAGACTGTCTCGGATGACGGCGTGCTTATGGGCTGCCACGCGCCGAGGTCAAGCATCGCGCGCTGAGCGCTCCGTCGCAAAGGGAACCTGGACGATCGATTCTTGTTGATCTGGCGATTTGTCGGTCGAGGGGAAGCCATGCCACCACGTTTCTCGTCACGAACGCAGCCGGTGCGCATTGTGGGGTATGCCGCCGAGATGCCCGAATGCGGCCCTGATGTGGCCGCGTCATGAAGGCCACCTGAACGGCACGGTCTCGATCGGTTCAGGTTCGGGTCGCTAGGTTTCAGACAGTCTTCGGCGATCGGGCCTGTGGCACACGCCGCCGATGTCACACTCAGGAAGGATCGGGTTCATGTTCCGCAAACTGGTTCTTGGTTTCGCCACCGCCGCCACTCTAGCAGGCGCATCGCTTCTTGCCGCCCCCGCCACTGCCGCCCCTGTTGGAGCGGGCAAGATGCAAGAGACTGCCGCATCCGGTGACCTACTGCAGCAGGCGCAGTATTATTACGGCCCAAGGCGCTACTACGGTCCGAGACGCTATTACGGGCCGCCGCGCTTTTATGGTCCGCGACCCTATTACGGCCCCCGGCGCTATTATGGGCCGCCGCGCTTTTACGGACCGCCGGTCTACGGTCCGCGCTATTTCTACTGAGATCGGGGCGGCAAGTCGCCGAGATCGGCGAATGTCGCCTGACCGCGATGGATGGCCTCGCTCTCCGGGGTGAAGCGGCCATCCTGGTGATGAAGAACGAAAGCCGGCAGCAAGACTGCCGGCTTTTTGCTGCCGCGTGACGCCGCGACCAGGACACGGATCGCCGGACGGTCGGCGGTCGGTTGGATCGGCCGGATTTCGACCGCACCAAATCCCTTGGCGAGTCCGGCCAGGATTTCTGCCAGCGCCTCTGCCCGATGGATGATGCAGATGCGGCCGTCAGGCTTCAGCAGGCGGCGCGCCGCCTTCAGCCAGCCTTCCAGAGTGCCGTCGGCGACGTGGGCCGCGCGGCGGTTGGGCACGGGAGACGGCCGCGTCGTCCGGGCTGCGAAGAAGGGCGGGTTCATCGCGATGCAGGCGAACTGTCCCGTGCAAAGGCCGGCCGTGGTCAACGCGGCGCTCGAACCCTCGATATCGGCGCCGAAGACTGCGACGCGTTCCGTGCACCCGTTGGCGGCAATGTTCGCCTGCGCCAGCGCGACCAGATCGGGATCGCGCTCGACCAGGACGACCCTAAGGGCAGGCTGCGCCAGCGCCACAGCGAGTCCAACGGTTCCGACACCGGCGCCCATATCAAGCAACGGCCCCTCGCCCAGCGCGGGGATCGCAGCAGCGAGCAGGATCGCGTCGCTTCCGGCGCGGTGACCCTTCCTAGGCTGGCGCAGCAGCAGGCGTCCGTCGAGGAGCCTGTCCTCGACGATCTCGCCGAGCGCCGATTCGGCTGTCGCCTCAACCATCGCGCAGTTCGGGGCCGAAGCCGGCCTCCACCAGCAGGGCGCGCGCCCGCATCCGGTCGGCCTCGCGCACCAGCAGCCGGCGGGGAAAGGCACCGATCATACCTTCCAGCGCGCTGATGTGCTGGTCGGCGATCAGGCAGTCCAGATTGGCCGAGGCCAGAAGCGCCTCGATGGCGCCGAGCAGGACGATGTCGTTGGTGCGGACGAGTTCGTGCATGAGCGTCATGGAGACGCAGGCCGGGCCGTGGCGCAAGCCCGAAAGCAGCCTGGGCGCGCGGGGTGCGGCGTCAGGCGTCGTTTGCAGGGGCTGGTCACCCATGCGACGGTTGTGGCAAGGCAATCCCGCGCCGGCGAGGCGCAAAACCGGCCGGAGCTTAGAGCGTGGGCGTCGTCGTACCCTTTGAAGACAAGGACCCGGGTCAAGCGACCATCGACAATCTCGTCGCCCTGACGCGCGGCGACATGGAGCGCGTCAATGCGATGATCCTGTCGCGCACCGGCTCCGACGTGACCATGATCCCGGAGGTCGCCAACCATCTGATCTCGTCAGGCGGCAAGCGGCTGCGGCCGATGCTGACGCTGGCGACGGCGGCGCTGTCGGGCTATGGCGGCGCGGGGCACGTCAAGCTCGCGGCCTCGGTCGAGTTCATGCACACCGCGACGCTGCTGCATGACGATGTCGTCGACCAGAGCGACATGCGCCGCGGCAAGCTCGCCGCCCGGATGCTCTGGGGCAACGAGGCGAGCGTGCTGGTCGGCGATTTCCTCCTTGGCCAGGCCTTCAAGATGATGGTCGAAGTCGGCTCGCTCAGGGCCCTCGACATCCTCTCTACGGCTGCGGCCGTGATCGCCGAGGGCGAAGTGATGCAGCTCGCAGTCGCCAAGAACACCGAGACGACCGAGGACGAATATCTCGCGGTGATTCGCGGCAAGACGGCGGAGCTGTTCGCGGCGGCCTGCGAGGTCGGCCCGGTGATCGCCGAGGCGCCGAAGGCTGCGGCCGCCGCCTGCCGCAGCTACGGCCTCAATCTCGGCATCGCCTTCCAGCTGATCGACGACGCGCTGGACTATGGCGGCGTCGCGGCCAGGCTCGGCAAGAACACCGGCGACGATTTTCGCGAGGGCAAGATCACGCTGCCGGTCGTGCTTTCGTTCCGGCGCGGCTCCGAATCCGAGCGCGCCTTCTGGCAGCGCACCTTGCAGGACGGCACGATCGGGGACGGCGATCTGGAGGAGGCGCAGAGCATCATGCGCCGCCATCGCGCGCTCGACGACACGATCGAGCGGGCCGAGCATTACGCCAAGATGGCCAAGGACGCGCTCGGCCTGTTCCCCACCTCGCCGATGAAGCAGGCGCTGAACGAGGCGGTCGATTTCTGCGTGGCAAGGGCGCATTGAGTCGGCCAATATCGACGGCAGCCATGCTTACTGCCTTCTACACGGAGAAGAGCTTCGATGGCCGACAGCGAGAAATTCAGCGCTTCCGTCTGCTCGCAAGCACCAACGGAATTGCAGAGACTATGGGATGAAGGCATCGCCAGCGGCGAGCCGGTGCGGGCGGAAGATGCCTTCGCGAGGATCAAGACAAAGATCGATCAAGCGGCTCGCAATCCCGCCAGACTGACCAATAGCCAGGTCGGCAAGCATCTCGAAAGGTAAAGGCCAACGAGGCTGGCATGTGCAGCCAGCCCTCAATCACCGCAGCACCGTCGCCTTCACCCACCAGCCGGGCTCGTCCCGCGCCAGCGTCTTCGCCGCCGCTGCACTCGTCCGGCAATCGTCGAACAGCGCCAGACAGGTCGCACCCGAGCCCGACATGCGGGCGAGCCGGCAGCCCGGGAGTTCCGCGAGCCGATGCAGAAGCGGTTCGAGAACCGGCGCGACACGCGTGGCCGGCGCTTGGAGGTCGTTGGTGCAGGAGCGGAGCGCCGCAATCAGACCGTCCCGATCCATGACATGGGCGGCCCAGTCCGTCGGCGCGTGATCGCGCGCACTCCCGAGCGGGAGGGCCAATTCGCGAAAGACGGCCATCGTCGCGACCGGGACGCCGGGATTGACCAGCACGGCAAAGAGCGGCGGCAGGCGCAAGGGCGGCCCCAGCTGCTCTCCGATGCCGGACATGATTCGTGCCCGCGATTCGAGGCAGACCGGCACGTCGGCGCCGACCTTCAGCGCAACGCGCTGCAAGACGGAATCGGCCAGGGACAACCCGTTCAGCCGCGCCAGCAGCCGCAATGCGCCGGCCGCATCGGCAGAGCCGCCGCCGATTCCGGAGGCCACCGGCAGGCGCTTGACGAGATGGAAACGGCCCCACTGGAGCGGGCCTAACTCGTCGGCGAGCGCGCGGGCGGCGCGCAGGACGAGATTGCCCTCGTCGCTTTCAAGCCCCTGCCCTTTCGGGCCGCCGATTGTCAGGCCAAGCTCCGGGCCGGGTTCGAGCGTCAGCGTGTCGCCGGTTCCGGCGAAGACGACGAGGCTTTCGAGATCATGGTAGCCGTCGGCGCGACGGCCGCGCACCGCCAGGGTCAAATTGACCTTGGCGCGGGCGCGGGTGGTCAGCGAAGCGGTCACGCGAAGTCCCGAACATTCAGCAGCGACAGCGTGTCAGCCGCCATCCTTCTTCGGCTCCGCCGCGTTGGCTGACGGGGGCTCGTCCAGCCCGCGCTCGATCTTGCGCAGGATCCTGGCGAGGTCCTCCGGCTCGGGATTGAGGTCGCGGGCGGCGTTCCACTGGAAGGTCGCCTCCAGCCGGCGGCCGACGCGCCAGTAGACATCGCCGAGATGGTCGTTGATCACCGGGTCGGAGGGGCGCAGCTCCATGGCGCGTTCAAGTTCGCGCGCGGCCTCCTCGTAGCGGCCGAGCCGGTAATAGGCCCAGCCTAGCGAATCGGTGATGTAGCCGTCGCGCGGCCGCAGTTCGACGGCACGACGCAGCATGGACAGCGCCTCGTCGAGCTTGAGATGCTGATCGACCAGCGAATAGCCGAGATAGTTCAGCACCAGCGCCCGCTCGCGGCCGAGCGGCTCGGGCATCAGTTCAAGCGCCTTGCGCAGGTCGGCCTCGCCTTCCGGCCAGCGCTTGGTGCGTTCGCGCGCGATGCCGCGGAAGTAGAACAGATCCCAGTTCGAACGCCCCGGCGAGGCGAGCTTGGAGATCGCCTTGTCGTAGGTCTCGCCGGCCTCCTCGAAACGCTTGCGCGAACGGTAGATGTTGCCCAGCGCCGAGAGGGCGTCGATGTCGTCGGGGCGGAGCGCGATCAGCTTTTCGAGATGCTTCACGGCCTCGTTGGATTTGCCCAGCGTCTCCAGCGCGAGCCCGGACTGGATCTCGGCATTGGGCAGCAGCGGGGAGCCTTCCGGCATCTTCTCGTAAACGGCGACCGCATCCTCGAACTGGCGAGCGCGTTCGAGGATATCGCCGAGCGTCAGGATGGCGAGGTCATGGGCGGGGTCGAGATAGATCGCGAGCCGCAGATAAAGCAGGGCCGCAGCCTCGTCCCCCTGGCGGTTTCCGGCGCTGGCGAGGCCATAGAGCACCTCGGCCGCGCCCTGCTGCGCCGTGCCGACCTGGCGCGGCAGCGCTTCCTTCGTGGCGAGGCGAGCGAGCCCGTCGCGGACGATGGGGTGGTTGGGCAGCAGCCGGTCGAATTCGCTATAGGTCGCGGCGGCGGCCTCGAAATCGCCGTTGCGTGCCTGGAAGCGGGCCCAGAGATCGACCAGGCGCAGCGTCGTCTTCTCGGCGTCGTAGGCACTCTTGAGCCGCTTCTCGGCATCGGCCTTGCGGCCGGCGGCATCAAGTATCAGGCCGGCATGGTAATCGCGGAAGAGATTGTAGGACGCCTCGCCCTTCAGCCGCTCCAGTGTCTCGATGGCACTCTTGGTCTGGCCGGCGCCGGCATAAGCCCAGGCCGAGAGCAGCGTCGCGGTGATATCGGCAGCCCGGCCGCGCCCGCCGCGCTGAAGGTGGTTGCGTGCGGTCTGGTAGGATTTCAGCTTGATCGAACGGATGCCGATCGCCAGCTGGGCCAGCCCGTTGCTGGGGTCGCGCTGGATCAGCTTTTCGGCGGCACGGAAGGCATCGTTCATCGCGCCGTCGGCGAGGAAGGCAACGAAGCCGCGCTCCAGCAAATCGTTGTTCTGCGGATCGCCCTTGATCGCTTCGCGCAGATAGACGGACGCCGCCCCGAGATCGCGGCCGGCCCCCGCCACGATCGCAGCCAGATAATTGCCTTCGAGGCTGTCGGCAGGCTCGATCTGCTCCGTGGTGCGCGTCGCAGTTTCGCCTTGCGCGGCTGCGCCGACCTGCAGGGCAAGCAGCAACGTCAAGGCGACGGCCGTGCGCGACCCACGGCTTCTGATTCCAAACCTCACGACTGCCATTCTCCTTCGGTCCGCCGCCTCGCTCGCCGCGTGGCGCGTGGTCCTTCATGCGCGACCGTGACCATTTCGCATATGCGGTCAAGATGGCCCTTTCCAGGCGGGCCGGCAAGCACCCGTCAAGCGCCGTCGGCGATGCTTGCCCTGACGCAACAGTCGCGCTCGGCATGAAGGCCCGCGCAACAAAATCTCTCGACCGCAACGGAAACTCAAGCTTTTCGAGCTATACCCCCGAGGTTCGCAGCTTTCGCGACGATTCGTTCAGGATCATTCCAGTGAAAAAGATCGTTCTCAGCGTTGCCACCGTCGTCCTGCTCGCCGGCTTTGCTGCCGGCTGCGCCAAGACAGAGAAGCCGACGCCTGCCCCGGTGGTCCGCAAGGGCTGAACTTCACCGGCAATCGACGACAAAGGGTGCGCCGAGCGATCGGCGCGCCCTTTTCTGTTTTCAGGCATTGCGCAGCCCGCAACACAGAATTCCGACGGCGCGATAGCCATGGGAACGCCGAATCGGCTTCTGCGCGATCACATGTTCGCGTAGCCCGGTCCGCCGCCACCCTCGGGCACGGTCCAGGTGATGTTCTGCGCCGGATCCTTGATGTCGCAGGTCTTGCAGTGGACGCAGTTCTGCGCGTTGATCACGAAGCGCGGCTCGGTCTTGGCCTCGGCGTCCTTGTAGACGACCTCGTAGACACCCGCCGGGCAATAGAGCCGCGCCGGCTCGCCATAAACAGGCAGGTTCTTTTCGACCGGGATCGACGGGTCGGTCAGCTTCAGATGGGCCGGCTGGTCTTCCTCGTGATTGGTCGAGGACAGGAAGACCGATGAGAGCTTGTCGAAGGATAGCTTGCCGTCGGGCCGCGGATAGACGATCGGCTTGACCTCGCTGATCGGCTTCAATGTCGCGTAGTCGGGCTTGCCATGCTTGAGCGTGCCGAAGGGCGACCAGCCGAAGAGCTGGTTCAGCCACATGTCGATGCCGCCGAGCGCGATGCCCGCGAGCGTGCCGTATTTCGACCAGAGCGGCTTGACGTTGCGGACCGGCTTCAGGTCGCGGCCGATCTCGGAGTCGCGCCAGCTGTTCTCGATCTCGACGACTTCGTCATGCGAGCGGCCGGCCTGCAGCGCGGGCACCAGCCCTTCCGCCGCCAGCATGCCCGACAGGATGGCGTTGTGGCTGCCCTTGATGCGCGGCACGTTGACGAAGCCGGCCGAGCAGCCGATCAGCGCGCCGCCCGGGAAGGTCAGCTTCGGCACCGACTGCCAGCCGCCCTCGGTGATGGCGCGCGAGCCATAGGACAGGCGCTTGCCGCCTTCGAACACGTCGCGGATCAGCGGATGGGTCTTGAAGCGCTGGAACTCGTCGAAGGGCGAGAGCGTCGGGTTCGTGTAATTCAGGTGCACGACGAAGCCGACAGAGACCAGATTGTCGTCGAAATGATAGAGGAAGGAGCCACCGCCGGTGGTGCCGTCGAGCGGCCATCCGAAGGAATGCTGGACGCGGCCCTTGTGGAACTTCTCCGGCTTGACCTGCCAGATCTCCTTCAGGCCGATGCCGTATTTCTGCGGCTCGCGGTCCTTGTCGAGACCGAATTTGCGGATGGCGATCTTCGAGAGCGAGCCGCGCACGCCCTCGCTCAGCAACGTATAGCGGCCGCGCAATTCCATGCCGCGCGTGTAGCGCTCGGAGACCTCGCCGTTCTTGGCGATGCCCATATCGCCAGTGGCGATGCCGAGCACCGCGCCATTTTCGTCGAAGAGCAGTTCGGCCGCGGCGAAGCCCGGATAGATCTCGACGCCCAGCGCCTCGGCGCGAGCGGCAAGAAATCGTGCCACGAGACCGAGCGAGCCGACGAAATTGCCGTGGTTGTTCATCAGCTTCGGCATACCGAAATTGGGCAGGCGAAGGCCGTTGGGCTCGGTCAGGAAATAGAAGATGTCCTCGCTGACTTCCGTGGTCAGCGGACGGTCTGGGTCGTCGCGCCAATCCGGCAGGAGCTTGTCGAGGCCGATCGGATCGATGACCGCGCCCGAGAGGATATGCGCTCCGACTTCGGCGCCCTTCTCGACCACGACCACCGTGATGTTTTCGTCGAGTTGTTTCAGGCGGATCGCCGCCGCCAGTCCGGCAGGGCCGGCGCCGACGATGACGACATCGTAGTCCATGCTCTCGCGGGGTTCGCGCTGCGCTTCCTCGAGATCCATTCCGCCCTCCGCCGGCCCGCTGCGGGCCCGACATCAATTAGTTTATATATGAACTACCGTAGAGCCGAGTTCAACCGCAGGCTTTGCCCAGTCTGGAAACCCTCTATCCAAGGGCACGTTCCATTTTGCAACTGCGCGCGGCTCGCGAAAACCTCCGCGGAGGTGTAGCCTGACCCTCATGATCCCGAGCACCGCGCCAGATCCCGCCGAGCTTGTCGCCTGGTATGCCGAGATGGGCGTGACCGAGGCGCTCGACGAGACGCCGCGCAATCATTTCGCCGAGGCCCCGCCTGCACCCGCCGCGAGGCAGCCCGCACTTCAGCGGCCCGCTTTACTGGAACGGGCTCTGGCACCAGCGCCGCGCGCGATGCCGGCGGCGGCGACCGCGCCCGACGATGCGGCGATCAGCGCCCGGGCGCTGGCGCAGGGGGCGAACACGCTTGACGAGCTGAAGGCGGCGCTCGGCCGCTTCGACGGCTGTGCGCTCAAGGCGACGGCCAAGAACCTCGTCTTCTCCGACGGCAATCCCGAAGGCCGCGTGATGCTGGTCGGCGAGGCGCCGGGCGCCGACGAGGACCGGTTCGGGCTGCCCTTCGTCGGGCGCTCGGGACAGTTGCTCGACCGGATGCTCGCTGCGATCGGCCTGAACCGCAAAGAGCATGTCTATATCGCCAATCTCCTGCCCTGGCGGCCGCCGGGCAACCGCACGCCGACGCCGCAGGAGGTGGCGATCTGCCTGCCCTTCATCCAGCGCCAGATCCAGCTTGCCGATCCCGATATCCTGATCTGCGTCGGGGCGCCCTCGACGCAAGGGCTGCTCGGCTTGTCGGGTATTCTGGCCTCACGCGGCAAATGGATGGAATACGACACCGGCCTGAGGCGCATCCGCGCGATGGCGACGCTGCATCCGGCCTATCTGCTGCGGCAGCCCTTGCAGAAGCGCCTGGCCTGGCGCGACATGCGCGCGCTGAAGGCTGCGCTCGAACAGGCTGCGTAACCGCCTGCGACACTGCGTCATCGCCTTCTGGCCTACGTCGAAGGACAAACCGTAGCTGCCGTGCAAGGGTCTCGACCAATAACGGTGGCGCGAACGCCGCGGGAGCCAGACGATGACCATCGACGCCTTTCTGTTGTCGCGGATCCAGTTTGCTTTCACGATCTCGTTCCACATCGTCTTCCCGGCCTTCACGATCGGGCTTTCGGCCTATATCGCGACGCTGCTGGGCATGTGGCTCAAGACCGACGATCTGAAATACCGGGTGCTGGCGCGGTTCTGGACCAAGATCTTCGCGGTTTCCTTCGCCATGGGCGTGGTCTCGGGCATCGTGCTGTCCTACCAGTTCGGCACCAACTGGAGCCGCTTCTCGAGCACGGTCGGCAACGTCATCGGTCCGCTGATCGGCTACGAGGTTCTCACCGCTTTCTTCCTGGAGGCCTCCTTCCTCGGCGTGATGCTGTTCGGGTGGAAGCGCGTGCCGCCCTGGCTGCATTTCATGTCGGCCTGCATCGTCGCCGGCGGCACGGCGCTGTCGGGCTTCTGGATCCTCTCGGCCAATAGCTGGATGCAGTATCCGACCGGCCACGAGATGCGCGACGGCATCGCCTACCCCGTCGACTGGATGAAGATCATCTTTAATCCGACCTTCCCGCTGCGCTTCATGCACATGATGACGGCGGCCTATCTCACGACCGCCTTCGTCGTGCTGGCGACGGGCGCGCGCCATCTGATGGCCGGGCACCGGACCGAATCGGCCAAGACCATGGTGCGCATGGCGATCCTGATGATCGCGATCACCGCGCCGGCGCAGGCGCTGATCGGCGACTTCCATGGCAAGGATACGGCCAAGTACCAGCCGGCGAAGCTCGCGGCGATCGAGGCGCATTGGGACTCCTCAAAGCCCGCGCCGCTCGTGCTCTTCGCCTGGCCCGACGAAGTCGCCGGCGTCAACCGTTTCGAGATCTCGATACCCGGATTGGCCAGCCTCCTGACCCATGGCAGCATGGACGCGCTGTTTCCGAGCCTGAACGATTTCGCCATACAGGACCGGCCGCCGGTCAAGATCCCGTTCTTCGCCTTCCGGATCATGGTCGGGATTGGCGTCTTGATGATCGGCTTCGGCTGGCTCGGCGCCTTTCTATGGTGGCGGGGCAAGGTCTTCGAGGAGCGGCGCTGGCTCTGGGTCGCACAATGGACCTGGCCGGCCGGCTTCGTCGCCATTCTCTCCGGCTGGTTCGTCACCGAGGTCGGTCGGCAGCCCTGGCTCGCGACGGGCGTGATCCGTTCGGTCGACGCGGTTTCGCCGGTAACCACCGCGCAGGTCGCGATCTCGCTCGCACTCTTCGTCTGCGTCTATTGCGTGGTGTTCTCCGCCGGGGTGGTGCTGATCAACCGCCTGATCGACAAGGGGCCCGACGAGATCACCAGCGAGGACCCGCCCGAGCAGCCGTCGAGCCGGCCGCTCAAGGCGGCGCAGGCGCCGGCGTCCGACCTGTTCGGCGACGGCCGCCCCGGCGACGACCGCATCCAGCCCCAGACCTGAGGAGAAGCCGCGATGGAATGGTATCTCCCCGTGATCTGGGCCGTGCTGATCGGCACCGCCGTGATGCTCTATGTCGTGCTCGACGGTTTCGACCTCGGCATCGCGATCCTCTTCCCGACGACGAAGGACGAGGGCGAGCGCGACCAGATGATGAATTCGGTCGCGCCGTTCTGGGACGGCAACGAGACCTGGCTGGTGCTCGGCGGCGGCGGGCTGTGGGTCGCGTTCCCGACCGCCTACGCCATCATCATGCCGGCTTTCTACCTGCCGGTCACCCTGATGTTGCTGGCCCTGATCTTCCGCGGGGTTGCCTTCGAATTCCGCTGGGTCGCCAAACCGAAGCATCAGATCTGGGACCTCGCCTTCTGGCTCGGCTCGACGCTCGCCGCGTTCTCGCAGGGGCTGATCCTGGGCGGGATGATCCAGGGCATCACCGTCGTCGACCGGCAGTTCGCCGGCGGGCCGTTCGACTGGTTCACGCCGTTCACGCTGATGTGCGGGGCGGGCGTCGTCGTCGGCTATGCGCTGCTGGGCGCGACCTGGCTGATCTACAAGACGGAAGGGCCGGTCGCGGAGCGGGCGCGCGGCCAGGCCAAGGCGCTGCTGATCGGCCTGCTCGCCTTCGCCGTCCTCGTCTCGCTATGGACGCCCTATGCCCATCCGCGCATCGCCGAGCGCTGGTTCTCGCTCTCCAACCTGGTCTGGCTCTGGCCGTTCCCGTTGCTGACGGCGTTCTGCGGTTGGATGGCGTGGAAGCGGCTGCACGGCAAGCACGAGTTCACGCCGTTCGCCTTCACGATCGCGATCTTCGTGCTGTGCTTCCTGGGGCTCGCGATCTCGAACTACCCCTATCTCGTACCGCCGAGCCTGACGATCTGGGACGTCGCCGCAACCCCGGCCTCGCATATCTTCGTGCTGATCGGGGTGAGCTTCCTGCTGCCGATGATCCTGTTCTACACCGCCTTCGTCTACTGGACCTTCCGCGGCAAGGTGAAGGCCGATAGCGGATATCATTGAGGTTCGGACGGTCGGTGTCGGCAACGCACGGCCTTGCCGGACCTACGGCAGATCCTCCGGCCATAACTGCGACATATGCAGGACACGCAGGATTCGAACGTGCCGGTATCTGCCCGATAGGCGGCGATGTAGGATGTGCCTGCAATCACCAGTTCGCGGGTGCCGTCGATCCGACCGGGGCGCCCGCTTTCCGGAAAATCGGCCAGAGTTTCGACACGGCTTTCGATCCGCTCATCCAGCATGACCGCCGCGCGCGCACTATCGGCCGCAACGTAGTCGAAGATCGCCTCGCGGTCCGCTAACGCATAGGCCGACCATTCGAGTTTCACGCCTCGGGCTCGGATTGTACCTTCAGCGCCGCCGCGCGGCGTTTGGCGAAATGCGCCTTGACCTCGTCATGCGGTATCCCCGGGCGAGGGTCGGCGATGGCCTCCAGCACTTTCGCGCGAAACCAGGCGTCGCGCTCTGCGGGATCGACAAGCTCGAAAGGCAGCGCACCTTCATTGGCTGTCCGCGTCAACAGGATGCGGACCGCGTCCGAAACCGTGAGGCCGACGCCTTCCAGCACCGCAGTCGCGCGTTCTTTCAGGATCGGATCGATTCGGGTCTGGACAAGGGCGGTCGCAGCCATGTGGTTCTCCAGTGAGTATCGACGATGTAATACGATTGACTGACAATGCCGACCTCGGCGCAATTGGCTGCCGCCCCCCTCGCTTGGCCAAACCCACTCAGGAACATGTTTAAGCCGTCCGGGTTGACCGATCTCTTCTTGAGTTCCAGCGCCCTCTCGCAGAGATTGCTCGCAACTGGATCAGAGGCCGCGCCATGCAGTGGGAAGATTACCGCCAATCCGACAATCTCGAGGACCGGCGCGGCGGAGGCGGCACCTTCGCCGGGCTGCCGGGCGGTCGTGGCGGCATGGGCATCGGCACCATGGTCGTGCTCGGCCTGCTCGGCTGGGCTCTCGGCATCGATCCGCGCATTCTGATCGGCGGGGCGGAAATGATCGGCGGCATCGGTGGGCGGCAGGCGCCGACGCAGGAGACGCGCAAGTCGTCGGGCCCACCCTCCGACGAGATGGGCCGCTTCGTCTCGGCCGTGCTGGCGCAGAACGAGGACGTCTGGACCAAGGTGCTGCCGCAGCAGGCGAATACCCGCTATCAGGCGCCGCGCCTCGTCCTGTTCAGCAATGTCGACCGCTCCGGCTGCGGCACGGCACAGGCGGCGATGGGCCCGTTCTATTGCCCGGAGGACAAGCGGGTCTATCTCGACCTGTCGTTCTTCCAGGAGATGCAGCGCAAGCTCGGCGGCGGCGGCGATTTCGCCTACGCCTATGTCATCGGCCACGAGATCGGCCACCACATCCAAAACCTGATCGGCATTCTGCCCAAGGCCAACCAGTTGCGCGAGCGCTCCTCCGAGCGCGAGGCCAACGCCATCTCGGTGCGAATCGAATTGCAGGCCGACTGCTTCGCTGGGGTCTGGGCCAACAACGTCCAAGCGATGGGCCGCATCGATGCCAGCGACATCGACGAAGCTCTCAAGACTGCCTCGGCCATCGGCGACGACCGGCTGCAAAAGGCTTCGCGGGGCCAGGTCGTGCCCGATTCCTTCACCCACGGCTCGTCGGCCCAGCGCACGCGCTGGTTCAACACCGGGTTGAAAAGCGGCTCGATGCAGAGCTGCGATACGTTCCGGACGAACCAGCTTTAGGTCGCCGCCCGCTCACGCCTGACCGACAGGCGCCGCGGCACGCTGCTGAGACGGCCGGCCAGCACCGCGCTCTTGGGCAGGATCAGCCCGGCCCGCAAACGGCGGGCGCCGAAGGAAATCGCGGCGCGCTCGCGCAGCGAGCCGGCGACGCCGCGCAGCGGGATCAGCCCCGCGGTTTCCGGCGCCAGCATGAGATGGCGTTCCACGGCCTGCGACCAGTGCGGCTGCGGCACGTCGCCGGCATCGAGCAGAATGAGCCAGTCGCCGCGCGCTTCGGCCGCCCCGAGGTGCCAGCCCTCTGCGCCGCCGACGCGCAGATAGCTCGCGCCTGTCGCATCGGCCAGGCGCTCGACATCGTCGTCGCTGCCGGCATCGACGACGACGGCGTGGCCGAGGAAGCCATCCGCGACCGCGGGAATGAGCACGGAGAATGTCGCGGCAAGCGCGTTGGCCGAGCCATCGGCCCGGATCACAGCAGTGAGCATGGCAAGTCCTTATGCCCCAGCGCGGCAGGCCGCAATCGCCCCTTGCAATTCGTTCCTGTTATGTTCACATGGCGCCATAGGAATTTGCCGATTCCCGGCGGTTTTCAGGATGGTTCAGTGCCATGGCCCAGGCCAACCCCGCTGTCAGGCTGTCTTCGCGGCCGATTTCGACGCAAGCATTGCGGCGCCACGACAGCGAACCGGCGTCCGTTTCGGCGCGCGTGGCACCGCTCGATCCGCTGGCCTATGCCGGCCACCGAATCGACCCCGAACGTCGGCGCGGACGCGGCGCAACGATCAATCCGGGCGGCCGCTTCGAGGCCGAGCAGCGCATCAGCGAGGATGATGGCTGGGGGACGCTCGGCGAATTGCCGGCCTTCAGGACCGAGGTCTCGATCGAGAAGCCGCGCACCATCATCACGAAGAACGACTCGCCGGACATTTCCTTCGACCGCTCGATCAATCCTTATCGTGGCTGCGAGCATGGCTGCGTCTACTGCTTCGCACGGCCGAGCCATGCCTATCTCGGCCTCTCGCCGGGGCTCGACTTCGAGAGCAAGCTGACGGCCAAGCCCGATGCCGCGATCCTGCTGGAGAAGGAGCTGTCGGCGGCGTCCTACCAGCCGCGGACCATCGCGATCGGCACCAACACCGACGCCTACCAGCCGATCGAGAAGAAGCTGCGCATCATGCGCTCGATCCTGGAGGTTCTGGCGAAGTTCAACCACCCGGTCGGCATCGTGACGAAATCGGCGCTGGTCCAGCGCGACATCGACATCTTGGCGCCGATGGCGGCCAAGGGGCTGGCCAAGGTCGCGATCTCGCTGACGACGCTCGACCCGAAGATCGCCCGGACGATGGAGCCGCGCGCCGCCTCGCCGGCCAAACGGCTGGAGACGATAAAAGCTCTTTCTGAGGCTGGCATTCCGGTAACGGTGCTGGTCGCGCCGATCATTCCGGCGATCAACGAGCACGAGATCGAGCGCATTCTCGACGCGGCGAAGGCGGCTGGAGCGCGCGAGGCCGGCTATGTGCTGCTGCGCCTGCCGCTGGAGGTGAAAGACCTCGTGCAGGACTGGTTGCTGACGCACCATCCCGACAAGCTGCGCCATGTCGTCTCGCTGATCCGCTCGACGCGCGGCGGCAAAGACTACGACGCTGCCTGGGGCCAGCGCCAGGTCGGCTCGGGGCCCTATGCCTGGATGATCGGCCGGCGCTTCGAGATGGCGGCCGAGCGGCTGGGCTTCAACGGCACGCGGACAAGACTGCGCAGCGACCTGTTTTTGAAGCCGGAGAAGGAGAAGGCGCAGTTGAGCTTGTTTTGAAGCGCTTTCCGTCATTGCGAGCGCAGCGAAGCAATCCAGCGTCTCGCTCTATTGCTTCGCTGCGCTCGCAATGACGGGGATGGCGGGCCGATCGGGCTGGTCTGGACGGACAGGCTTCGGCATAAGCCGCTCATGAGCGCCGATTTCAGCCGGGAACATCATGCCATCGCCAGGGGCCTGTGGCCGCTTGCCGGGGTCGACGAGGTCGGGCGCGGGCCGCTGGCAGGGCCTGTCGTGGCGGCGGCCGTGATCCTCGATCCGCGCGCGGTTCCCGCCGGGCTGGACGATTCGAAGAGGCTGAGCGCGGCGCGGCGCGAGGCGCTGTTCAAGGAGATCGCCGAGACGGCGCTTGCGGTCGGCATCGCCAGCGCCACGGCCGCCGAGATCGATGCGATCAACATCCGGCAGGCGACCCTGCTGGCGATGCGGCGCGGGGTCGCGGCGCTTGCGGTGACGCCGCTCTGCGTCTTGGTCGATGGCAACGACCCGCCGGCGCTGGCCTGCGTCTGCGAGGCGATCGTGCAGGGCGACGGTCAGGTCGCCTCGATCGCCGCGGCCTCGATCGTCGCCAAGGTGACGCGGGACGCGATGATGGCACGGCTGTGCCGACGCTTTCCGGCCTATGGCTTCTCGGCCCATGTCGGCTACGCCACGGCGCAGCATCGCGAGGCCATCGCCAGGCACGGCCCCTGCCCCGAGCACCGCTACTCCTTCGCCCCCGTCAAGGGCGTCTGGCAGCGCTGACAGGGCCGGCAAGGGCGGCCGTCGCGTTAACCACGCCTTAACGGATTCGCCTTGTCTGCCAAGGGGCTAGGCAAAAGCTGCAGCCCCAAAACGGGACGCTTTTTTTTCATCTTGGAAACCCGGCTTTTACCCTGACCCGGCAATATCGCGACTGTTGAAGTTGCGTAACGGTCTTGGGGCGTCATGGGTATTTTGCGTACCGGGACCACCAGCGCCGCCGTCCGGATTCAGGTTTCGCGTACCGGACGGCCCGCGCTGCAGTCACCGATAAAGACTGCATCGATCAAGGCTGCGCGGATTGCCGGCCTGCCCCTCGAACTCCCGCTCGATCAGGTTCTCGTCGGAGACTGCGTCGCCGCGATCGACCGCCTGCCGGCGGCGAGCGTCGATCTCGTCTTCGCCGACCCGCCCTACAACCTCCAGCTCGGCGGCGACCTGCGCCGTCCCGACGACAGCCTCGTCGATGCGGTCGACGACGACTGGGACAAGTTTTCCTCCTTCGCCGATTACGACAGCTTCACCCGCGCCTGGCTGACCGCCTGCCGGCGCGTGCTGAAGCCCGACGGCGCGCTCTGGGTGATCGGCTCCTATCACAACATCTTCCGCGTCGGCTCGATCCTGCAGGATCTCGGCTTCTGGATGCTGAACGACATCGTCTGGCGCAAGGCCAACCCGATGCCGAATTTCCGCGGCCGGCGCTTCACCAATGCCCATGAGACGCTGATCTGGGCGGCGCGCAGCGAGCGCTCGAAATACACCTTCCATTACGAGGCGCTGAAGGGCGGCAACGACGATCTGCAGATGCGTTCGGACTGGTATCTGCCGCTGTGCACAGGCGAGGAACGGCTTAAGGATGGCGCGGGCGTCAAGGTCCATCCGACGCAGAAGCCCGAGGCGCTGCTCGCCCGCGTCATGCTGTCTGCCAGCAATCCCGGCGACGTGATCCTCGATCCGTTTTTCGGCACGGGCACGACCGGCGCTGTCGCCAAGGCGCTCGGGCGGCATTTCATCGGCGTCGAGCGGGAGTCTGTCTACGCCGAAGCCGCCCGCAAGCGCATTGCGGCGATCGAACCGTTGCCGCCCGAAGCGTTCTCGACTGCGCCGTCGAAGCGCAGCGAGCCGCGCGTGCCGTTCCTCAGCCTGGTCGAGGCCGGTCTGGTGAAGCCGGGCGAAAGCGTCCTTGACGAGAAGCGGCGCCACAAGGCGACCATCCGGGCCGACGGCACGCTGGCGCTGGGACCGGCCGTGGGCTCGATCCACAAGGTCGGCGCGCTGGCGCAGGGCCTGCCTGCCTGCAATGGCTGGACGTTCTGGCATGTCGAACGGCCGGGCGGGCTGATGCTGCTCGACGTGCTGCGCAGCGAGATCAGGACGCAGATGGCCGCGGCTTGAGGGCTTCCAGCCCCATCTCCAGCACCTTCAGCATCAGGCTCGAGAACGGTTCGTCCCGCAGCTTTGCCAGCGGGGTAAAACGCATACCTTCCGGGGCCCGCGTCGTTGCGGCAGCGCTGCCGACGAAGACCGCGAGCTCCAGCGGGAAATGCGTGAAGACGTGGCGCACGGGTATCGGCAGCTTGCGCCAGCGCATCGGCACTGGCGCATCCTGCGCCGCGCCTTCGATCTCGTAGTCGCTGCGCCATTCGCTGGTCGGCACTTCGGCCATGCCGCCGAGCAGGCCTTTCGGCGGCCGGGTCCGGACCAGAACTGCGCCATCCTCGCGCTGCAGGACGAAGGCTGCGCCGTGGCGGGTCGCGCCGGTCTTCTTCGCCGCCTTGCGCGGAAAGGTCTCCTGCGTGCCCTGACTTCGCGCGCGGCAGGGCTCGCGCCAGGGACAGAGCGCGCAGGCCGGCGAACGCGGCGTGCAGATCGTCGCTCCGAGATCCATCAGGGCCTGGGCGAAATCACCGGGCCGCGCCTTCGGCAGGAGGGCGAGAACATGCTCGCGGATCAGCGGCTTTGCGCCCGGGAGCAGATCTTCCATGGCGAAAAGACGCGTCACGACGCGCTCGACATTGCCGTCGACGGCGGCGGCCGGCCGATCGAAGGCGATCGCGGCGACCGCGCCTGCGGTATAGGCGCCGATGCCGGGCAGACTGCGCAGACCGTCCTCTGTGTCCGGAAAGCGCCCAGCATGGAGTTCGACGACCGCTCTCGCGCAGGCGTGGAGATTGCGGGCGCGGGAGTAATAGCCGAGCCCGGCCCAGGCCTGCATGACATCTTCGGAGGGAGCCGCCGCCAAAGCCGCGACGGTCGGAAACCGCGCCATGAAGCGCTCGAAATAGGGTTTAACCGCTGCAATCGTGGTCTGCTGCAGCATGATCTCGGAGGCCCAGACGCGATAGGGATCCGCATGCTCGCCCGGCAGGGCACGCCATGGCAGCGCACGGCGATGCCGGTCATACCAGGCGAGGAGGTCGGAGGCTTGGGGCGTCATCGACCGGTCTATAAGCCGTCCGCCGGGCCCGGCAAGCCGGTCATGCCTACGGGCGGTCTTGGGGTCGTCATACCGTCATGGCTATCGACGCGCGCCGGCTTTACCGCAGTCGCTCCAGCGGCAGGCTGCCGCGCAGGCCGGGGGTGTCGGGCATCAGGGCAGCCAGGCGGGCGTCACCCTTCGGCGGCGCGACGAAGGCTCGTATGGTCTTCCTGGGCAGGTCGAGATCGAGTGGCCGGCCGGGCGGAAGCGGCACATTGTCAACGAGCCTCGACGCCGGACTTGCAGGCGCAGCAGCTGCCGCTGCGGGCGTTTCCGGCGCGAAGGCGAGCGGCGCGGTCGCGAAGGATGTCGGCACCATGGAGGGGTCGGAGGCGGGAGATTCAGGTGCAGCGAGCGCGGCCAGCTGATAGTTCGGCTCCTCGATGCGACGCCGCTCGGGCCGTTCGCCCTTCAGATAGAAGGCGTTCCCGCCTGCCACCGTCATGTAGTGCATGTCGGCATAGGAAAAGCGCATCCCGGCCATATGAAAGTGCTTGGCCGTCCCGACAGCTTCGTTGCGCCGACCGTCGAGGATGTCTTCCGCGATGGCCTCGACCTTCGGCAGGTCGCGCGCGGCCATCTGACGCGTCAGCACTCCCGAAGCGAACTGACGCGGTGCGCCGACGACGCCGCAGATCGTCCCAGGATATCGCGGCGACTCCACCCGGTTCATCACGACCGTGCCGACGCCGAGCAACCCGGTTTCGCTGGATCGGTTCGATTCGAAATACATCGCGCGGATAAGGCATTCCTTCTCGCGCGGGTCGGCCTTCGCCAGGGCGACGGCGCGCTTGCGAGCCTCGTGGGGCTGCTTTGCCGCGGGAGCAGCCGTCGAAGCGATCTCGACAGGCGACGTGCTGCAGGCGCCCAGAGCGGGAGCAGCCAGCACAATCAGAAGCGGGATCGCTTTGCGACCATAGCGGCCCATACCGATGGAACGGGCAGCATTCGCTGCGATCATGGCCCGCTTCATGCGGCAACCTCCTGATTACGGGCTCTGGACTGCCGGGGGCGGGCCGTCATCACCGGAAAGGAATCCGGAAACCCTTACCAGAAAGTTAAGTTCGGAAGGAAGAGCAAAAGCTGCCCTGCGGCGGACGGGCCTCGACGTGGCCAGGCTGCCAGCCCGTTCCTGCTCCCCGACGCTCGTTGCACAGCCGGCGCTTGCAGCCCGATCCCGCCGCCGGCACAATGCCTCATGGCTCCTAAACCCCTCGCAGACCTGATCGACGACTGCCTTGCGCCCGCGCTTGCCGCGCAGGGGTTTGCGGGGCGCGCCATCGTGTCGCTGTGGCCCGAGATCGTCGGCGAGCGGTTGAGCGAACGCACGCGACCGCTCAAGATCGACTGGCCGCGGCGGCGCCCGGCGCCGGGCGAGGCATCGCAGCCCGCGACCATGGTGGTGCGGGTCGAGGGCGCCTTCGCGCTGGAGATGCAGCAACTCGCACCGTTGGTGCTGGAGCGGGTCAACACGCATCTGGGTTGGCGCGCCGTTGGCAAGATCGTGCTCAAGCAGGGGCCGGTAGCGGCGCCGGTCGCGCCGAAGCGTCCCGAGCCGCCCGGACCCGAGATCGTCGCGGCGGTGGCGCGACAGGTGTCGGGCATCGCCGACCCCGATCTGCGGGCCGCGCTGGAGCGTCTGGGCCGCTCGGTGGCGCAGCGCGCGGTCCAGGCCAGAGGCGACACGGCTTCGTGAGCGGCGGCGGAACCGGCCGAACCGATCTTGCCACAATCCTGATGGTCTCTATGGTCCGCAGCGGATTCCAAGGTCCGCATCTGATTTTAGAACTTCGGGGATTTCGGCAATGACGAACAGGCGACAGCTTCTCACCGGCACGGCCGGGATCGCAGCCGCCGCGATACTGGGCGCGCGCCCGGCCCAGGCGCAGGCCGACCTGACGGCGGCCGGTCCGCTCGGGGACGTCTGGGTCGGCAATGCCGACGCCAAGGTGACGATCATCGAATACGCCTCGCTGACCTGCGGCCATTGCGCCGCCTTCCACAACGATACCTGGCCGGCGCTGAAGGCGAAATACATCGATACCGGCAAGGTGCGCTTCACGCTGCGCGAATTCCCGCTCGATCCGCTGGCGACGGCGGGCTTCATGCTGGCGCGCTGCAACGGCAACGACAAATACATGGCGATGACGGACCTGCTGTTTTCGCAGCAGCGGACCTGGGCCTTCACCGAAAAACCGGTCGATGCGCTGTCCTTGATGGTGAAACAGGCTGGTTTCACACAGGATTCGTTCGAGGCCTGCTTGAAAAGGCAGGATATCTATGACGCCGTCACAGTCGTGAAGGATCGTGGGGCCAAGGCTGGCGTCGACTCCACGCCGACCTTCTTCATCAATGGGACGAAGCGTTCTGGTGCGCTCTCGATCGCCGAATTCGACAAGATCCTGGAGCCGCTTCTGGCGGGCTGAGAGCGGCTGCCTTTTTTCCTTCTCCCCTTGGGGGAGAAGGTGGCCCGGCGTAGCCGGGTCGGATGAGGGAAGGATGACGGGCCGTCGCATGACCTCCCTCATCCGTCAGCGCTTCGCGCTGCCACCTTCTCCCCCGAGGGGAGAAGGGGAAGCGCGCCGATGCAGCTGACGCGCCTCAAGCTCACCGGCTTCAAGACCTTCGTCGAGCCGACCGACTTTCTGATCGAGCCGGGGCTGACCGGCGTCGTCGGGCCAAATGGCTGCGGCAAGTCCAATCTCGTCGAGGCCCTGCGGTGGGTGATGGGCGAAAGCTCGTTCAAGAACATGCGCGGCTCGGGGATGGACGATGTCATCTTCGCCGGCTCGAACGAGCGCCCGGGCCGCAATATGGCCGAGGTCGCGCTCACCCTCGACAATGCCGACCGGATGGCGCCGGCCGCCTTCAACGAAAGCGACGTCCTCGAAGTCACGCGCCGGATCGAGCGCGAGGAGGGCTCGACCTATCGTGTCAACGGCAAGGAGGTGCGCGCCCGCGACGTGCAGTTGCTCTTCGCGGACGCCGCCACCGGTGCGCGCTCGCCGGCGCTGGTGCGGCAGGGGCAGATCGCCGAGATCATCAGCGCCAAGCCGCAATCGCGCCGGCGCATTCTCGAGGACGCCGCCGGGATCGCCGGGCTGCACAGCCGCCGGCACGAGGCGGAGCTGCGGCTTAAGGGCGCCGAAGACAATCTGATGCGGCTGGAAGACGTGCTCGGCGAGATCGACGGGCAGATCGAGGCGCTACAGCGGCAGGCGCGGCAGGCCGGGCGCTATCGCAGCCTCGCCGCCGACATCCGGCGTGCCGAGGGCACGCTGGCGCTGATCGCCCATCACGAGGCGCGCGCGCAGGAGGCTTTGGCCGAGCGGGCGCTGGAGGCGGCGGTACGCGCCGTTGCGGATCAGACCGGTATTCAGGCGGAAGCGGCGAAACGGCAGGCGATCGCGGCGCATGCCCTGCCGGCCCTGCGCGAGAGCGAAGCGTCGGCGGCCGCCGGGCTGGTGCGGCTAAAGCGCGGGCTCGACGAACTGGAGGCGGAGAACCGCCGAGCGAAGCAGCGCGGCGAGGAACTCGGCCGGCGGCTTCTCGAATTGCAGGGCGATCTTTCGCGCCAGGACGGCGTGGCGCGGGATGCCGCCGAGAGCCTTGCCCGCCTCGGCCGCGAGGATGACGGGCTGAAAAGCGACAGCGACGCGGCGGCGTCCACGGGCGCCAGCGCGGCGAGCGCGCTGAGCGAGGCCGAAGCTGCACTGGCTGCGGCAGAGGCCGAGCACGCCGCCGTGCAGGCGCAGTTGTCCGAACTCGCAGCGCGGCGCGGTGCGATCGAGCGGGCGCTGCGCGAGACGCGCGAGCGGGAGGCCAAGGCAGCGAATGAACGCGAGCGTCTGACACGCGAGCAGGCAGCGCTCGACGCCAGCAGCGCGGCGACGCCGCTCGAAGGGTTGCGGCAGGCTGTCATTGCCGCCGAGACAAGGATGCGCGAGACCGAGGCTGCGGCGACGGCTGCGCGGACGGCGCTGGCTGCTGCCCGGGAGCGCGAAACGCAAATGCGCAGCCCGCTGGCGGAAGCCGACCGTCAGGCGCAGCGGCTGGAGACCGAAATCCGGACGCTGCGGAAGCTGCTGGCGCCGGCGACCGGCGACCTCTGGCCGGCGGTGATCGAGGCGATCACCGTCGCCAAGGGGTTCGAGACGGCGCTTGGTGCGGCACTCGGGGACGATCTCGACGCAGCCGCCGATGCCTCCGCGCCGACGCATTGGCGCGACAGCGGCGATGGCGCGGGCGATCCTGCCCTCCCCGCCGGCGTCGAGGCACTGGCGCGACAGGTGCGCGCGCCGGATGTGCTGCGCCGCCGGCTTGCGCAGATCGGCATCGTCTCGCGCGGCGACGGCCCAGGGCTGCGCGCACAACTGCAGCCGGGGCAGATGCTGGTGTCCCGCGAGGGCGATGTCTGGCGCTGGGACGGGTTCACCAGCGCGGCCGAAGCGCCCTCCCCGGCCGCGCGACGACTCGCGGAAAAGAACCGGCTCGGCGATCTGGAACGCAGCGCACAGGCCGCGCGCGAGGCGGCCGAAGCGGCGCGCGACAGACTCGATGCGGCGATGGCCGAGGCGAAGCTCGCCGCGCAGGCCGAGACGGCCGCGCTCGATGCCGCGCGCCTGTCGCGACGCACGCTCGACGAGGCCCGGGGGCACCTGGGCGGGGCCGAGCGCAAGGCCGGCGAGGCGGCGGCGCGACGCTCGGCGCTGACGGAGGCGATCGGGCGGCTCGGCCAGACGCTTGCCGAGACTTCGGCGCAGGTGCAGGTGCATCAGGAGGGTTTTGCCGCGCTGGCGCCGACCGCCGAGGTCGAGACCGTTCTACTCAAGGCGCGCGTGGCGTTGGGCGAGCGGCGTGTCGGCGCTTCGGATGCGCGGGCGCAGGTCCAGACTTTGGCGCGCGAGGCCGATCTGCGCCAGCGGCGGCGCGACGCGATCGCGACCGAGGTCGAGGCCTGGCGCAAGCGGGCGGCGGCGGGCGGCCAGACCGCCGACGAGACGCGCCGTCGCATCGAGGCCGTGCAGGCCGAGCAGGCCGAATTGCTGGCGGCGCCCGACACCTTTCTCGTCGAGCGTCGCCGGCTGGTCGCCGAGATCGAGACGGCGGAAGCCGCACGGCGCGCTGCCGCCGACGCGCTGGCCAAGGGCGAAACCACGCTCGCCGAAGCCGACCGGCAGGCACGCGCCGCGCTGGAAGGGCTTTCGGGCGCCCGCGAGCAGCGCGCTTCGGCTGAAGCGCGGCTGGAGGCTGCGCGGCAGCGCGCCGGCGATGTGGCGCGGCAGATCGAGGATGGGCTGGAGACGACCCTGGCGGGCCTGCAGGAACTGACCGGCCTGAAGCCCGGCGCCGACCTGCCGCAGGCCGGCACGG
Organism: Bosea sp. PAMC 26642; assembly: GCF_001562255.1. NCBI lineage: Bacteria > Pseudomonadati > Pseudomonadota > Alphaproteobacteria > Hyphomicrobiales > Alloboseaceae > Allobosea > Allobosea sp. PAMC 26642. Next base: position 101,004 of record NZ_CP014301.1, on the reverse strand, counting down.
TGGAGAACCGGCTCGCGGGGCTCAAGGCCGAACGCGAGCGGTTGGGTGCGGTCAATCTGCGCGCCGAGGACGAACTCGCCGAGATCAAGGGCAAGCGCGAGGGGATGACGGCCGAGCGCGATGACCTCAGCGAGGCGATCCGCCGGCTGCGCCAGGCGATCGGCGCGCTCAACCGCGAGGGGCGCGAGCGGCTGCTGGCCGCTTTCGAGATCGTCAACGGCCATTTCCAGCGGCTCTTCGGCGTGCTGTTCGGCGGCGGAACGGCCGAGTTGACGCTGGTCGATTCCGATGATCCGCTCGAGGCGGGGCTGGAGATCGTGGCGCGCCCGCCCGGCAAGAAGCCGCAGGTGATGACGCTGCTCTCGGGCGGCGAGCAGGCCCTGACCGCGACCGCGCTGATCTTCGCCGTATTCCTGACCAACCCCTCGCCGATCTGCGTGCTCGACGAGGTCGACGCGCCGCTCGACGACGCCAATGTCGAGCGCTATTGCGACCTGCTCGACGAGATGTCCCGCGACACGCAGACGCGCTTCATCCTGATCACCCACAACCCGATTACCATGGCGCGGATGGACCGGCTCTTCGGCGTCACCATGGCCGAGCGCGGCATCAGTCAGATGGTCTCGGTCGACCTCGCGACGGCCGAACGCATCCGCGAGGCCGTCTGAGGACTGCTGAAAAAAGGCCACAATCGCCTTCGCAATGCGGCGCGAATGTCGCAGTTTGCCTGAATTTCCAAGCATTCCAATGTGTTAAGCCCAGCTGGTCTGCCTTGACAGCACGGGAGGCGGGCAATAAAGGAGGCCGTGCTGACGACGGCTCGATGCGCGGGTTTGGACAGGGATTAAGTGGTTTTTTGCTGGATCGTGGCCATTTCACGATCCGAAAGGAGCCAACGCCATGTCGGAACCTGACAAAAACGCCTCAGACTCGGAGTTGCGCGCAAGACTGGGCTCCCTGAAGACCGCGATCAAGCGGGCCGAAGAGAGCGAAAAGCCGGGCGCGAGCCGGGCTGGGAAGGACGGAGCCCTGGCAGGCGCCATGTCCTCCGGTTTCCGCGCCGCAACCGATCTCGCAGGCGGCATCATCGCGGGTGCCCTTATCGGGGTGCTGGCGGACCGGTGGCTGGGAACCTCTCCGTTCCTGCTGATCGCCTTCCTGGCGATCGGTACCATCGCCGGTTTTCGCTCCGTCTATCGGCTCGGCGCACGTCCGACCTCCGGGTCGGGACCGGCTGCGCCGAAAGAATGACCGAGGCAGGCGGCCGTCAGGCCGCGCGACGAGGGTAACGGAACCATGGCGGCTGGCGGCGGAATCGATCCGATCCACCAATTCGAAATCCGACCGATCGTGCCGCTGCGCCCGTTCGGCCTCGATCTGTCCTTCACCAATGCATCGCTGTTCATGGTCCTGACGGTCGCCGCCGTGTCGGTGATCATGATCTACGGCTCGAGCCAGCGCGCCACCGTTCCCGGCCGCCTGCAGTCGCTCGCCGAGATCATCTACGAATTCGTCGCCTCGACCGTCACTGGCGTGATGGGCAAGGACGGCATGCGCTTCTTCCCCTTCGTGTTCTCGCTGTTCATGTTCGTGCTGATGGCGAACATGCTGGGCATGGTGCCGGGCTCCTTTACCGTCACCAGCCACATCATCGTCACTGCCGCCTTCGCCTTCCTCGTGATCGGCGTCGTGCTGGTCTATGGCATCATGAAGCATGGCAGCCATTTCTTCGGCCTGTTCGTGCCGTCGGGCGTGCCAGGCTGGCTGCTGCCGTTCATGGTGCTTATCGAGGCCGTTTCCTTCGTCTCGCGGCCGATTTCGCTGTCCCTTCGCCTGTTCGGCAACATGCTGGCCGGCCATATCGCGCTCAAGGTCTTCGGCGGCTTCGTCGTCGCGCTGCTGGCGAGCGGGGGCGTCGGCCTGATCATCGCGCCGCTGCCGCTGCTGCTGGCGATCGCGCTCACCGCGCTCGAATTCCTCGTCGCCTTCCTGCAGGCCTATGTCTTCGCGATCCTGACCTGCGTCTATCTCAACGATGCGCTGCATCCGGGCCACTGAGGCCCGACCAGAGCTCGCGAGACGTCCACCCACCACTCACGCTTTTCACACCGGAGAAAGACCATGGATCCCGTTGCAGCCAAGTATCTCGGCGCTGGCCTCGCCTGCCTCGGAATGGGCCTCGCCGCCATCGGCGTCGGCACCATCTTCGGCAACTTCCTCTCGGGCGCCCTGCGCAATCCGTCGGCCGCCGACGGCCAGTTCGGTCGCGCGTTCATCGGCGCGGCGCTGGCGGAAGGCCTCGGCATCTTCTGCTTCGTCGTCGCGCTCGTCCTGATGTTCGTGCTCTGACGCTCGCGTCAGACGCCGACACCATTGAACTCCGGCGCCTCTCGATGCGCCGGAGTCGAGAAACCACCGCAACAGCCCGGCTGAAAGGCGTCTCCATGCCGCTTCGATCTGCAACTGCCTTCGGACGAGGACTGGTCGCTTGCGCCACCCTGCTCGTGGCCGCTGCCGCTCAGGCCGCGACGCCGCTCAGCGGCGAAAAGGCGGCGTTCCCGCCCTTCGATGCCAGGACCTTCGCCGGGCAGTTGTTCTGGCTCGCGATCACCTTCGGCCTGCTCTACTGGCTGATGTCGAAGGTCGCACTGCCGCGCGTCGGCGCCATCCTGGCAGACCGGGCGAGCGCGATCTCGCGCGATCTCGACGAGGCCGCCCAGATGCAGGCCAAGGCCGAGGACACCGCCAAGGCTTATGAGACGGCCCTGACCGAAGCCCGCAAGAACGCGCAGTCGATCGCGCAGGCCTCACGCGATGCCGGCGCCAAGGCTTCCGACGAGCGGCGCAAGACGGTCGAGGCGGAGCTCTCGGCCAAGCTCGACGCGGCCGAAGCCAGCATCGCCGGCACCAAGTCGGCGGCGATGTCGAATGTGCGCAGCCTCGGCAGCGAGGTCGCGATCGCGATCGTGACCAAGTTGACCGGCGAGGCCCCGAGCGCAGCCGAGGTTTCGAATGCGGTCGATCAGGCCATGGCGCGGGGCTGAGGAGACATCACATGGATACCTTCTGGGTCGGCGTCGCCTTCGTCATCTTCATGGGCATTCTCGCCAAGTTCGGCGTGCACAAGAAAATCACCGGTGCGCTCGATGCGCGTGGCGAGATGGTGGCGCGCGAACTCGCCGAAGCCCGCCGCCTGCGGCAGGACGCGGAGAAGCTGCTCGCCGAATACGAGGCCAAGCGCAAGGCCGCCGAGTCGGAGGCTGCCAGCATCATCGCCGCGGCCAATGAGGAGGCCAAGCGCCTCGCAGCGGAGGCCGAGACGAAGCTGAACGAGTTCGTCGTCCGCCGCACGAAGTCGGCCGAGGACAAGATCGCTCAGGCCGAGATCCAGGCCGAGGCCGAGGTCCGGGCCGCGGCCGCCGAGGCTGCGACACGCGCCGCCGAGACGATCCTGCGCAGCCAGATGGGCGGCAAGGCCGGCGACGCCGCTTTCAGCGCCGGGCTGCAAGAAATCAAGGCCAAGCTGAACTGAGGTCTGCGGCTTTCGCTACGAGATTGGCGCCGTGTTCCCAGAGGGGAGCACGGCGTTTTCATTACAGGCTGTCGCGCGCTTGAGAACGGCCCGGGCCCAAACGTTCCCCCTCCAAATCCAGCAGAGCGCTACGTCATCCCGGACAAGCCGCGTAGCGGCGCCGATCCGGGATCCATCGTAAGACTCCGCGGCGCTCTATGATGGATCCCGGATCTCCGCTTCGCTGCGTCCGGGATGACGGCGTGTGTGTTGGGAATGCGAGAAAGATCGAACGGACGGCGGTTGCGAAATGATCGCCTTCAGTTGATTGCCGTAACCGTCCTGGACTCGGCGGGCGAGTGCACCGCCGGCTTCTGCTCGCCCTGCGCCGCCTTCGGCCTGGGCTTGCGCGGCTGGATCGTCGAGGTGACGATGCCGTGGGGGGTGTCGAGGCCGTAGATGTCCTCGCGGAACTGGACGAGGCCGTCGGCGCCCTGCCAGCCAGTGAGATAGACCCAGGCGACCGGAACCGACTTCTTCAGCCTGATGTCCTTGCGCTCGTTCTTCGCAATCTCGGCCTCCAGCGCCGGCAGCGTCCACTCCGTTCCTTCGAGCAGCCAGGCAGCAAGATCGCGCACACCCTCGATGCGAGCGCAGCCCGATGAGTTGAAGCGAACATCGTTGCGGAACAGCGTCTGCTTGGGCGTGTCGTGCATGTAGACCGCCTCAGTGTTGGGCATGTCGATCTTGAGCTGGCCGAGCGCATTGAGGGGGCCCGGATCCTGCCTCACCGTGAAATAGGGCGAGGTCAGGCTCGCCCATTTGACCGTCGCCGGATCTATCTCGCGGTTCTCGGCGCCGAGCAGCTTCATGTGCGATTTCGTGACGAAGTCGGGCTCCCGGCGCATATGCGGGATGATGTCGGCCTTCACGATGGAGGTCGGCACCGTCCAGTAGGGGTTCAGATTGACCGAGGTGATATTGGCCTGCAGCACCGGCGAGGGCCGATCGGGCCTGCCGACGATCGCCAGATGCCGGCGCTGGACGACGCCGTTCTGCACGGCCTCGACGCTGGCGCCGGGAATGTTGACCACGACATAGCGCTCGGCAAACGGAAAGGCGGTGCTCTTCAGCCGCTCCAGGCTCGCGGTGAGCTGGTTCAGCCGCGTCTCGACAGGGGTGTTCATCGCCTTCAGCGTCAGGCGTCCGACCGTACCGAGTTCGGAGAGGCCGTGGCGACGCTGGAAGCGCTTCACCGCTGCGACCACTTCGGCATCGTAGATATCGCCGGGTAGCAACGCGGGCGGCAGGTCGCCGCTGAGCATCAGCCGCTGCTTCAGCGCCGCGACATCGGGGCCCTGTGCATCGGGCTTCAGCGCCGTGACCGCTGACGGCACCTTCGGCCATCCGCCACGGCCGGCTATGTCCTCATGTGCGATCAGCGCCTCGAGCGTGCGGTCATAGGTGTTGGGGCCGTAGCTCGGCTCATTGGCGCGCGCGGCTGCGCCGCCCAGCACGAGGGCGACGACGACGAGGGTGGCTCGGGCGGAACGCAGAGACATGAAACGATCCCAAAATGCGCCATGGACGCATCTGGAAGCTTCGGTCGCACATGGTCAAGGAAGGCTTAAGGCGGAGGGGAATTGCGTGTCAGAATGTTTCGCGTTGGACGAGCTTGCCCATCATCGTCATCGTGACTAGAATGACCATAACCGCTTAACGAAGCAGGTGAAGCATGAGCGCAGTTTCAAAGGAAACTTGGACAGTCGCCAGCGCCAAGGCTCGCTTTTCCGAGTTCATCGAGAGCGCGCGGTCGGATGGACCGCAGATCGTAACCCGGAACGGCAAACCCGCTGCGGTTCTGGTATCGTCCGAGGACTGGGAGCGAACAGCGTCTCGCGAGGAGAACCTGTTCGATTTCCTGCGGAATTCGCCGTTGCGTGGCGCCGATCTCGATCTGGAGCGGCTAGACGAAAAGCCGCGCGACCTCGACCTATGACGTTCCTGCTCGATACAAACGTCGTCTCGGAACCGCAGAAACCGCGTCCAGCTGCGGCAGTAGAGCGTTTTTTCCGAGAAACGCCGGAGCGCAACCTCTATGTCAGCGTGGTCACAACCGCAGAACTTTACCGCGGACTTGCGTTGATGACACCGGGCCATCGCCATTTCGCATTGTCGCGGTGGATTACCGAAGCGCTTCCGCGACGCTTCGGTGGACGGCTCCTGCCCGTCACGGTTTCAATTGCCGCCCGCTGGGGCGATATCATGGCCCATTCTCACCGCACCGGGCTGAACATGTCCATCATGGACGGATTCCTGGCGGCAACGGCGGCGGAACACGACCTCACGCTCGCTACCCGCAACGTCCGACATTTCGCTGATCTCGGCGTGCCCGTCTTCAACCCCTGGGACGAAGCCTGACTTCGCCCTACTCCGCTGCCTCCGATATCGGCCGGGGCGCAACCCATTTCAGCACCGGCTGTCGCGCGGCCCTCGTCTCGTCGAGACGGCGGATCGGGGCGTGGTGGGGCGCTCCGGTGAAGCGGGCCTTGTCGTTGCCCTTCGCCGCCATCGCAAGATCGCGCAGGGTCGCGATGAAGAGATCGAGCGAGGCCTTCGATTCCGATTCGGTCGGCTCGACCAGCATGGCGCCGTGGACCACGAGCGGGAAATACACCGTCATCGGGTGATAGCCCTCGTCGATCATCGCCTTGGCGAAATCGAGCGTGGTGACGCCGGTGCCCTTCAGCCATTCGTCGTCGAACAGCGCCTCGTGCATCGAGGGGTGGTCGGGATAAGGCAGCGACATCAGATCCTGCAGACCGGCGCGGATGTAATTGGCGTTCAGTACGGCATCCTCGGAGGCCTGCTTCATGCCGTCGGAGCCGTGGCTGAGCATATAGGTCAGGGCGCGGACATACATGCCCATCTGGCCGTGGAAGGCGGTGATGCGGCCGAAGGGCGCGTTGCCCTGCGGAGCATCTCCCTTGTGCTCGACGAGGCGCGGGGCATCGCCGTCGAGATGGATGAACGGCACCGGCGCGTAGGGCGCGAGCCTCGCCGACAGCACCACGGGCCCGGAGCCGGGCCCGCCGCCGCCATGGGGCGTCGAGAAGGTCTTGTGCAGATTGATGTGCATGGCGTCGACGCCGAGATCGCCGGGCCTCGCCTTGCCGACGATGGCGTTGAAGTTGGCGCCGTCGCAATAGAAATACGCGCCGGCCTCATGCATCGCGGCGGCGATCTCGACGATCTGCGGCTCGAAGATGCCGCAGGTGTTGGGGTTGGTCAGCATGATCGCGGCAATGTCGGGACCGAGCAGCGCCTTGACGTCCTCGACCGCGACCGTGCCGTCCGCGCGGGCCGGGACGGAGCGCACCGAGAAGCCGATCAGCGCGGCCGTCGCCGGGTTGGTGCCATGGGCCGATTCGGGCACGAGCACGACATTGCGGCTGGCGCCCTCGCCCTTGGCGGCGATGGCGGCCTTGATCGCCATCATGCCGCAGGCCTCGCCATGGGCGCCGGCCTTGGGCGAGAGCGCGACGGCGGGCATGGCTGTCAGCGTCATCAGGTAATGCGAGAGCTGCAGCATCACGTCGAGCGCGCCCGGCACAGTCGAGACCGGCTGGAGCGGGTGGACGTCGGAGAAGCCCGGCAGCCGCGCCATCTTCTCGTTCAGGCGGGCATTGTGCTTCATCGTGCAGGAGCCGAGCGGAAAGAGCCCGGTGTCGATGCCGTAGTTCTTCTGGCTGAGGCGGACGTAGTGGCGCATCGCCTCGGGCTCGGAGAGGCCCGGCAGGCCGATCTCGCCCTTGCGGGCGTGTGCGCCGAGGCGACTCTTGAAGGGCGCCGGCGGGTCAATGTCAACGCCGGTCGTCTCGTGATGGCCGATCTCGAAGATCAGCGGTTCGATCTGCTGCAGCGCGCGGTTGCCGGTGAAGGTGGGGTGGGATTCGGCAGCGGATTCGCCGGACTGGGTGGGACGTCCCTGACGGTTCAGCATGACAGCACCTCCGCGAGCGCTGCCACGAAGGCCGCCCGGTCCTCATCCGTATTCACTTCGGTGTTCGCCACGATCAGCAGGTCGTCGAGGCCTGCGCCCGGCAGCAGGCGCGAGACCGGGACGCCGCCGAGGATGCCCTTTCGCGCCAGCGCCTCGACGATGTCCGCGGCGGGCTTGGCGAGCTTGACCGTGAACTCGTTGAAGAAGCTCTCGTTGAGCACCGACGCGCCCTTCACCCCGGCGAGCAGGTCGGCGAGCTTGACTGCGTTGGCGTGGTTGACCTGCGCGACGCGCTCCAGACCCGCTTGCCCGAGAAGCGTCATGTGGATGGTGAAGGCGAGGCAGCAGAGCCCGGAGTTGGTGCAGATGTTGGATGTCGCCTTGTCGCGGCGGATGTGCTGCTCGCGGGTCGAGAGCGTCAGGACGAAGCCGCGCTGGCCTTCGCTGTCGACCGTCTCGCCACAAAGGCGTCCCGGCATCTGGCGGATATATTTCGATTTCGCGGCGAAGAGGCCGACATAGGGGCCGCCGAAATTCAGGGCGTTGCCGATCGACTGGCCCTCGCCGACGACGATGTCGGCGCCCATCTCGCCGGGCGCGGTGATCGCGCCCAGCGACATCACCTCGGTGAAGACCGCGATCAGCAGCGCGCCATGGGCGTGAGCCTTCTCGGCGATCGGCGCCAAGTCGCGCAGATTGCCGAAGACGTCGGGATTCTGGACGACGACGCAAGAGGTCTCGTCGTCGATCTGCGCGAGGATGTCCTCGTTTGCAGCGACATCGGCGGGAAGCGACACGACATCGTCGCTCGCCATCTCCGAGAGCGTCCTGACCACGTCGGCATAGTGCGGGTGTAGGCCTCCCGACAGCACGGCCTTGCGTCGCCTGGTGACGCGGTGGGCCATCAGCACGGCCTCGGCGGTCCCGGTCGAGCCGTCATACATCGAGGCGTTGGCGACCTCCATGCCGGTCAGCGCGGCGACCTGGGTCTGGAACTCGAAGAGATATTGCAGCGTGCCCTGCGCGATCTCGGGCTGGTAGGGCGTGTAGCTGGTGAGGAATTCCGAACGCTGGATCAGATGGTCCACGGTCGCGGGAACATGGTGCTTGTAGGCGCCGGCCCCGACGAAGAAGGGCACAGAGGAGGCCGCGACGTTGCGCGCCGCCATCCTGCCCATGATGCGCTCGACCTCAAGTTCGCCCTTGGTGCGAGGAAGATCGAGCGGCGCTTTCAGCAGCTTGTCGGCCGGCACGTCGGAGAACAGCGCGTCGATATCGGGCACGCCGACGCGCGCGAGCATGTCGAGCCGGTCGGTGTCGGTCAGGGGGAGGTAGCGCATGGGAATCCCTTGGTCATTCCGGGGCCGAGCGCAGCGAGGAGCCCGGAACCCATAAACTCGGGTGGTCGGAGGTGTGGCAAAACCGTTCGGCTTCAATCGGCATATGACAACGGATATGGGTTCCGGGCTCAGCGCTGCGCGCTGCCCCGGAATGACGGCGTCACAGCGTCTTGAGGTAGTTCTCGTACTCGGCCTCGCTCATCAAGCCTTCCAGCTCACCGGCATCTGTGAGCTTGAGCTTCAAGAACCAACCCTTGCCGGCCGGGTCCTCGTTGACGGTGCCGGGCGCCGCCTCGAGCGCGCTGTTGACCTCGACGACCTCGCCGGAGACCGGCGCATAGACCTCGGAGGCCGCCTTGACGCTCTCCACCACGGCGGCCTCGCCGCCCTTGGCGACAGCCTTGCCGAGAGCGGGAAGCTCGACGAAGACGACGTCGCCGAGCTGGCCCTGGGCATAATCGGTGATGCCGATCGTGCCGGTGTCGCCCTCGATGCGGATGTATTCGTGGTCCTTGGTGTAGCGGGTCTCGGACATGGGACTTTGGTCTCCAGGAGCAAAAACGGGGGTCGGTTCAGCGCTTGTAGCCGTTGGGGACGAAGGGCATTGCCGCAACGACCGCCGGCAGCGGCTTGCCGCGCACCAGGAGGTCGAGCCGCGTGCCCGGCGCGCTATGGGCCTTGGCGACGTAGCCCATGGCGCAGGGCGCGTTCAGCGTCGGGCCGAAGCCGCCAGAGGTGACCTTGCCGACGATCTCGCCCTCGGGTGTGACGATCTCGGCGCCCTCGCGGGCCGGCGCCCGGCCCTCGGGCAGGAGGCCTACGCGGACGCGCGCAACACCGTCAGCGAATTCGCGCTGGATGCGCGCCGCTCCCGGAAAGCCGCCCTCTTCGCGCCGACGCTTCTGGATCGACCAGGTCAGCGCGGCCTCGACCGGCGAGGTCGCAGTGTCGATATCATGGCCATAGAGGCAAAGCCCGGCTTCGAGGCGCAGCGAATCGCGGGCGCCCAGACCGATGGGCTTGACGGTCGCGTCGAGCAGCAGCGTGTCCCAGATCTCGCCGATCTTGGTGGCGGCGGCGGAAATCTCGTAGCCGTCCTCGCCGGTGTAGCCGGAGCGGCTGAGATTGGCCTTGATGCCTGCAACCTTCATGGTGCGCGAGGTCATGAAGGCCATTTCGGCAGCCTCGGGCGCGAGCTTGGCGAGCGCCGCCTCGGCGGCGGGACCCTGGATCGCGATCAGGCCGCGATGCTCGGCCTTGAGGAGCTTCACGTTCGCCGGCAGGCGCGCCTCGATATGGGCGTAGTCATCCGTCTTGCAGCCGGCGTTGACGACGAGGTAGAGCGCGCCGTCCTCGTCGGGATCGACTGAGCGCGTCACCATCAGATCATCGAGGATGCCGCCCTCCTCGTTCAGCAGCTGCGAATAGCGCTGCTTGCCGGGCGTGAGGTTGAGAATGTCGGCGGGAATCAGTGCTTCGAGCGCGCGCGCCGTGGTTTCGTGGTCGGGGCCGATCAGGAAGGCCTGGCCCATATGAGAGACGTCGAACAGGCCGGCCTTTTCGCGGGTCCAGTTGTGCTCGGTCAGGATGCCCATCGGGTACTGCACCGGCATGTCGTAGCCGGCGAAGGGCACCATGCGGGCGCCGAGCGAGACATGGCGCGCATGGAGCGGGGTCTTGAGCGGGGGAGCGGCCGGCGGCGCAGCAGCGCTCGCAGCAGTATCGGCTTCAGCGGCCTCGGCAGTCATGGACGGCCCCTTCCAGAGTCAAGCGCAAGCCCCGGACGGATGTGTCCGGAACGCGCCCCCTCTGTCTTGGAACCTGAGAGATTTCCCCATGCCGGCAAGACGAGCCGGACAGGTTACACCCGTCGGTGGACGGATTCGCATCCGCCGCTTTCCAGAGTGCCAGTTCCCACGCGGTCCGTTTGCCTGAGCGTTTCCGGGGCGGTTGCGCCTTCGGCGCCGGTGGCCAGCAGGGCTGGCTCCGGACTCTCCCGCGGGGATGTTGCGGCTGTCGGCAGAGATACAAGAGCGCTGCCTTAAGTCAATCGCACCGCTGCCTCGTTTCACGGCAATCGGCGGGCTACCTGCGGCGCGAACGGGCAGGCGCTGCTCCGCCTCCGGAACTCAGGCTGATGATGATCTCGATCTCCCCGCGACCCGGCGGAACGACGATGCCGTCCTCGACATGGGAGAAGTCGGTGCCGCCCTGGCCGGACGAAACCGTGCCGCCGACCCGCGAGGCGCGGCGGGCGACCACGGTGGTGCCGCGCAGAACCTGCGTCGTTAGCGTCCCGTAATAGGCCCCGGGTGTGCCGGCCGGTCCGAGCAGGACGCGCCCCTCGACGCCGACCTTCAGGTTGAAGCCGCCGGCGGGCGTCGGCGCGATGCATTCGCGCGCGAAATTCAGGATCGAGATCTGGTTGCGCAGGCTGCTGCTGTCGGGCCCGCCCTGGGCGCGGATCGCCGCGCCGCCATCGGCGATGATCACTTCGGGACAGATGAAGGTGTTGTCCTCGTCCTTCGGCAACTGCTCGGCCGGCGGGGGCGTCGTCGACTGGAACATCACGACATTCGCGAAGGTCCGCATCGTGCTCGGCTGTCCGGACGAGGAACTCGAGGAGCCGCAGCCCGCCAGGCCGAGGCACAGGAACGGCAAAGCGAGCAGCGGGCTTCTGCGGAACGATGCATCAATCACGGCAAGGTCTCCACGCCGGGGCCAAACCCGTTGAGCGAGACGGGAATGCCCACGCCCTCTTCGGGGGTCTGAAACACGATGAATGTGGCGCTTTTGCCGGTCTTGAGCTGGCCGAGCAACGCGTCGTCCATCACCACCTCGGCGACGCAGCCCGTCGTCAGACAGCGCACGAAACCGGCGCGGCCGATATCCTTGTCGTCGATCTTGAGACCCAGCCCCGACGGCAGCAGCACGCCGAGCGGCGCGACGACGCGCAGGAGCCGGCTCTTCTGGTCGGCGGTCTTCAGCACGATGACGAGCAATGTGAGGTTCGGCCGGTCCTCGGCCGCGACGTTCTGCACCAGCGCGCATTGCTCGGTCTTGGCACCGGGCGGCACCTCGCAGCGCATCTGCCAGTCGCCATGGGTCGACTTGACCGCCCCCTGCGCGCGAGCAGGGGCGACGCCGAGACAGGCGCCCGCGACAGCAAGGCCCATACCCAGGGCAGCCGCAAAGACAGGTCCGATGATCTTGCCCATCCCTGCCGTTCCTCCAGACCAAGGCCCGATTCCGGGCTCCAGAACTTCAATGCGTGGAATCCGGCGGATGCCGACATGCACCTTCGCGCAGGCTCGTTTCCACCACCGCATGTGCCCGTTGGGACCATGCAGGCCCGGTCCTGTCAAGGCGAGAGCCGCCGCGAGGCCGCCTCGTCATGTGTCCAGAGACCATGCCTCGCGTGATTATGCCGCACGGGCTGTGTTGAAGGCCCGCATTGCCCCTCTGGCGCAAGCGTGATCTTTGATTTATCGCAATGCCGAAGAAGGAGGCGGGCCCCGGCGGCCCGACTCGTTCACGCATGGACCGCCCTGAAGACAAGACGCGGGACGATGCGGGCATTCATGAGGAGCTATGTCGAACCGATGCGACTTCTGAGCAGGACATTCGCGACCGTCGCCGCCACGGCCCTCGCCATCGGCACGACGATGATCCCCGACAGCGTCTTGGCCGGAACCGGAATGCCGACGCCCTGGCAGTTGAACCTGCAGGGTCCGGTGACCGAGGTCGCCGAATATATCCACTGGTTCCACGACTGGCTCAACGTCATCATCTTCACGATCACGCTCTTCGTGCTGGGCCTACTGCTTTATGTGGCCTGGCGCTTCAACGAGAAGGCCAACCCGACCCCCTCCAAGACGACCCACAACGCACTGCTGGAAGTCGCCTGGACGGTGATCCCGGTCCTGATCCTGGTCGTGATCGCCATTCCCTCCTTCCGCCTGCTCAAGCTGCAGCTCGAGATTCCGCAGGCCGACGTCACCGTGAAGGTGACCGGCAAGCAATGGTACTGGTCCTATGAGTACCCGCAGGATGCCGGCGCCTTCGGCTTCGATTCGCTGATGCTGGACGAAAAGCAGCGCGCCGAGGCGATCTCCGGCAACAAGATCACCGCCGCCGAGGCGCCGCGTCTGCTCGCCGTCGACAACGAGGCGGTGGTGCCGGTCGGCAAGATCGTTCGCATCCAGGTGACCGGCGCCGACGTCATTCACAAGTTCACTGTACCGTCCTTCGGCATCAAGATCGACGCCATCCCGGGCCGGCTGAACGAAACCTGGTTCAAGGCCGATCGCGAAGGCATCTATTACGGCCAGTGCTCGTTCATCTGCGGGCAGAACCACGCCTATATGCCGATCGCGTTCCGGGTCGTCAGCGCCGAGCGCTATGCCACCTGGCTGACCGAATCGAAACAGAAATTCGCCAATGCCGACGACGCGGCCAGCAAGGTCGCGGCCGCCTCGCAGTAAGGCGACGTCCCATTCTTCGGCACGGGCTTTTCCGCGCCGCCCTCGATCGACCGACCGTGCGAAGCCTTTTCGCAAAAGGAGACCAACCCATGGCAACAGCGGCTCACGACGCCCACGGCCACGGACATGACGAGGCCCACCACGCCAACCCGACCGGGTGGCGCCGCTGGCTGCTGTCGACCAATCACAAGGACATCGGCACGCTCTATCTGTGCTTCTCGATCATGGCGGGACTGGTCGGCGGCTTCCTGTCGATCATGATGCGGATCGAGCTGCAGCAGCCGGGCCTCCAGATCTTCGCCAACGGCCAGAGCTACAACGTCTTCGTTACCGGCCACGGCCTGATCATGATCTTCTTCATGGTCATGCCCGCCGTCATCGGCGGCTTCGGCAACTGGTTCGTGCCGCTGATGATCGGCGCGCCGGACATGGCCTTCCCGCGCATGAACAACATCTCGTTCTGGCTGACGGTGGCGGGCTTCATCCTGCTGGTCACCTCGATGTTCATGGAAGGCGCACCCGGCGCCCATGGCGTCGGCACGGGCTGGACGATCTACCCGCCCTTCTCCTCGGCCGGCCACCCCGGCCCGTCGGTCGATTTCGGCATCCTGTCGCTGCATCTTGCAGGCGCGGCCTCGATCCTGGGCGCGATCAACTTCATCACCACGATCCTGAACATGCGCGCGCCCGGCATGACCATGCACAAGATGCCGCTGTTCGCCTGGGGCGTGCTGGTGACGGCCTTCCTGCTGCTGCTGGCGCTGCCGGTGCTGGCGGGCGCCATCACCATGCTGCTGACCGACCGCAATTTCGGCACGACCTTCTACGACCCGGCCGGTGGCGGCGATCCGATCCTGTACCAGCACCTGTTCTGGTTCTTCGGACACCCGGAAGTCTACATCATGATCCTGCCGGCCTTCGGCATCGTCAGCCACATTATCTCGACCTTCTCGAAGAAGCCGATCTTCGGTTATCTCGGCATGGCCTACGCCATGGTCGCGATCGGCGTCGTCGGCTTCATCGTGTGGGCGCACCACATGTACACCGCCGGCCTGTCGCTCAACACGCAGCGCTATTTCGTGTTCGCGACGATGGTGATCGCGGTGCCGACCGGCATCAAGATCTTCTCCTGGATCGCCACGATGTGGGGCGGCTCGATCCGCTTCACGGCGCCGATGGTCTGGGCGATCGGCTTTATCTTCCTGTTCACGGTCGGGGGCGTCACCGGCGTCGTGCTGGCCAATGCCGGCGTCGACCGCTCGCTGCACGCGACCTATTACGTGGTGGCGCATTTCCACTACGTGCTGTCGCTTGGCGCCGTGTTCGGCATCTTCGCGGGCTTCTACTACTGGTTCCCGAAGATGAGCGGCTATGTGATCCCCGACTGGATCGGCAAGCTGCATTTCTGGGTCGCCTTCTTCGGCGCCAACCTGCTGTTCTTCCCGCAGCACTTCCTCGGGCTTGCCGGTATGCCGCGCCATTATGCGGATTATCCGGACGCCTTCGCCGGCTGGCATTTCTGGTCGTCGATCGGCTCCTACATCTTCGCGGCCGGGCTGCTGATCTTCTTCTACGGCCTCTTCGTCGCCTTCTCCCGTAAGGAACTGGCCGGCGACAATCCGTGGGGCGAAGGCGCCACCACGCTGGAATGGACGCTGCCCTCGCCGCCGCCCTTCCACCAGTTCGAGACCCTGCCGCGCATCACCGGCTCGGACCACTGAGACAACAGGCGGCGGGCCCGACAAAGGCCCGCCGCCGCCCCTCTCCCGAGCGCCTCGACGGGCGTTCCGGAGACGGGCGGCCAGGCCGCTCCTCAAGACCACAGCGCGGCGATACCGCGTTCCAAGAAGCGAAACGGTCGTCAGTTCATGTCCGCAGCGTTCGACACCATCGAGACCCGTTCCGAAGGCGTCGCCCTGACCTCGACGGGTGAGGCGCGCGACTTCTTCGCCCTGCTCAAGCCGCGCGTGATGGTCCTGGTCATCGTCACGGCGCTGGGCGGCATGGCGACCGCTCCCGGCCACATCCACCCTGTTCTGGGTCTCGCCGCGCTGCTGGCGATCGCGGTCGGCGCCGGAGCGTCGGGCTGCCTCAACATGTGGTACGACGCCGATATCGACGCGCTGATGACGCGCACCGCCAAGCGGCCGATCCCCGCGGGACGGGTGTTGCCCTCGGAGGCGCTGGCCTTCGGGCTGACGCTGTCGGCCGGCTCGGTCATCGTGCTGGGGCTCGTCGCCAACATGCTGGCGGCGGCCATGCTGGCCTTCACGATCTTCTTCTACGCCGTGGTCTACTCGATGTGGCTGAAGCGCTCGACGCCGCAGAACATCGTCATCGGCGGCGCCGCCGGGGCCTTCCCACCGATGATCGGCGAAGCCGTGGTGACGGGCGATTTCGGCCTGCACTCGCTCGTGCTCTTCGCCATCATCTTCCTGTGGACACCGCCGCATTTCTGGGCACTGGCGCTGGTCAAGGCGCAGGACTATGCGCGCGCCGGCATTCCGATGCTGCCCAACGTCGCCGGCCCGGCCGCGACGCGCCGCCAGATCGTCGCCTATTCGCTGGTGATGGCGCCAGTCGCCGTGCTGCCGGCCCTGATGGGCTTCGGCGGGCTGGTCTATCTCGTGGTCTCGATCGCGACCGGAGCGGTCATGGTCGGCCTGTCGATCCGCGTGCTGCGGACGACCGAGGGTGAGGCCGCGAACAAGGCCGCCTATTCGCTGTTCGGCTTCTCGATCCTCTATCTGTTCCTGCTGTTTGCCGTCCTGCTGGCCGAGAACAGCCTCGGGTTGATGTGGGCGCTGCCCAAGGTGATCGGATGAACGAGCCGCGCAAGGTGCCGGTCGCCGCCTTCTCGCCGGAGGACATGGCAAGGCGTCGGCGACGTTCGGTGGCGCTCGCCCTCGTGCTCGCCGGGCTGGTCGTATTCTTCTTCGTGGTAACGCTGGTCAAGACCGGGCCCGCCATCATGAACAGGCCGCTGTGATGGCGACCGTGTCCGGGAAAACCGCCAATCTCCAGCGCACGGCGCTGGTCTGCGCGGGCGTGGCCATGGGCATGACCGGCCTCTCCTTCGCGGCCGTGCCGCTCTACGACATGTTCTGCAAGGCGACCGGCTTCGGCGGCACGCCGATGGTCGGTACGGCGGGCGCCGGGCGCATTCTCGACCGGACCATGTCCGTGCGCTTCGATGCCAATGTCGCGCCGGGGCTGGGCTGGCGCTTCGAACCGGAAAGCCCCGAGATCAACCTGCGCGTCGGGCAGACGCAGACGGTGTTCTACAAGATCACCAACCGCTCGGACAGGACCTCGACGGGTATCGCGACGTTCAACGTCACACCCGACAAGGGCGCGGCCTATTTCGTCAAGATCCAGTGCTTCTGCTTCACCGAGCACACGCTGCAGCCGGGCGAGACGCTGGAGGCGCCGGTGGTGTTCTATATCGACCCCGAGATCGCGGATAATCGCGATCTCAACGGCGTCAATTCGCTGACCCTGTCCTACACCTATTTTCCCTCGCGAGCGGGCCAGCCCGTCGCCGAGGGCAAATCAGGCGCCGTGGCGGGTGACGCGGCCAAGTCGAACCTGTAATACGAGCGAAGCCTGAGCGCTGCGCTTTTTAGAAGTCGGACGCGGAGACTGATCACGATGGCCGGGGCCCATACCAAGAACCACGACTACCACCTCGTCGATCCGAGCCCGTGGCCGATCGTCGGCGCGGGCAGCGCCACGATCATGGCCATCGGGGCCGTGATGTGGATGAAGGCGCTGATGCTGGGCGGGATGAAGCTCGGCCCGCTGGTTTTCGGCATCGGCACGCTCGGCGTGCTCTACACCATGCTGGCCTGGTGGATGGACGTGGTCCGCGAGGCTGAGCACGAGGGCCACCACACCCGCGTCGTCCAGATGCATCACCGCTACGGGATGCTGATGTTCATCGCCTCGGAGGTGATGTTCTTCGTCGCCTGGTTCTGGGCCTTCTTCGATGCGAGCCTGTATTCCAGCGAGGCGATAAACTTCACCCGCCAGGAGTTCACCGGCGGCGTCTGGCCGCCCAAGGGCATCGCAACCTTCGACCCCTGGCACCTGCCGCTGCTGAACACGCTGATCCTGCTGACCTCGGGCACCACCGTGACCTGGGCGCATCACGCGCTGATCCATGGCGATCGCGCCGGGTTGAAGCAGGGCCTGTGGCTGACGGTGATCCTCGGCATCCTGTTCACGGCCTGCCAGATCTACGAGTACTCGCATGCCAGCTTCGCTTTCAGCGGCCACATCTACGGCGCGACCTTCTTCATGGCGACCGGCTTCCACGGTTTCCATGTCTTCATCGGCACGATCTTCCTCGCGATCTGCCTGTACCGGGCCTATCTCGGCCACTTCAAGCCGGACCAGCATCTCGGCTTTGAGTTTGCCGCCTGGTACTGGCATTTCGTCGACGTGGTCTGGCTGTTCCTGTTCGCCGCGATCTATGTCTGGGCGTCCGGCTCGGGCGTGGCTGCCGCGGCCCACTGACCACGCCGCCGCATTGGGATACGGCAAAGGCGGCCGCAAGGCCGCCTTTGCGCTTTTACACGATGCCGGAAGGAGGCCGCCATGGCCGAAGACACCCCGATCCTGCCCTCGCCCTACAAGACAGGCCTGGCAGGCCGCTGCCCGCGCTGCGGGGAGGGCAAGCTGTTCGACGGCTTCCTGAAGGTGCGCCCGCGCTGCGCCGCTTGCGGGCTCGACTTTTCCTTCGCGGATTCGGCCGACGGGCCGGCGGTGTTCATCATGCTGATCGCAGGCTTCGCGGTGCTGGGCGCGGCGCTCTATGTCGAGATCGCCTATGAACCGCCGATCTGGCTGCACATGGCGATCTGGCTTCCGCTTTCGGTGATCGTGTGCCTGGCGATGCTGCGGCCGATGAAGGGCCTCGCGGTCGCGCTGCAATATGCCAACAAGGCCGAGGAAGGCAGGCTCGAGAAGTGAGCGAAGCGCTGTCCACGGCGCCTCAGCCGCGACTGCTCTGGCCGGCGATCCTGACGGTGGCAGGGACGCTGGTGCTGTGTGCGCTCGGCGGCTGGCAGTTGATGCGGATGGGTGAGAAGCGTGCCTTCATCGAGCGACTGGATTCACAGGCTTCAGGCGCACCGGCCGGAATGCCCGCGGCCTCGACATGGGCGGGTCTCGATCCCACGACGCTCGACCTCACGCGGGTGGCAGCCAGCGGGACGTTCCTCGACACCGGCTTCGCCGGCGTGCGCACGACGATCGCCTCGGGCGGCCCCGGCACGCGCCAGCTGACCGGGTTCGGGCGCTGGATCTTCCAGGGCTTCAAGCTGCAGGATGGCGGCGTCATCCTGGTCAATCGCGGCTTCGTTCCGGAGAGCCGGTTCGGCGAGATCAGGCCGGCGGCAGGGCCTGCGACCGTGACCGGCTATCTTCGCGCCGCCGAGATGCGCGGCTCGTTTACGCCTGACGATCTGCCGGCCAAGCGCGAATTCTATACGCGCGATCCAAGCGCCATCGCGGCCTCGCTGGGTCTCGGCCCGGCCGCGCCGTTCTATCTGGAGGCCGAGCGCCAGGGCGACGGGCTGACGCCGCCCGCCGGCATCGATGCGAAGGAGTTGATCGCGCGCATCCCCGACAACCACCTGCAATATGCGCTGACCTGGTTCGGGCTGGCCCTGACGCTGATCGGGGTGTTCGCGGCCTATGCCTGGCCCAGCCTGAAGGCGGCCCGTCAGGGCTGAGCCGCCATTGATTTTGCCGAATCCGGCGGACCGGCCTATAGCAACATCACGCTCATCGAGACCCAGACCGTGCTGCATGTTTCCACCCGCGGTGAAGCCCCCGCGCTCTCCTTCTCCGACGCTCTGCTGACCGGCCTCGCACGCGATGGCGGGCTCTATGTCCCCAAGGCCTGGCCGGTCCTGCCGCAGGACGAGATCGCCGGATTTTCGGGCAGGCCCTATGCCGACGTTGCCGAACGTGTCATCGGCGCGCTGACCGATGGAGACATCGACGGCAAGGCGCTGGGGGCGATGATCCGGGACGCCTATGCGACCTTCCGGCACCCGGCCGTGTGCCCGCTGACGCAGCTCGGCGACAACCTTTTCGTGCTGGAACTCTTCCATGGCCCGACGCTCGCCTTCAAGGACGTGGCGATGCAGCTGCTCGGGCGGCTGATGGACCATGTTCTGGCGCTGCGCGGCGAGCGCGCCACCATCGTCGGGGCGACCTCGGGCGACACCGGCGGGGCGGCGATCGACGCGTTCAAGGGCCTGTCGCGGGTCGACGTCTTCATCCTGTATCCGCAGGGCCGCGTCTCCGACGTGCAGCGCCGGCAGATGACCACGGTCGATGCCGACAACGTCCACGCCATCGCGGTCGAGGGCACCTTCGACGATTGCCAGAACCTGGTGAAGGCGATGTTCAACCATCATGCCTTCCGCGACGGGATCGGGCTCTCGGGCGTCAACTCGATCAACTGGGCCCGGATCGCGGCGCAGGTGGTCTACTACTTCACCTCGGCCGTGGCGCTGGGCGGCCCTGCCCGCAAGGTTTCCTTCGCGGTTCCGACCGGCAATTTCGGCGACGTGCTGGCGGGCTATGTCGCCAAGCGCATGGGTCTGCCGATCGAGCGGCTGATGATCGGGACCAACAGCAACGACATCCTGGCGCGCACGCTGGCGAGCGGCGCCTACGAGACGAAGGGCGTGCATGCGACGACCTCGCCCTCGATGGATATCCAGATCTCGTCGAACTTCGAGCGCCTGCTGTTCGAGGTTCATGGCCGCGACGGGGCCGCCGTCAGGCGGCTGATGCAGTCGCTGCAGCAATCGGGCCGCTTCGAGATCGCGCCCGGGCCGCTGGCGGCGATCCGCAGCGAGTTCGACGCCACGACTGTGGACGAGCGCGAGGTCGCAGCCGAGATCGGCGCGACGCAGCGCGAGGCCGGCTATCTGCTCGATCCGCATTCCGCCATCGGCATCGTCGCGGCGCGGCGCGCCCTGCTGGCGGACCCTGCCACGCCGGTGATCGCGCTGGGCACCGCGCATCCGGCAAAGTTCCCGGTCGCTGTCGCTGCCGCCAGCGGGATCACCCCGAAGCTGCCCGCGCATCTCGGTGATCTGATGGAGCGCCGGGAGCGCTTCACCCTGCTGCCGAACAACCAGGCTGATATCGAGGATTTCATTCGCGAGACCGCGCGCGCCGTCAAGGGAGCCGCCGCATGAGCGCCACCGGCCCCGCCGAGACGCCCGAGATTGCCGCGCCCAGCGCGACCGCCGGACTTCATGATCCAGATGTCGGCCTGACCACCCTGCCCTCGGGCCTGCGCATCGTTTCGCAGCGCATGGACCATGCCGCGACCGTTTCGCTCGGCATCTGGATCGGGGCGGGCTCACGCGACGAACTTCCCCATGAGCACGGGCTGGCGCATCTGCTGGAGCACATGGCCTTCAAGGGCACGACGCGGCGCAGTGCACTCGACATTGCCGAAGAGATCGAAAGCGTCGGCGGCGATCTCAATGCCGCGACCTCAGTCGAATACACCTGCTATACGGCGCGCGTGCTCGGCAGCGACCTGCCGCTCGCCGTGGACATCCTCAGCGACATCCTGACCTCGCCTTCGCTCACCGAAGAGGAGCTGAAGCGCGAGAAGGGCGTGATCCTGCAGGAGATCAGCGCCGTCCAGGATACGCCCGACGACCTCGTCTACGACCGCTTCCTGCAGGCGGCCTTCCCGGACCAGCCGCTCGGCCGGCCGATCCTGGGCACCGCCAAGACCGTCAAGAGCTTCACCCCCGATGCCATCCGCAGCTATCTGGCGCGGCACTACCATGCCGGGAACATGGTGCTGGCGGCATCGGGCGCCGTCGATCATGACGAATTGGTGGCTCTGGCGCGCGCGCATCTGGCGGCGCTGCCGCCGGCGCCCAACGCCCCGCCCGAGCGTGAAGAGGGGCGCTATCGCGGCGGCGAAGCCCGGGTCAAGGGCGACGAGGAGCAGGTGCATCTGGTGCTGGGTTTTCCCGGCACCGCCTTCAAGGACGGCGCGCACTACCCGCTGCAGATCTTCTCCTCGGTGCTCGGCGGCGGGTTGTCGTCGCGGCTGTTCCAGGAGGTGCGCGAGAAGCGCGGCCTCGCCTATGCGGTCGACGCCTTTCACTGGCCCTTCTCCGATTGCGGCGTGTTCGGCATCAGTGCCGGCACCTCCCCCGACGATGCCGGCGAGTTGATCGAGGTCGCGCTGGCCTGCCTGCGCCAGGCGGCCGAGGACGTCAGCGAAATCGAGGTCGCCCGCGCCCGGGCGCAGATGAAGGTCGGGCTGCTGGCCTCGCTCGAAAGTCCGGGCGGCAAGCTCGAACAGATGGCGAGGCAAGTGCTTATTTTCGGCCGGGCGATCCCGCGCGACGAGCTCGCGGCGCGGCTCGACGCCGTGACGCTGGAGAGCGTGAGGGACGCGGGCCGTTCGCTTCTCGGCCATCAGCCGACGATCGCGGCGGTCGGGCCCCTGCACGGCCTGCCGCCGGCAGCCCGGCTGCGGCAAGCAGCCCGGGCGCGGGACTGACGCGGGATGGCGCTGTTTCGCTTCTCGACCGACCCACCGGCCCGTGCGCTAATCCGCACGCGAAACCTGATCCTGCGCGCACCGCAAGCGACCGACTATGCCGCCTGGGCCGTTCTGCGGGTCGAGAGCCGGGAGTTCCTGACGCCGTGGGAGCCGGTCTGGAACGACGACGACCTGACGCGAACCTCGTTCCGCCTGCGCGTCAAGCGTGCGACGCGCGAAATCGCCAGCGACGAGGCCTATTCGGTTTTCATCACCGACGCGCATAGCGGCCTGCTACTGGGCGGGCTGACGCTGGGTCTGGTGCGCCGGGGCGTCGCGCAGGCCTGCACGCTCGGCTACTGGATGGGGCAACGCCATGCCGGCCAGGGCCACATGACCGAAGCGGTGCTGGGGGCGTTGCGCTTCGCCTTTTCCGAACTCGCGCTGCATCGCGTCGAGGCGGCCTGCCTGCCCAACAACATGCCGTCGCGGCGGCTGCTGGAGCGCGTCGGTTTCCAGCAGGAAGGTCTCGCGCGGGCCTATCTGCGCATCAACGGCGTCTGGGCCGATCATCTGCTCTACGGCATCCTGTCTTCGGACCCCCTGCCGACGATCGAAAAGCGCCGGTGATAGCGCGACGCATCGCCTTGCCCTTGCCACGAGCCGCCGATACGACTGACTCAATTGTCGCAATGACCGCATCCCGCCCCAGAGCCGAGCAGCGCTTGTCCATCCCCGACCGTCTCGTCCGGCTTGGCCTCACCAGCGCCGGCCTCGTTTTCCTGTTCGTGATTGCGCTGCTTGGCCCGGCCCATGCCGTGGACGCGGTGCGGGTTCCGGTGGATGCGCCGGTGCTCGATTTGACCAATGTTGTCGAGCGCAACAAATCCGACGGCGACGTGATCCAGATTTCGACCGCGCCCGGGCCGGACGGCATCGTGCGGCGCATCGCGGTGCGCGCGCGGGAATCGGGCGCGCGGCCCGACTGGATCGTTTTCGCGCTTACCAATGATTCCGACGAGCAGATCGACCGGCTGCTGGTGGCGCCGTTTCACCGGCTGATCGGTTCGGGCGTGGTCTGGCCCGATCTCGGCGATACCCGCATCGAGGCGGTGACGGCGAGCCAGGGCCTGAGGCCGGAGCGCGAAGAAAGCCCCGACGCCGACATCTTCATGATCACGCTCGATCCCGGCGCGACCGTGACCTTCGTCGCCGAGTTGAAATCGCCGAACCTGCCGCAGCTCTATCTGTTCGAGCAGGACGCCTACCGCCAGAAGACCAACGGGCTGACGCTCTACAAGGGCATCATCATCGGCATCGCCGGCCTGCTGGCCCTGTTCCTGACGATCATCTTCGTGGTCAAGGGCGCCGTGATCTTCCCCGCGGCGGCGGCGCTCGCCTGGGCGGTCCTGGCCTATGCGGGGCTGGATTTCGGCTTCTTCCAGCGCATCTTCCCGCTGACGCCGGCGATCGAGCGGATCTACCGCGCCGGCGCCGAGGTGGTGCTGGCGGCGACGCTTCTCGTCTTCCTGTTCGCCTATCTCAACCTGTCGCGGTGGCATGTGCGCTACAGCCACGTCACCATCGTCTGGATGCTGGGTCTCGCCGGGCTCGTGGGTCTTGCCGTCTTCGACGCGCCGATGGCGGCGGGCATCGCGCGGATCTCGATCGCGGCCGTGGCGGCGATCGGCTTCGTCCTGATCCTGCATCTGGCGACGCATGGCTACGAGCGCGCGGTGATGCTGATCCCGACCTGGTTCCTGCTCGCAGTGTGGGTCACGGCGGCGGGCTTCACCGTCACGGGGCAGTTCTCGCGCGATCTGGTGGCGCCGGCGCTGATCGGCGGGCTGGTTCTGATCGTACTCCTGATCGGCTTCACGGTGATCCAGCACGCCTTCGCCGGCGGAGCGCTGTCGCAGGGGCTCGTTTCCGATACCGAGCGGCGCGCACTCGCTTTGTCGGGCTCGGGCGACCTCGTCTTCGACTGGGACGTGACGGCCGACAAGATCTTCGTCTCGCCCCAGGTCGAGACGCTGCTCAATTTGTCGAAGGGCACGCTCGAAGGCTCGGCGGCGCGCTGGCTCGAATACATGCATGTCGCCGATCGGGACCGCTATCGCGTCACGCTCGATGCGGTGATCGAGCAGCGGCGCGGCAAGCTCAATCTCGACATCCGCCTGCGCGCGGCGACCGGCGCCTATCACTGGTTTAATCTGAAGGCGCGGCCGGTCATCGGCTCCGACGGCGAGGTCATCCGCGTCATCGGCACGCTGTCCGACGTGACCGAGCAGCGCACGGCTCAGGAGCGGCTGCTGCACGACGCCGTTCACGACAACCTGACCGGGCTGCCCAACCGCAAGCTGTTCCAGGACCGGCTCTCGGCCGTGTTCGGCTTCTGCCGCGCCGATGACAATATCCGCCCAACCGTGATCGTGATCGACATCGACCGCTTCAAGCAGGTCAACGAATCCGTCGGCTTCTCGGCCGGGGATTCGATCCTGCTGACGCTGGCGCGTCGGCTCGGACGGCTGCTGCGCGCGCAGGACACGCTGGCACGCATCGGCGGCGACACCTTCGCGATGATCCTGGTCTCCGAGCGCGATCCGGAACGCATCCTGGCGCTGGCGGAACTCGTGCGCCGCGCCGTCTCGACGCCTGTGACGTTCTCCGAGCGCGAGATCTTCCTGACGCCCTCGGTGGGCCTGGCCCTGTTCGACCCGGCGCCGGCCGCGCGCAAGGACGATGCGCTGAAAAACGCCGAGCTCGCCATGGCCCACGCCAAGCGGCAGGGCGGCAACAAGATCGAGGTCTTCGTGCCGACGATGCGGACCGACCGCAACGACCGGCTGGCGCTAGAGAGCGATCTGCGCCGTGCCATCGAACGCGGCGAGATCCAGGTGATGTACCAGCCGATCGTCAGGCTGGAGGACCGCACCATCGCGGGTTTCGAGGCGCTGGTGCGCTGGGACCATCCGCGCGAGGGGCGGCTGATGCCGCAGGACTTCCTCGCCATCGCCGAGGAGACGGGGCTGATCGTCGATCTCGGCGTCTATGTGATGGACCGCACGGCGCGCGAGCTCGAAGCCTGGCAGGCGGCACTCGAGGTCGATCCGCCGATCTTCGCCAGCGTCAACGTCTCCAGCCGGCAATTGCTGCGCCACGACCTGCTGCATGATGTGAAGACCGTGCTGGCGCGGCGGCGCGTGCTGCCGGGCACGCTGAAGCTCGAGATCACCGAGAGCCTGGTGATGGAAAACCCGGAATATGCCGCCCAGATGCTGAGCCGCATCCGCGAGTTGGGCGCCGGCCTGTCGCTCGACGATTTCGGTACGGGCTATTCCTCGCTGTCCTATCTGCAGCGCTTCCCCTTCGACACGATCAAGGTCGACCAGAGCTTCGTGCGCGCCATGGGCAACGGCAAGCCGCCGGTGATCCTGCGCTCGATCGTGCAGCTTGCGGCGGACCTGAACATGGATGTCGTCGCGGAAGGGGCAGAGAGCGAGTCCGATGCGATCGAACTCTACCAGCTCGGCTGCCAGTATGCGCAGGGCTATATCTTCGGCCAGCCGATGAGTGCGATGGAAGCGCGCCGGTTGGTGGGGGCGAGCGCGCCGTCGTCGAGCGAGGCGGCCTGAGGCTCAGGCGTGCCCCGCTTCGCTCGACAGGAAGGCCGGGTCGATGCCGATCTTGCCTAGTGCTCGGTGGTATTTCGTCTCGATACCGTCGTCGAAGAGCAGCGCCTGATCGGCTGCGCAGTGCAGCCAGCCATTCGACTGGATTTCCGCCTCAAGCTGGCCGGCAGCCCAGCCGGCATAGCCCAGGGCCAAGATGGCGTTCTCCGGCCCGCTGCCGATGGCGATGGCGCGCAGGATGTCCAGCGTCGCGGTCAGGCAGATGCCGTCGTCGATCGGCAGCGTCGCCGACTCCAGAAAGAAATCGGCGGAGTGAAGAACGAAGCCTCGTTTGGTCTCGACGGGGCCGCCGCGCAGCACCTGCATACGCTCGGCCTGGCTCGGCAGCCGAATCAGCTCCTCGGACGGGATCACGTCGAGCTGGACCAGAAGATCGGGAAATTTCGTGTCGGGGGCCGGCTTGTTGACGATGATGCCCATCGCGCCGTCCTCGGAATGGGCGCAGACATAGACGACGCTGCGGCTGAAACGGCTGTCGGACATGCCCGGCATCGCGATCAGGCACTGCCCGTCGAGATAGCTACGGCCGCCGATCCGCTGGTTCGATCCGATCTTCATCGGCACATGCTAGATCAAATCATGCGGTGCTGGAAACAGGGCCGGCAGCGAAAATGCGGCATCGCGAACGCTCCCCGAGCCCGCAGCATAACCATATCCGTTCATCCAATCACATGATCGTTGGCGGTCAGGCATCGGTTTCGTTCGCAATTCCGGCCCGAAACACCTATGTCAGGGCAGTGAAACGCATCATATCCATATTTCTGTTCAGCCTTCTCGCTTTCGCGGCGCCCGCCGGCGCGCAGGAGGCGGCGACGTCTTTATGGTCGAAGGGCGACTACTCGTCGCTGCGCCTGATCGCGGGCCCGACCGCCCCGTCGGGCAAGCAGCGCGTCGGCGTCGAGATCGTGATGGCGCCCGGCTACAAGACCTATTGGCGAAGCCCCGGCGATTTCGGCGTACCGCCGGTCTTCGACTGGAGCGGCTCGGCCAATGTCGGGGGGCTCGACGTGCGTTGGCCTGCGCCTGAACGCTTCGAGGACGCAAGTGGATATTCGGTCGGCTATATCGGCGAGGTCGTCATCCCGATTTCGGTCAAACCCGCCGATCCGGCCAAGCCGGTCACGCTCGTGCTGAAGCTGGACTACGCCGTCTGCGAGAAGATTTGCATTCCCGCCAAGGGCGAGGCGAGGCTGTGGCTGGAGCCCGGCGTGACCGCGGTGTCCTCGCCGCGGCTGGAGCGCTTCGAGGAGCAGGTTCCCAACGCGGTCAAGATCGGGCCGAACAAGGACAAGCCGTCGATCCTGGACGCGAAGATCGCCGAAGGCAGCGGCGACCCCGTTCTCAAACTCGTCCTGCGCGCCTCACCCGACGGCAGCGTCGACGACGTCTTCGTCGAGGGACCGGGCAGCTGGTCCTTCGGCAAGCCAGTGCTGCGACCGCAACCGGACGGCACGATCATTGCCACGGTCAAGATGAGCGAACGACCCAAAAGCGCGGCGGGGCCGGTGCCGTTCATCATCACGGTGCGCGGCAAACCCGCAGCGGTCGAGACGCGTCTCGAACTCGACATTCCGGCCGCCAAGCCCTAATCCGTCAGCCCGAGCGGCGAACCGCCGCGGGCTTCACGGAGACAGGCGCGATGACCATCAAGGTTGGTGACAAGCTTCCGCAGGCGACGTTCCGGGTCATGACCGCGGATGGACCTGCTCCCAAGACGACCGACGACCTGTTCGCCGGGAAGAAGATCGTCCTGTTCGCCGTGCCCGGCGCCTTCACGCCGACCTGCCACAAGAACCACCTGCCCGGCTATCTGGCCAAGGCCGACGAAATCAAGGCCAAGGGCGTCGAATCGATCATGGTGACGGGCGTCAACGACGTCTTCGTCATGGACGCATGGTCGAAGGCGACCGGCGGCGCAGGCGTGATCGAGTTCCTCTCCGACGGCAATGCCGATTTCGCCAAGGAGATCGGCCTGTCGCTCGACGGCTCGGGCTTCGGTCTCGGCACGCGCTCGCAGCGCTATTCGATGATCATCGAGGACGGCGTCGTGACCGCGCTCAACGTCGAGGACGCCCCTGGCAAGGCGGATGTTTCCGGCGCCGAGGCATTGCTGAAGCAGCTCTGAGACCAACGCATCCAGACGAGCCCGCGCCGGCTTCTGCCGCGCGGGCTTTTTTGCGCCTGCTCGCGCTGATGGATGCGATTGCGCCTTGTCATGAGACAAGCGGCCGGCCTACCGCTAGCTTTCGGCCACTTGCCTGGAGGCTGCCATGTCCGCGATCACGATTCACCCGCTCGCCCCATCCGACCGCTCGTCGTGGGAGCCGCTCTGGCATGGCTACCTGACATTCTACGAGGCAACACTGCCGGCCGGGACCGACGACGTGACCTTCGCGCGATTGACGGGCGGCTCCGAGCCGATGGGCGGCTTCGTCGCCGAGCAGAACGGCAAGCTCGTCGGCATGGTGCATTGGGTGATCCACCGCACCACCTGGCGCGAAGCCGACATCTGCTATCTGCAGGACCTCTTCACCGCACCCGAAGCGCGCGGCACCGGCGCAGGGCGCAGGCTGATCGAGGCGGTCAGGCAGATGGCGCAGGAAAAGGGCTGCTTCCGCGTCTACTGGCAGACGCATGAGAGCAATCTCCAGGCGCAGGCGCTCTACGACAAGGTGGCCGACAAGTCGGGCTTCATCGTGTATCGGCAGGCGCTCGGCTGAGAGGCTCGTCGCCGGCCGATCGCTCGGCACAGGCATGGACAGCGCGACCCATCTGTCTTTAAGCCGGCGGCGAGGATCGTCACGGAGGTGACGGCGACAGCGAGGGCATCAAGGTGCGTACAGCGAGCCTGACATTTCGTGCGGTCATCGCGGTCGCCGCCTTGGGGATGATGGCCAGCGCTCTCATCCTCCTGGCGGAAGCGGGCGAGAACATCGCCACCGCAGCGCGCGCCGCGATCAGCCACAGCGACGCCCACAGCGCCATCTCGCTGGTGATGAAGGCGATCGACGAATGCCTGTTCGCGATCATCCTCATCCTGCTCGGCGCGAAGGTGGCCGCGACATTCGTCATCAGCGAGCACGCCTTCGAGCCGGACCGCGTGCCGAAATGGATCAGGCCGAGCGATGTCGGCGAGCTGAAAAGCACGTTCTGCCAGGCGATCCTGGTCTATCTGATCGTGGACTTCGCGACCGACATGGCGACTGTCGAGAGCAAGCTCGATCCGGGTTATCTGGTGCTGCCGCTGGCCATCCTGATCATCGCGGCCGCGCTGCGGCTGATGCCGCATGGCGGAGGATCAGGCCCGCATTAGGCTGACACACCGGTTCAGCGGCGCGGCTTGAACGGCGCCATTCCGGCCCGCGCGAGCACGTCGGCGCGCTCGTTCATCGTATCGCCGGCATGGCCCTTGACCCATTTCCACTCGATCTTGTGACGGCCGAGCGCGGCGTCGAGGCGCTTCCAGAGCTCCTCGTTCTTTACCGGCTTCCTGTCGGCGGTCTTCCAGCCATTCTTCTTCCAGCCATGGATCCAGCTGGTGATGCCCTGGCGCAGGTATTGGCTGTCGGTGTTGAGCGCGACGGTGCAGGGCCGGGTCAGCGTTTCCAGCGCGGCGATCGCGCCCATCAGTTCCATGCGGTTGTTGGTGGTCATGGCCTCGCCGCCAGAGAGTTCGCGCTCCGTGCCCTTGAAGGACAAGATCGCGCCCCAGCCGCCTGGGCCGGGGTTTCCCGAACATGCGCCGTCGGTCCAGATCTCGACAGAATCGCTCATCGCCTCAGCCCATAATCGCGCGCGTCCGCCACACGCTGGTGGAAGACCAGCTTGCGGTCGTATTCCAGTGGATCGAGCGGCTTGACCAGCGCACCCGGCGGCACATTGAGCCAGTCGACCAGCCGGGTCAGCAGGAAGCGCAGGGCAGAGCCGCGACACAGCGTCGGCAACGCCGCGGCCTCGGCGGGCTCAAGCGGCCGCACGCTCTCATAGCCGGCGAGCAAAGCCTGGCCCTTGGTCAGGTTGAAAGAGGAATCGGCCTCGAAGCACCAGGAATTCAGGCAGATGGCGAGGTCGTAGGCGAAGGCGTCGGTGCAGGCGAAATAGAAGTCGATCAGCCCCGAGAGCCGGTCCTTGATGAAGAAGACGTTGTTGGGGAAGAGATCGGCGTGGACTATGCCGCGCGGCAGGCCTTGCGGCCAGTGCCGCTCATGCGTTTCGATCTCGGCCATGATGCGGTGGCTAAGACCCGGCGAAACCGTATCGGCCGCAGCGCCCGCCTGCTCGGCCAAAGGCCGCCAGTCGCACACCGATAGCGAATTGGCCCGCTCCATGCCGTAGTCCGCGCCCGCCCGGTGGAGCAGAGCCAGCCCCCGGCCGACTTCGGCACAGTGGGCGGCGTTGGGCCGGCGCACCGACAGCCCATCGAGAAAGGTGACGATCGCGGCGGGACGGCCCGCGAGCCGGCCGACGGCCGAGCCGTTCAGCGCCTTCACCGGCTGCGGGCAGATCAGCCCACGCACGGCCAGATGCTCCATCAGGCCGATGAAGAAGGGCAGGTCGGCAGCGTCGACGCGCTCCTCGTAGAGCGTCAGGATGTAGAAGGCCTGCGTCGTGTGCAGCAGGAAATTCGAGTTGGAGACGCCCTCGGCGATGCCCTTCACGGCCAGCAGATCGCCGATGCCGTAGCTCGCCACGAAGGCAGCCATCTCGTCGTCGGGAACTTCGGTATAGACGGCCAAGGCGTTCTCTCACTCGGCCGCGGTCGGCTCGCGCAATTCGCGCGGCAGCGGGAAGAAGACGTTCTCATCGGCGGTCGAGACCGTCTCCACGCGGACCTCGTAGCGATCGGCGAAGGCGTCGATGATCTCCTCGACCAGCACCTCCGGGGCGCTGGCGCCCGCCGTGATGCCGAGGCTGCGGATGTTCCCGAACACAGACCAGTCAATCTCATCCGTGCGCAGCACGAGCCGCGCCACAGGGCAGCCGGCTCGCTCGGCTACTTCGCGCAAGCGCTGCGAATTGGAAGAGTTCGGCGAGCCGACGACGATCAGGCCGTCGACCAGAGGGGCGACACGCTTGACCGCCTCCTGCCGGTTCGTGGTGGCGTAGCAGATGTCTTCCTTGTGCGGCGCGATCAGGTCCGGGAAACGGGCCTGCAGGGCTGCGACGATCTCGCGGGTGTCGTCGACCGAAAGCGTCGTCTGCGTGACATAGGCGAGCGTCCTGTCCGCCGGGGGAGCAAGCGTCGCGACATCGTCGAGCGTCTCGATCAGCGTGATCGCGCCCGGCGGCAATTGTCCCATGGTCCCGATCACCTCGGGATGGCCGGCATGGCCGACGAGCAGGATGTGGCGGCCGCGCTTGTGATGGACCTCGGCCTCGCGATGGACCTTGGTGACCAGCGGGCAGGTCGCGTCGATGGCGAAGAGATGGCGCGAGTTCGCCTCGGCCGGCACGGATTTGGCGACGCCATGGGCGGAAAAGATCACCGGACGTGTCGCATCGGGCACCTGGGACAGCTCCGAGACGAAGACCGCGCCCTTACGCTTCAGCGATTCGACGACGTATTTGTTGTGCACGATCTCGTGGCGGACATAGACCGGCGCGCCATGCAGCATCAGCGCCTTCTCGACCGCGTCGATGGCGCGCACGACGCCGGCGCAGAAGCCGCGCGGCGCGCAGAGCAGAATGTCGAGCGGCGGCTTGGTCACGCGCGAAGGGGCTCCAGAAAATACTGCGCCTTCTTTCGGCGTGAGGCGTTTGATGTCAAGGAAACCCGGCGATTTCTGAGACGGAGCCGACCCGCGTTCCGCATCTGCATTCAAACCCTCGCAGGATTGCGCGCCAGCCCCTAGATTGCAGCCTCGCGGGGGTCACGCCGCCGCGCCGACCCTGCCCTCCGGACAGATGACACCATGGCCGACGTCTCACATACCAGCTACCTGCCGCCGATCCTGACGTTCTGCGCGGGTGCCGTGATCGCGGTGCCGCTATTCAGGCGTGTGGGGCTGTCGGCGGTGCTGGGCTATCTCGCGGCGGGTGTCGTCATCGGGCCATCTGTGCTCGCGGTCATCAAGGACCCGGACGCGATCCGCGGCACGGCCGAGATCGGCGTCGTGCTGCTGCTGTTCCTGGTCGGGCTCGAACTGCAGCCGTCCCGGCTCTATTCGATGCGCAAGGACATTCTCGGCGCGGGACTGTCGCAGATGGCGCTGAGCGCCGGCGCGATCGGCTGGATCGCCTGGTGGTTCGGGCTCTCGGCCGGCGGTGCCGTCGCGGTGGGGCTCGCGCTCGCCCTGTCGGCGACTTCGATCGCGCTGCAACTGCTGGAGGAGCGCGGCGACGGCAACGAGCCCTATGGGCGGCGCACCTTCTCGATTCTGCTGTTCCAGGACATCTCTATCGCGCCCGCGCTCGCCATACTGCCGCTGCTCGCGACGACGACCGAGGCGAAATCGGGCGGTGCGGGACAGGCGCTGGCGGGCCTTGGAATCGCTTTTGCCGCGATCGCGATCATCGTCGTGGCCGGGCGCTATGTGCTGAATCCGTTCTTCCGCATCCTGGCCAAGAGCGGCGCCAAGGAGGTGATGACGGCAGCCGCGCTGCTGATCGTGCTGGGCGCCGCACTGATGATGGAGCATGTCGGGCTGTCGATGGCGATGGGCGCCTTCCTGGCCGGCGTGCTGCTGGCGGATTCGCATTTCCGGCATGAGCTCGAAGCCGATATCGAGCCGTTCCGCGGCGTGCTGCTCGGCCTGTTCTTCATGGCCGTAGGCATGTCGCTCGACCTGCAACTGGTGCTCGACAACTGGCTGCTGCTGGCGCTGGCGGCTCCCGCGCTCGTGCTGTTCAAGATCGTCGTCGCGGCATCGATCCTGCGTGCCTCCTGCTCCTCGCTGACGGAAGCCGTGCGCGCCGGTGCGCTGCTGTCGCCCGCCGGCGAATTCGCCTTCGTGCTGCTGCCGCTGGGCATTTCGCTCGGCCTGCTCGACGACCGGCAGGGTGCAATCGCCACCGCGCTGGCTGCGATCTCGATGCTGATCGGTCCCGTGGTCGCCAAGCTGATCGACATGTGGCTGCTGGCGCGCATCGAGCCCGAGACGATCGACGAAGATTTCAGCGATGCCACACAGGCATCCGTCGTGGTCGTGGGCTTCGGGCGCTTCGGACAGATCGTCACGCAGGCGCTGCTGCTCCAGCATATCGACGTCACGATCATCGATTCGGACGTGGAGCGCATCCGCTCGGCCGCGAAATTCGGCTTCAAGATCTATTACGGCGACGGCACGCGGCTCGACGTGCTGCGCGCGGCCGGGGTCGGCAAGGCCCGCGTGCTGTGCATCTGCATCGACGACAAGGATGCGGCACTGCGCATCGTCGAGATGGTCAAGGCCGAGTTCCCGAAAATTAGGCTCAATGCGCGTGCCTATGACCGCATCCACGCCATCGACCTGATGAAGGCGGGCGTCGACTACCAGATGCGAGAGACCTTCGAATCCGCGCTCGGCTTCGGCCGCGTCACGCTGGAGAGCCTCGGCCTCAATTACGACGAGGCCAGCCTGGTGATCGACAATGTCCGCGACCGGGATGCGCAGCGCATGGAGATCCAGTTCACGGAGGGGATCGCGGCGGCATTGAACAAGGTTCCGCGCGTCACGCCGGAGCCGCTGGTCAGGCCGAAGGCCAAGTCCAAGGCGCTCACGCCGGAAACGCAGGAAGTGATCGAGGATGGCGGGGCCGAGGTCGCGGTCGGCGGCGTCGGCGAGCCGGAACGGTGAAAGCTCCGGCCGGCACCTCGCAGGCGGTCTTCGTCACCGGCTCGACCTTCCGTCATGTCGCGGTGATGACCGCGACCGGCTCGATCGGCCTGATGGCGATCTTCGTCGTCGATCTGCTCTCGCTGCTCTACGTCTCCTGGCTCGGAAGGCCGGAGGCCACGGCCGGGGTCGGCTACGCCACGATCGTCCTCTACCTGATGGTTTCGATCAATATCGGCCTGATGATCGCGGTGACGGCGATGACCGCGCGCGCGCTCGGCGCAGGCGACAGGCCCGGCGCGAGGCGGATCGCGGGCTCGACCATCGCCCTGATGGCTGCCGCCTCGATCGCGCTGTCCGTCGTCGCCCTGCCCTGCCTGCCGTGGTTGCTGCGTCTGCTCGGCGCTCACGGCGAATCCTACGATGTCGCGCTGTCCTTCCTCTGGATCGTGCTGCCCTCCAATGTGCTGATGGCCGTCGGCATGGGCTTCTCGGGCATCCTGCGCGCGGTCGGCGACGCCAGGCGCGCGATGTTCGTGACGCTCGGCGGCGGGCTGGCGACGGCTGTGCTCGATCCGCTCTTCATCTTCGGGCTCGGGCTCGGTCCCAACGGCGCGGCTATCGCCATCGTGCTGTCGCGTTTCATGTTCGTCGGCGTCGGCTTCCATGGTGCGGTCAAGGTCCACGACATCGTCTCCCGGCCCTCGCTCGCCGACATCCGCACCGATGCGGCCGGCACAATGACGATTGCGGGGCCGGCGATCCTGACCAATCTCTCGACGCCGATCGCCAATGCCGTCTTTGCCAGCGTGATGGCACGCTTCGGCGATGCGGCGATCGCGGCGCTCGCGATCATGGACCGGCTGGTGCCGGTCGCCTTCGGCGTCCTGTTTGCGCTGTCGGGCGCGGTCGGGCCGATCCTGGGCCAGAACTGGGGCGCGGGCCGCTTCGACCGGATGCGGCGGGGCCTGACAGATTCGGCGATTTTCGCGGTCTCCTGCGTCGTCGTGGCCTGGCTCGCGCTGGTGCTGCTGCGCGGGCAGATTGTCTCCGTCTTCGGCGCGACGGGGCTGACCGCCGAACTGGTCGCGTTCTTCTGCCTGATCTCGGGACCGATGTGGATCTTCGTCGGGCTGCTCTTCGTCGCCAATGCCGCCTTCAACAATCTGGGGATGCCGATCCTGTCGACGGTCTTCAGCTGGGGCCGGGCGACGCTGGGGACCATGCCGTTCTCCTTCCTCGGCGCGCACTATGCCGGCCCGAAGGGTGCGCTCGTCGGCTCGGCGCTGGGCGCTGTCGTCTTCGGCATCGTCGCGCTGATCTTCGCCTATCGCGGGATCGACCGGCTGGAGCGTGAAGCTGCGGCCAGGGCTGAGGCGCTTGCCTCGGGTTCGCGCCCTGTTATCGTCCCGGTGCAGGCGGCAGCAGACCGCGAGATAGCCGGAGGTGTGCCATGATGAACCTGTTCGAGATGATGCAGTCGGCCCAGAACGGCCAGGCGATGCAGAATCTCGCCCGGCAATACGGCCTGAGCCAGCAACAGACGCAATCGGCGATCGAGGCGCTGCTGCCGGCTTTCTCGATGGGGCTACAGCGCCAGACGCAGGATCCCTATGCCTTCGGCAATCTGGCGCAGATGATGACGGCGACGCCGTTCGCCAAGATGTTCGAAACGCCTTCCACCGGCATTCCGGGCAATGCCACAGCCATGGGCAACGACGTGCTGAGTCAGCTCTTCGGCTCGAAAGAGGTCAGCCAGGCCGTGGCGGCGCAGGCGGCCGCGACCAGCGGCGTCAGTCAGGCGATCCTGAAGCAGATGCTGCCCGTGATCGCCTCGATGGTGATGGGCGGACTGTTCAAATCCACCAGCAGCCAGGGCATGGGCGGCATCCTGGGCCAGTTCGCCGAGATGATGCGCGGGCAGATGCCGGGTGGGCAGCCGACGCCGCCAGCCCCGCAGCCACAGACGCCGGCGAACCCGCTGGAGGCCATCCTCGGCCAGATGTTCGGCAACGGCCAGGTGCAGCCCCCGGGCCAGACGCAGGGCGGCGGGCCCTTCGGCGGCGGCCAGATGCCGGGCGGGCAGATGGGCAGCGACCAGATGGGCGGCGGCATCCTGGGCCAGATCCTGACCGGAATGCTCGGTGGCGCCCAGCAGCCGGAGCCCCCTGCCCCGACGGAGCGTCAATCAAGGCCGGAGCCTGCGGCCGACGAGCCGCCGCCGTCATCCGGAACGGGCCCGGGTTCGATCGGTCTCGATGCGCTGAACCAGATGTTCGAGCATGGTCGGCAGGTGCAGGACAGCCATCAGGACGCGTTGAAATCGATCTTCGAGGGCATGTTCGGCGGCTCGCAGCGGCGCTGAGCCCGCGCACGAAAAAGGGCGGAAGCACGAAGCTTCCGCCCTCAGGAACGTGCAACCCCAAGGGGTCAGGCGTTGCACGCAATCTTTGCTTCCGTAGCGGCCGGCTTACGGCGGGCTCTTGCAGGCAGCGCGACAATCGCGGCGCGCGGGGCAGCCGTCGATTTCACCTGTGCCTGTCGAAGGCCTTCTTCGCGGCGAGCCGAAGCGACACCGGAGCGCGCGCTCGACCGGGCGGCGAGAATGGCGGAGGGATCGCTCAGCCAGGAGGTGGCGAGTGCACCTTCGACGTCCGAGCGAACCAGGCCAAGGTCCTTGAGACCACGCTCGTCGAGTTCCGTGAGGCGCAGCACGTCGCGTCGATGGATGATCGCTTTGATCACATTCGCCACCGTGATGAACCCTCGGGCAGCGACACGCGTGACAACGTCCGAAACGGACGAGAACGACTTCGTGGCAAAGGTCATGATCAGCATGACGGCCTCCTCAGGGTCAAAAGCGGCGGGATTCTCGAAGCTCTGCCTGGACGCACCGCTGGCAAGGCCTTGAGAGTGACCAAAGGATAGCTTTGCGCTGGTCATAAGCCAAACGAATGCTTATGATGCTTCACAACACGGATATTGATGAACCGATCGGGAGACCGCGATGGCGCATGTGCTCGACGCCGACCAGCTCAAGACCTTCGTCGCGATCGCCGATACGGGATCGTTCACCCGCGCATCCGAGATCGTGTTCAAGACGCAATCGGCCGTCTCGATGCAGATGAAGCGGCTGGAGGAGCGGGTCGGGCGTCCGCTGTTCGGGCGCGACGGACGCCACGCCAAACTGACAGAGGATGGCGAGCGGCTGCTCGACTATGCGCGCCGGATCGTGCGGCTGAATCTCGAATGCGTCGCGAGCTTCGCCGACGCCGACCTGAAGGGCCGCATCCGGCTCGGCGTGCCCGACGACTATGCCGACCGCTATCTGCCGGAAATTCTCGCGCGCTTCGCCCGCTCGAATCCGCGCGCGGAAGTGACGGTCGTCTGCGAGCCGACGCCGATGCTGGCGGACCGCATCGCCACCGGCGACATCGACCTCGCGATCATCACGCATGTCGAGAACCGCGGCCAGGGCGAGATCATTCGCATCGAGCCCCTGCTCTGGGTGACCTCGGCGCGCCACGGTGTTCACGAGGAGGACCCGCTGCCACTCGCGCTGGGCCGGCCGACCTGCAACTGGCGCCAGGCCGCCGTCGAGGCGCTGGAGGGCAAGGGGCGCCGCTTCCGCGTGCTCTATGCAAGCTGGAACTCGACCGCCGTCGGCGCTGCCGTCGTCGCAGGGCTGGCGGTCTCGGTGCTGCCGGAAAGCGCGGTGAGGCCGGGGATGAAGATCCTGGGGCCGGCGGAGGGCTTCATGACGCTGCCCTCCTGCAAGATCGGCCTGCTGCGCACCCGCTTCGACCCGTCCGTGCTGTCGAACGCGCTGGCCGAGCACATCATCCAGAGCCTGGACAATTTGCAGAGCTTCAAGACGGCGGCGGAGTAGGGGGGCGGGCGATCAGGCCTTCGTTCGTAGCATGACGTTATAGCTGCGGAAATTCGCGAGGTTGAAGCCCCAATCCTTGGCGAAGCTGAGCAGGATCGGCGTGTGCGTGTAGGTGATCAGGGTGGCAACTCCCCAGTCCTTGTCAGCCGGTAACACGGACTTGGCGAGAGTGGTCATATCTGCCGGCAGATAGGTCATGTTGCCGCCCTGAGCTACGATCGCATCACTGATGCGCTGGACATTGGCGAAGCCGACCGCAATTCCATCAAGGCCGGGAGCGATGTTGCTGAGTCTGGCGTTGATGTCGGAACCGTTCTTGATCACGCAGCTTTCGTCGCCGCAGCCGACCAAGGCCTGCGCAAGCTCGTTGGACAGGCGATCCACATCGCGTTGAACGATCAGAGCATTGGTCAGGTCGACGCCGCCCGCCAGAAGCGTGAGGAGCAGCGTCGCTAGAAGAGCAAACTCGACCGCCGCGACGCCGCTTTCGTCCGTGGCGACGGACGATGATTTCGTTCCGATAAAGCGCCTCAAACGATTCAGCATCATGGGCTCGCGAACAGAGTGGTGCCGCTCACGCTCAGCGCCGGCAATCCGGGAACGAAGGTCACGATATTCGCCGTCGCGCGGATCAGCATGGCATCGCCTTTTGTGCCGGCAGCGAATGTGGCGCCTGCTATCGGCTGCGGGCCAGTTGAGAATGTCTTGACGGGAGCTTTCTCGAGCAGAAGCGTCCCGGCACAGTTATCGACTAGTATCAGATTGTCGCAGATCAGGACCCGCAACCCGGCCTTATCCGCCAACAATGCCGTATTCGCCCCGGTCGCGACATCCGACAACGTGTCGTGTAGGCGCATCTGGCACAGCAGCATCATCGAGAACTGGATCGTGGCAAGCAGGATCGTGACCAGCATCAGCCCGACCACGCCGAATTCGATCGCGGTCGATCCGCTGCGATCACGCCCGAATGCTGCCATTGATTTGGCTACAGCCATCAATATGGCGTTCGGCCTGGACATATCGGGATCGTCGGTCATCGCTCGATCACGGGCAGGTGTTGCTGCAGAAGCGCAGGTAGTCGATCAGCCCGCCATAGGTGTCCTGACGCCCTGCTGCCCGCCAAGAAATGCGATACTTGGCATTGCTGGTGACGACGATCGGTATCTTTCGCTCGGTCCATTGATCAGTATGGACGCAGACATCGACCATGTCCTTGGCCGCGAAATTATACGACCCCTGCTTCTCGAAAAAGACTTCGATCCTGTTGGTCTGCCCTTCCCATGTCGCCCAGGCGACATCCGCGTCCGTACCGCAGATGACCTTGCCTACGTAATTCGCAGCAGGATTGCGGACCCGCGAAATGTACCAGTAGCGGAGTTCGTATTTTCCAGGCGCCAGCGTCAATTCGCGCGACATCGTCGAATTGGCCTGACAGTTCGACGCACCCAGGCAATCGGAATCGAGCTCTGCGAAGAAATTGCCGAAGCGGATCGTGTTGCCTGAGAGCTGCGGCATGCCGTTGATCTCGATGCCGGCGTCCTTCGTCGTCCAGCCGTTCCAGTTCTTCAGCACCGTCCAGTCGTTCGAGGCGACGTTGTGATTGACCTCGAACGATTCCGAAAACAGCACGGTTCCCTGCACGGGCGGCGGTGTCGAACTGCGTGCGCATTCGCGCGTCAGCGAGATCGGAACGGTGTCGAAATTCAGAACCTTGGCAAACACGTTCGGGCTGACAGTCGAAGCGGTAATCGAGATCTTCTTGGTGTCGACCACGCTGGAGGCTGCGACGCCCGTCAGGCTCGCCGACGTCAGGCGAGCCTGGATCAACTGATCGACGAAAGGCTTGTAGTTGTCCTTGTCGGGGGTCGCGGATTTGCTCGCCTTGTAATCGACTTCGATGGCGGATTGCTTGCACGCCAACTCGATCGCGCTTGCGACCTGCTGGCGCAATGCGATCGCTCGCGTCATGTCGATGCCGCCGCCGACGCTGAGCACGATCACCGGAAGGCTGACTGCGAGCATGACAGAGCTCACGCCCCGTTGGTCGGCGATCAAAGCTCTCAGCGGATTCAGGACAGTGTTCAGCATGATCCGACCTCCCGCCACTGCAGCAGCACTTTCGGCGCCATCGTTGCAGGACGAATTCAATGTGCTGAGATCACGCCTGGAACCTTGCGGAACCCTTTATTCGACTGCCGAATCTATGGGGATTCGGGAGATACGAGCCGAATTTCGGTCGATAGCTGCAATGTCCGTAAACAAGCTTTTAACGAGATTGCAGAGCCATAAGGGTGTGCGCGGCTCCCTGACAACCGCGAGCGGGCGCATTCGATACCGTCGAAACGACATGTTCAAGGACGAGGCCGAAGCCAGACTTGCCCCCGCCGGGTTACGGCTTGACGCTCGCAACCTTCCCCGCGACGAACTCGAAGAACGGTACGATCGCCTGGCCGAGTTGCGTCGCCGCAGTGATGATGCTGACCGAGATCAGCAACCCGACGAGACCGTATTCGATCGCGGTGGCACCGCGTTCGTCTCGTGCGAAAGTCCGAAGGCGGGCAGCGAGCTTGTCCATGGCGGCCGACTTTGGGACATAGAGTCGACCAAATCGTTAATCTGGCCCCTCAACTTGGTCGAGATCGCAATTTCCGGCGGCAGAACGAGCTGTTTTCTTGCGTTACAGCATCATCGCCAGGAAAACCGGCGCGACCTTTCCGCCCCACTCGCCACGACAGCGGCTTTCGAGCACCTGTGCCAGGGTCCGCCCTTCCGCGACGATGGCGTGCAGAGGCGTCAGATAAACGGTTTCATCCTGCCCGGCTGCGTTTTTCAGCGCGCGGCGTGCAAGGCCGGCGCGTGACAGTTCCAGCGCGTCGCGGGCGATGTCGCGAACGGTACGTCCGGCGACCGTCGCGTCGAGTCCCTGCTTCGGCACCGCGTCACGCAGCGCCTGACGCTGCTCAGCGCTCCAGCCCTTGACGAGATCCCAGGCGGCATCGAGCGCGGCCTGATCGTAGAGCAGGCCGACCCAGAAGGCCGGCAGCGCATTCAGCATCTCGGGCGGGCCGGCATCGGCGCCGCGCATTTCGAGGAAGCGCTTGAGGCGGACCTCCGGAAAGAGTGTGCCGAGATGGTTCGCCCAGTCGGACATGGTCGCCCGCTCGCCCGGCAGTTGCGGCAGCGTCCCGGCCATCAGGTCGCGGAAGGAGGCGCCAGCGACGTCGTGATAAACCGAGCCGCGCTTGACGAAGTACATCGGCACGTCGAGCGCCCAGTCGACATAGGCTTCATAGGACATGCCCTCGTCGAAGGCGAAGGCGAGCATGCCGGAACGGGCCCTGTCGGTGTCGCGCCAGATCTCGGAGCGCATCGACTGGAAGCCGTTGAGCGCCCCTTCGGTAAAGGGCGAGGCGGCGAAGAGAGCGGTCGCGACCGGCTGCAAAGCTAACGAAACCCTGAGCTTCCTGACCATGTCGGCCTCGGTCGCGAAGTCGAGATTGACCTGCACGGTGCAGGTGCGAAACATCATGTCGAGGCCGCGCGAACCGACCTTCGGCATGTAATCGGCCATGATCCTGTAGCGACTCTTGGGCATCGCCGGCGTCTGGGCGCGCGTCCAGAGCGGCGAATGGCCGAGCGAGAGGAAGCCGATGCCGTGCGGTTCGGCGACGGCCTTCACATCGGAGAGATGGCCGGCGAGTTCGCTTGCGGTCTCGTGCAGCGTCTCGACCGGCGCACCCGACAATTCGAACTGGCCGCCC
Source organism: Bosea sp. PAMC 26642 (assembly GCF_001562255.1). Lineage (NCBI taxonomy): Bacteria > Pseudomonadati > Pseudomonadota > Alphaproteobacteria > Hyphomicrobiales > Alloboseaceae > Allobosea > Allobosea sp. PAMC 26642. The sequence goes on along the minus strand of NZ_CP014301.1, from coordinate 60,028 downwards.
GGCTCGAGCGAGATCGCGCCGCCGCCGTCGGGACCGGCAAGGCCGATGATATGGCCGTCATCGACGATGGGTTCCCAGTCGAGCCGCTGCGCCATGCCTTCGAGAAGATGGCGTATGCCGCCGGCATTGCCGCCCGCCCGCCCTTCGTAAGGCACCGGCGAAAGGTCGTCGCGATAGAACGGGAATTTCTCGTGCTCGGTTCCGATCCGGAAGGCGGAAGCGGGCTTCTCGCCCTCGGCGATCCAGCCGACCATTTCGGCCTTGGAACTGATCGGGGTCGAATCGGACACATCGCGAGCCATGGGCGCTCCGGCAAAACCACAGGACCGCCGAAACTCCGGCCAGGCCGGGACGGCGGGGTCGGATCAGGCTTCCGGGCGCAGACATAGGCGAGCGCCGAACGCTCGACAACGACCTGTGTCCCGCAATGATGGAAGGGTCAGGGTCGCGTCAACGCAAGGCAGCAGTCCAGATGAGGGCCACTCCAGCGATCAGGCGGCGCCGCGCATCGGCCGCGACGCCTCGGCGAGCCAGGTCACGCCGTCGATCCTCGTCTCGGAGGCGATCCAGTCGACGACGGCGTTGAGACCCGCCGCAGGCCCGCCGGATCGGCCCCGCGCCTCCTCGAAGACCGCGAGCTGGATGTCGGCGCTGGTGCCAGCGGCAACGATATCGCGGCACGCGGCGAGGTCGGCCTGGCAACCGAGCGCGGCCGCATCCTCCGCGAGCTGATCGACCAGTTCGTCGATCAGCTCAGGTACGGTGCGCATGGTCCGGCTCTGCGCGCAGATCAGGCCGCCATGGACACCGTAGCGCTGGGCCCGCCAGACATTTTCGGCCGCGATGCCGCGTGAGGCCGCCGTCAGGCCGGTATTGAGCTTCGGCCGGCGCAAAAGATGGTGCACGAGACAGCGATAGAGCGCCGCGATCGCCAGCGTATCGTTCAGGCGCGTGCAGCTGTCGGCGATCCTGAGTTCCAGCGTCGGATGCTTGTCGGACGGGCGTAGCGCCCACCAGATGAAGCTCGCATCCTTGATCGCACCCGCGGCGATCAAAGTGTCGATATAGGCGCGATAGTCCGCCGGGTCGTCGAAGAGCTCGGGTAGGCCGGTGCGCGGCAGTTCGGCATAGGCGGACAGCCTGTAGCCCATCAGACCGGTGCGCTGGCCCTGCCAGAACGGCGAGGAGGTCGAGAGCGCCAGCAGCAACGGCAGATAGGGGAGCATCCGGCCCATCAGCCGGATGCGCTCGTCCTCGTCCTCGACCTCGACATGAATATGCAGACCGCAGAGCTGGTTGCGGCTGCCGAGCATCTGCAGGTCGCGCATCAGCCTGTCGTAGCGCGACTCATCGGTAGCCCGCTGGCGTGTCCAGACGGCACTGGGATGCGTGCCGCAGGCGAGCAGCAGCAGCTCATGTTCCAGGGCGATGCTGGCAAGCCCGGCGCGCAGGGTGGCCAGCGAGCGCCTGGCCTCGGCCATCGATTCGCAGACGGGGGTCGCGACCTCGATCTGCGACTGCAGCATCTCGCGCTGGACCTCGTCGGGAAAGGCGCCCTGGATCGCTGCAATGAATTTGGGGGAAACCCGCCTGACGATGCCGCGGCTGGCCGCGTCCGACAGAAAATACTCTTCTTCGATACCGAAGCGGCAGGCTTCGCTCATGGCGTCATCCTCGTTGGGCGATTCGTGTCCGGCCTTGGCGCAAAAAGAGATGTCAGCGCAGCTGCAGGCAGGCGCGCCCAGACTGGCCGAAAATGAGTCGAGAGTGCGGCCCTCCTCCGGCTCCGCGAGAACGTCCGACGTGCCCGTGCGTTCCGCCCCCTCCGAACTCCAAAAGCATAGCGGGGCGCGCCGCTGCCTGCAGCCCTTAAAGCCGGGGCCAATCGCCGAGGCTGGCCTGGACCAGCGCCAAGGCGGCGACGGCTGCGGTGTCTGCACGCAGGATCCGCGGTCCAAGCGAGAGGACCAGCGTTCCCGGCCTGGCGCGAATCAACGTACGCTCCGCCTCGTCGAAGCCGCCCTCGGGGCCGATCAGCACCGCCAGCGGGCCAGGTTTTGCGCCAGCAAGCACCGCGAGCGGGCTTTGTCGATCGGCAGCCTCGTCGCAGAAGACGAGCATACGGTCGGGTTCCAGCGCATCCAGGGCGGCGGCAAGCGCAGCCTCGGGCCTGATCTGCGGCAGGCTCAGGATGCCGCATTGTTCGGCCGCCTCGACGGCGTTCGCCCGGAGGCGGTCGAGATTGAGCCGTGAGACCTGGGTATGCCGGGTCAGCACCGGCTGGAGGACGCCGGCGCCCATCTCGACAGCCTTCTGGGCAATGTAGTCGAGCCGGGCATGTTTCAGCGGGGCGAACAGATAATGCAGATCGGCCGGCGGGGTCTGCGTCCGAACCTGCCTGACCATGATCAGAGCGGCCGATTTGCGACCCTCGACCGCGATGGCGGCGAGCCATTCGCCATCGTGGCCATTGAAGACGAGAACCGTACCGTCTTCCTTCAACCGCAAAACGTTCAACAGATAGTTCGCCTGGTCGCGGGCGAGCGGCAGGCGGGCGCCGACGGAGAGCGGCGCCTCGAGATGGAGCCTGTGTCGGGCGAAATCGGGTGTGGACATCGCCGATGCGGCCTCCCGGCCGGTGATATCTGATGCGCGCGAGCGCGAAAACCGCCACAATCCCGGTCTATCGCACGGCGCTCAAGGTCGCCGCCCGATGGACTCGGAGGGGCGCTTGGCGCTAACACAGCCGGAACGGCAAGGAAATCGCGGATCGGCAACGTCTCGCGATACGCCTCAATCGGAGCGGGAGATCATGCGGCGGAAAACGGCTTCAGGCGTCCTTGCGACAGTCGGCTTCGCGGCTGCTGCCTTCTTCGATGCCAGCCCCGTGCAGGCGCAGGCATCGGGCTGCGAACAGATGCAGAAGCTGCTTCAGGAGCGGCAGGCCATCATCGGCCAGCTCAATGCGAGTTCCAAGGCAAAGCAGAAGCTGACTCCGGCACAAGCCTGCAGCACGCTCGGGCGGCTTGTCAGCAACGGCGCGTCGGCGCTCAAATTCGCATCCGCCAACATGGATTGGTGCCAGATTCCGCAGAATTTCGTCGACGGTATCAAGACCGACAACGAAAAGGCCGCCGGCATCCGCAACCAGGCCTGCAACGCCGTGCAGCAGCAGGCCGTGATGCAGCGCAAGGCGCAGCAGCAGGCCCAGCAGCAGCGCGGCGGCAACCCGTTCGGCGGGTCCGATGCGATCACGGGCGGTGCCATGCGGGTTCCCCAGGGCGCGCTCTGAGCGGCGCCATGGCGCCTGATCCGAACCCGAACCCGGCGCCGACAGCCGACACCGCCGTCCTGCCTGATGCGCTGAAAGGCCATTGGGTCGATACGCACGCGCCGCTACGCTGGCGGCCTTTTCTCAAGCTCGCGCGGATGGAGCGGCCGATCGGCTGGTGGCTGCTGCTGCTGCCGTGCTGGTGGGCAGCGGGACTTGCAGCCATTGCCGCCGGCCGTCCTTTTCCAGATCCCTGGCATTGCCTGCTGTTCCTGATCGGCGCGATCACGATGCGCGCCGCGGGTTCGACCTTCAACGACATCGTCGACCGGAAGCTTGACGCGCAGGTCGCGCGCACGCGCGGACGGCCGTTGCCATCCGGGCAGGTCACGCCGAAAGCGGCGGCGATCTTCATGGTCTGCCTGTCGCTGGCCGGCTTCGTGGTGCTGCTGCAGTTCAACGGCTTCACCATCGCAACCGGGATCGCCTCGCTGGCAATCGTTGCGATCTATCCGTTCATGAAGCGCGTCACCAACATGCCGCAATTCGTGCTGGGGCTGGCGTTCTCATGGGGCGGGCTGGTCGGCTGGAGCGCGGTGTTCGGGCGGCTCGATGCGCCGGCCTATCTGATCTATGCAGCCGCGATCGTCTGGACGATCGGCTACGACACGATCTACGCGATGCAGGACATCGAGGACGATGCGATCGCCGGCATCAAGTCGAGCGCGCGCCTTTTTGGCGCTTGTGCGCGCGAGGCTGTGGCGCTGTGCTTTGCGCTGGCCGTGCTGCTCGCCGGGTCGGCGACCTGGCTGGTCGGGGGCGGAGCCGGTGCCTGGCTTGGTGTCGGCGCATTCGCCGCCCATCTCGGTTGGCAGATCTCGCGGCTGCGCGCTGTGACGCCGCCGATCGCGCTTGGACTGTTCCGCTCCAACCGTGATGCGGGGCTGTTGCTGGCGGCAGGCCTTGCCCTCGACGGGCTCGGCCGGATCACCTTCTGACGCCGTCAGTCAGTCATCCGTTCGCCGGCGACGATGACCGGCCTGATGCCGAGGCGCCCGGTCTTGCGACGCGCGAGGAAGCGCGGCCGACGGTCGTTGAGGAAAGCGTGACGCCGGCGGATCCTGATCGGGCCCACGGCGAGCCGGCCAAGCTGCGGATAGGGCTCGGAGACGACGCCGTCGCAGGTCTGCAGCAGGAGCGGCAGGCCGCTGACGCGGCCGCAATCGCGCCAGAGCGCAACCGATTCTTCCTGGTCCATCACCGCCACGGTGATGGAATGGCCATCCGCCGTCGTGAGGGCGAGTTCGAAACGCTCGTCCGCGCCGGTCGAATGCGCGAGTCTCAGAGCGACGCCGCGCCAGCCGGCGGCTCCGCGCAGTATCCGCACTGAGCCAATCCGCTGGATGCGCGGCATGTCCGTTTCGGTGGTCACTCCACCGGAGAAGCTCGGCACGAAGCCGGCTTCTCCGGTGGCCGGCATAAAGCTGGCCATGTGTTCAAACGCCTCTCTCAATCCCTGCCGCTACGGAGCCCTCTTTCGAAGTCCGGGGTTCTCGTGCCTGCAGGTCGAGGTTTGCGTCGCAGCCGTGTCCGAGCGCTTAAGGCGTTCGGTTAAAGGTCTATGTTTCCGTCGTTCAAAGCCAAGGTCTGGCCTGTTTCATGCATGATGCTTGACGGAATCTTTCGGCCGGCCGGCACTTTTTCAGCTTGAAACAACGGCTTCCTCATCCGATACGAGACGGATCATGAGCGCCCACCCGCTGCCCATCGCCTCGGACCTGCTGCCGGCGATCCGCCAAAGCTGCATCGATGCCGGCGAGATCGCACTTGCGCTGTTTCGTTCCGGCGCCAAAACCGCCGCACGGACCTGGTCCAAAAGCGGCGGCTCTCCGGTGACGGAAGCCGATATCGGCGTCGATACCTTTCTGCGGATTCAGCTCTCGGTGCTATTGCCGGAAGCCGCCTGGCTGTCCGAGGAGACCGTGGACGATGCGCTGCGGCTGTCGCGCCGCTTCGTCTGGGTCGTCGACCCCATCGACGGCACCCGCGCCTATATGTCGGGCTCGCCCGACTGGGCGGTCTGCGTCGCGCTGCTCGACGATGGCGTGCCGATCCTGGGCATCGTGCATGCGCCGGCCTGCGAGGCGACCTACACCGCCGTGCTCGGCCATGGCGCGCAATGCAACGGCCACCCGATCGCCACGACGCGCAAGGGCATCCTCGCCGAGGCCCGCATTGCTGGCCCCAAGCCGATGCTCGATGCGCTGGCCCGGCTGGAAAGCTTCGAACCGGCCGACAAGATCCCGTCTCTGGCATTGAGGCTTGCCCGAATCGCGGACGGGACGATCGATGCCGGTCTGATCTCGCCGGATGCACGCGATTGGGACATCGCCGCCGCCGACCTGATCTTGTCCGAGGCTGGCGGCAGGTTGAGCGGCGCCGATGGACAGCCCGTCGTCTACAATCGCGAGACACCGGTGCACGGTATGCTCGTCGCCAGCGCTGCGAATCTGGCCGAGCCGCTGCTGAGCGCGCTGCTGCGTCTGCGCGACGGTCAGCCGCAGCGGACCTGAATCCTTTTCGAATCGGACGTTTCTTGCCGGTTTCAGAATGGAACTGCACGGGACGTCACATTCGGCACTCGCACCGTCCTGATGGATGGCCTATCTGGTGCCGCGACAGTGTTTGACTCGTGCTGGAGGGACCCATGAGCGCCGAACCGGAACAGAAGCAGCTTCTTCACCTCGTTTTCGGCGGTGAGCTGAGCTCGCTCGAAGGCATCACCTTCAAGGACCTCGCCAAGCTCGACGTCGTCGGCGTATTCCCGAACTACGCCAGCGCCCATTCGGCGTGGAAATCCAAGGCGCAGGCAACCGTCGATCAGGCGCAGACCCGCTACTTCATCGTGCATCTGCACCGCCTGCTGGACCCCGAGCCGTCCAACGCCTGAGCCACTGCGCCGACGTCAGGCTCGCGACACGCAGTTGTGCCAGACTGTGCCGGCAAGCCGCTTGCCGTGATTCGCCGACGTCGCCGGACGTGATGCGAAAGCGGCCGCAGCCGGCGTGACCTGATGCTCTCGCTCCTGTTCGAGAGCCGGAACTGGATCTGATGGGCTTTTCCATTCTCAAGACGAAGATGGCGCAGGAGACGCTCGGCCGTCTGCTGGCCGGATACCTTCGCCTGGTCCAGCGTACGAACCGGATCGTCGTCGAGCCGGCCGACATCTATGACCGTGTCCGGACCGAGCTGCCGCTGATCATCGCCATGTGGCACGGGCAGCACATCATGATTCCGTTCGCGCGGCCCGACTGGATGCCGGCCTGCTCGCTAGTCTCCCGTCATGGCGATGGCGGGTTCAACGCGGTGGCTTTGCGAGAACTCGGCATCGGCGCGATCCGTGGCTCTGGAGCGCTGGGCCGCAAGGTCCGCGAGAAGGGCGGGGCCAGCGCCTTCCTCGCCATGGTCCGCCGGCTCGCGGCCGGGGAGACGATGGTGCTGACCGCCGACATCCCCAAGCGCGCCCGCATCGCCGGACCCGGCATCATCGCGCTGGCGCGGGCGTCGGGCCGGCCGATTCATCCGATCGCGGTCGCGACCAGCCGGCGTATCGACTTCAAGAGTTGGGACCGGGCCTCGATCGGCCTGCCCTTCGGCCGCGGCGCGATCGTCGTCGGCGAGGCGATCCAAGTCGCGCGCGAGGCCGACGAGGCGACCTGCGAGGCCGCGAGGCTGGCGCTGGAAGCCGGGCTCGACGCCGCCCATGCCCGCGCCTATGCGATCGTCGGCGGGCACGATCCCGGTGCCGGGTTGAGGCCCGCTCCGGCCATCGCCGCCGTCCTGAGCGAAGCGCCATGATGGAGCAGGGCGCGATCCTGACCGGCTACAGAATGCTGACCGCGCTGCTGGAGCCGGCCGCCGCCGGCCTTCTGCTCTGGCGGCGGCGCAACGGCAAGGAGGATCCGACCCGTTTCGCCGAGCGGCGCGGCTATCCCGGCGTGCGTCGCCCCGACAAGACATTGGTCTGGCTGCATGGCGCCAGCGTCGGCGAGACCGTGACGCTGCTGCCGCTGGTCGAGAAGCTGCAGCGCCGGGGCCTTGCCGTGCTGGTGACTTCGGGCACCGTGACCTCGGCGAAGCTGCTCGCCGCCCGGCTGCCGGCCGGCGTGATCCACCAGTACCTGCCGCTCGACGTGCCCCGCTACATGCGGCGCTTCCTCGACTACTGGCGCCCGGCTCTCGGATTGATCTGCGAGTCGGAGATCTGGCCCAATCTTCTGATCGAGGCGCGCAAGCGATCGGTGCCGCTGGTGCTGGTCAACGGTCGGATGTCCGAGCGCTCGTTCAAGCGCTGGTACAAGGCCCCGAAGACCTCGCGCTACCTGCTGTCTTGTTTCGAAAGCTGCCTTGCCCAGTCGCAGGGCGACGGCGAGCGGCTGGCGCAGCTCGGCGCCGACCGCGTCAGCATCGCGGGAAACCTGAAATTCGACGTCGCCGCCCCCCCGGCCGATGCGAACACGCTGGCCATTCTCGACGGGCTGACCACCGGGCGCCCGGTCTGGATCGCAGCCAGCACGCATCCAGGCGAAGAGGAGGCGATCATCTCGGCCCATCTTGGCCTGATGCCGCATCTTCCGGGGCTTCTGACCATCATCGCGCCGCGCCATCCCCAGCGCGGGCCGGAGGTCGAGGATCTGGCCCGTGCAAACGGCATCGCCGTGGCGCGGCGAGCAGCCGGCCAGACGCCGGAGCAGGGCGTGGAACTCTACGTCGCCGACACGGTGAACGAGCTCGGGCTGTTCTACCGGCTGTCGCAGGTGGCCTATCTCGGCGGCTCGCTGGTGCCGATGATTGGCGGCCATAATCCGATCGAGCCGGCCAAGCTCGGCTGCGCGCTGCTGCACGGCCCCCATGTCCACAACAACGCCGAGATCTTCGCGGCCTTCGACCGCGACGGCGGCGCGCGCTCCGTCGCGGATGCGCAGGCGCTGGCCAGCGCCGTCCATGCCTGGCTGAGCAATCCCTCCGCGGCGCGGCAGGCGGCACGGCACGCGGCCCAGACCGCGACCCAACTCGGCGGCGCGCTGAACCGAACCATGCAGGCGATCGAACCGCTGCTGATGCGGGTCGCGATCAACCAGCGGGAGACGACGTCCTGATGCGGGCTCCGGGCTTCTGGTGGCGGCTGCCCCCTGCCCCACTCGCACGGCTGCTGCAACCTTTCGGCTGGCTCTATGGCGCGCTCACGTCGCGGCGGATGCGCGGTAAGGGCGTTGATGCCGGAATTCCCGTCATCTGCGTCGGCAATTTCGTCGCCGGCGGCGCCGGCAAGACGCCGACCGCATTGATGCTGGCGGCGCTGCTACGAATGCGCGGCGAGACGCCCTTCGTGCTGATGCGAGGCTATGGCGGAACGCTGACCGGGCCTCTCGAAGTCGATCCGACCCGGCATACGCCAGCCGAGGCCGGCGACGAGCCCGTGCTGATGGCCGCGCATATCCGCACGATCGTGTCGCGCGACCGGCCGGCCGGGGCAGGACTGGCCAGGATGCTGGGTGCCAGCGTGGTCGTGATGGACGACGGATTGCAAAATCCGTCGCTCGCCAAAACCCTGCGGCTGGCCGTCGTCGATGGCTTCGGCGGGATCGGCAACGGGCTTTGCATTCCGGCCGGGCCGTTACGGGCTCCCCTCTCGGGCCAGTTTTCCGGAACCGATGCCGTTCTGGTCATTGGCGCCGGGCCTGCCGGCGAAGCCGTCGGCAGCGCCGCCCGCTCGGCGGGGATCATGGTGTTGCAAGGGCACCTTGTCCCGGACGCCGCCTCGACGGACAAACTGAGGGGACAGCGCGTACTCGCCGTTTCGGGGATCGGACGGCCGGAGAAATTCCTGGCGACGCTGCGCGAGGCCGGCGCGGAGATCGTGGCGGATCATGCTTTCGGCGATCATTATGCCTATGGCGCGAGCGATATCGCAGCGCTGATCGCCGAAGCGAAGGCCAGGAACAGCGTCGTGGCGACGACCGAGAAGGACATGACCAAGCTTGGCCCGCTCTGGCCCGAGGGCGAGCGGACCCTGCTGATGGCCGTGCCGGTGACGCTCGTCATCGAGCGGCCGAAAGACCTTGCCGCCCTGCTCGACCGGGCGCTGGCCGGCTCAGGTCCTGCCGGCGCGGCGCATTCTTAGCTGCACCGCCTCGGGCGAAATATAGGCTTCCTGCCACTCGACCGACCAGTAGCGCAGATCCTCCAGCCTGATCGGCGCGCCGGTGATGGCGCAGCGCACGAAGGCGCCTGGCCGCACGACACGGAACTCGCCATGGCCGTAATCGACCGCGGCTTCCGGGCCGGGCATGGGAGGACGCTCGCTAATATTCATCGTAACGTATCGAAACCATTGATCCGCGGGCGGATTATCCAGATAATCCTGCCCCGTGATAGCGCTCCTGCCGATGATGTCCAGCCTCATCCGTCTTCTGGCGGTTCTGACAGGCCTCGCTCTGGTCGCCGCCTCGGCTGCAGGCGCCAGCGGCTATGAGCGCGTACGTGTCCCGATCGACGACGGCCAGCTCGACGCGGTGCTCTACCGCCCCTCCGGGCCGGGCCCGTTTCCCGCCGTGGTCGCGCTGCATGGCTGCGGCGGGCTCTGGCGCGACAACGGCACGCTCTCGACACGCCATTCCGACTGGGGCGAACGCTTCGCGGCTGCCGGCTTCATTGTTCTAATGCCCGACAGCTACGGGTCGCGAAAGCTCGGCTCGCAATGCGGGGTGAAGGAACTGACCGTCCGCCCGAGCCGCGAACGCGTCGCCGATGCGGCCGCGGCGCGAAACTGGCTGCAGATGCGCAACGATGTACGCAAGGCGGAGATTTCCCTGCTCGGCTGGTCCGGCGGCGGGGCAACGGTGCTGGCGGCGATCCGGACCGATCGCCGGCCGGCCGACGACCGGCCCGATTTCCTGCGCGCCATCGCATTCTATCCAAGCTGCCGGCTGCAATCTGAGTCGGCGACCTTCGCGGCGCGAACTCCGACGCTCCTGCTGATGGGCGACGCGGACGACTGGACGCCGCCGGCGCCTTGCGACTTCCTGGCGAAGGCGGCGCGCAAGCGCGGCGAGAATGTCGAGCTCGTGCTCTATCCCGGCGCGCTGCACGATTTCGACCATCCCCGCCTTGAAGTCCGGGAAAAGACCGACATCGCCTATTCGGCCACGGGCACGGGCAAGGCGATGGTCGGCACCAACCCGGCGGCGCGTGAGGACGCGATCAAGCGGGTCTTCGGTTTTCTCGCCAAGCGCTGACGGACGCCGGCACGATCAGAACAAATCGGCCTGATCCGTTCTCGCTGATGACCTGCGCTGGGGGCGGGCCGGCCTGGGCGGGTCTGAGCGGCCCGCAACCGTGACGGCGAAGCGGCCATCGGCGACCTGAACGCTCAGTTCCTGCCCGGCCTGGGCCTGGGCGACACCGCGCACCGACGCGCCGGCCTCGTCGCGCACGAGTGCATAGCCCCGAGCCAGGACCGAGTCCGGACCCAGCGAGCGCATCAGCGTCCAGAGCGAGCGGAGCCGTTCGCCACGACGGGCAAGGCCGAGCGCGAAGGCGCGGGCCGCCCTGTCGGCCACGGCCTGCGCCCGCTCGCGCGAGCGCTCTATCCGAGCCATTTCAGACGCGACCGCCGTCCGCTTTGCCGTATCCAGCGCACGTCCCATGCCTGTCAGCCGCGTCCGTAATTCGGCGAGCCGGACGACCGGCGAGCGGCGCGACAGGCGCTGCGCCGCCTGGACCAGGCGCTGCTCATGCGCCCTGGCGTTCTTCGCCAGAGCCGGAGCGAGCCGCGCTGTCGCAAGATCGAGCCGCTGGCGCGGGGCCGACAGCACGGCTTCGGGCGCCGGCAGCGCCCGGGCGAGCGCGCGCAGATCGCTGCGGCGGCGGTCGGAGAGGCGGCGCATCGCGCCGGCCTGCCGGCGCGAGAGGTCGGCGACCATGCTCATCAGCTCGGCACGGACGGGGACGACCTTTTCGGCGGCGCCGGTCGGGGTCGGGGCGCGCAGGTCGGCGGCGTGGTCGATCAGCGTCCAGTCGGTCTCGTGGCCGACAGCCGAGACGAGCGGAATGTCGGAGGCTGCGGCAGCGCGCACCACGACCTCCTCGTTGAAGCCCATCAGGTCCTCGAGCGAACCGCCGCCGCGCGCCACGATGATGACGTCGGGCCGTGGGATGCGCCCGCCCTCGGGCAGTGCGTTGAAGCCGGCGATGGCGGCAGCGACCTCGGCCGCGCTGGTCTCGCCCTGAACCCGCACCGGCCAGACCAGGACATGGCGCGGAAAGCGGTCCTCCAGCCGGTGCAGGATATCGCGGATGACGGCGCCAGTCGGAGAGGTGACGACGCCGATGACAACAGGCAGATAGGGAATGAGCTGCTTGCGCTCCTCGGCAAACAGACCCTCCGCCGCCAGGCGCTTGCGGCGTTCCTCCAGCAGCGCCATCAGCGCGCCGATGCCGGCGGGCTCTAGCGAATCGATGATGATCTGGTAGCTCGACTTGCCAGCAAAAGTGGTGATCTTGCCGGTGGCTATCACCTCGAGCCCGTCCTGCGGGCGGGTCTTGAGGCGGCCGAACACACCCTTCCAGATCACGGCGTCGATCTTGGCGTTCTGGTCCTTGAGCGAGAAATACACATGGCCGGACGCGACCGGGCCGCGATAGCCCGAGATCTCGCCGCGTACGCGCACGAAACCGAAGGCGTCCTCCAGCGTACGCTTGAGCGCGCCTGACAGGTCGGAGACCGACCATTCGGGAGCGTTGGAGACGGGGGCGTCGGGCGATTCGATATCCATGGCGCGACCTTAACGAGGTGAATGGCCAAGCAGAAGCGTTGCCGTCAGGACGATCGGCGGCTATTGCCGCCTTCTCATCTCGGTTCCGGCATCCCCTGCGGGTCATCCCGGACGGAGCGAAGCGCAGATCCGGGATCCATGCCTGAACCGTTCCGGAATGGATCCCGGGTCTCCCTCCGGTCGCCCGGGATGACGATGGTGGGCGGATATCCGCACGCAAGGAGACGGCGCGATGAACATTCTTCTGATCGGCTCGGGTGGACGCGAGCACGCGCTCGCCTGGGCGATTTCCGCGTCGGCACTGTGCGACCGACTCTACATCGCGCCGGGCAATCCCGGCACGGCGCAATGCGGCGAGAACGTCGTGATCGACGTGGCGGACCATCAGGCCGTGGTCTCGTTCTGCAAGCTGCAGGGCATCGGGCTCGTCGTGGTCGGGCCGGAAGGGCCGCTGGTCGCGGGCATCGCCGACGACCTCGTCGCGGCCGGGATCAAGGTTTTCGGGCCGTCGAAGGCCGCAGCGCAGCTCGAAGGTTCGAAGGCCTTTACCAAGGAACTCTGCGCCGAATTCGGCATTCCGACCGCCGGCTTCGGGCGCTTCACGGATGCTGCCGCCGCCAAGGCCTATGTCGCGGAAAAAGGCGCGCCGATCGTGATCAAGGCCGACGGCCTCGCGGCCGGCAAGGGCGTGGTGATGGCGCAGACGCTCGACGAGGCGAACGAGGCGATCGCGATGATGTTCTCGGGCGGGCTCGGCGCGGCTGGTGAGGAGGTCGTGATCGAAGAGTGGATGATCGGCGAGGAGGCGAGCTTCTTTGCGTTGTGCGACGGCACCCATGCGCTGGCGATGGCCTCGGCGCAGGACCACAAGCGCGTCGGGGACGGCGACACCGGCCCCAATACCGGTGGCATGGGCGCCTATTCGCCGGCGCCGGTTATGACGAAGGCGCTGGAAGAGCAGGTGATGGCGCAGATCATCATGCCGACATTGGCCGGCATGGCATCGCGTGGAATGCCGTTCCAGGGCATCCTCTATGCCGGGCTGATGATCACGTCGCAGGGGCCCAGGCTGATCGAATACAATGTCCGCTTCGGCGACCCGGAATGCGAGGTGCTGATGCCGCGCCTGAAGAGCGACATCGTGCCGGCGCTGCTGGCGGCCTGCGACGGCGTGCTCGACCAGATCACCCTGCGCTGGTCGGAGGAGGCTGCGCTCAGCGTCGTGCTGGCGGCGAAGGGCTATCCGGCGGGACCTGAGAAGGGCAGCGTCATCAAGGGCGTCGAGAAGGCCGCCGCGCTCGACGACGTACTCGTCTTTCACGCAGGGACCAAGCAGACGGCGCTCGATCTCGTTGCCGATGGCGGACGCGTTCTGAACGTGGTCGGTCTCGGCAAGAGCGTCGGCGAGGCTCAGGCGCGCGCCTACAGCGCAGTCGACCTGATCGACTGGCCCGGCGGCTTCTGCCGGCGCGACATCGGCTGGCAGGCGGTGAAGCGGGAGAGCGACGGCTGACGGGACGTCACGGCCACTGTAAGCTCCGCGAAACACTGACGGGGCGTGTGCAATGGCAATCGAGATCGACGATCCGAAAACCGAAGCTTTGTTGTTTGAGCTGATCCAGCGAACGGGCGAACCGCTCGACATTGCTGTCCTGATCGCCGCTCAAGAGCGGCTGGCTCGCCTCGTCATGCAAACCTCTCGAGAAGCCATGGCGGACACTTCAAGGGCTCTGCCACGGGCGTCGTCCAAATGAGCAATCTCGACAGCCTCTTTCCCGGCTTCAAGGCACACTGGATCGACGGGCCGGTCGGCAAGATCTTCGCACGCGTCGGCGGCGAGGGACCGCCGGTGGTGCTGATCCATGGCTTCCCGCAGACCCATGCCGAGTGGCACAAGCTCGCGGGCGAGTTGGCGAAGACGCATACGGTCGTCTGCCCCGATCTGCGCGGCTATGGCTGGTCGACGGCGCCGCATGGCGACGGCGGCAAGGAAACCTACAGCAAGCGCGGCATGGGCGAGGACATCGTCGCCGTGATGCAGGCGCTCGGGCATGTGCGCTTCGCCGTGATCGGGCATGATCGCGGCGCGCGGGTCGGCTACCGGCTGGCGCTCGACCATCCCGGCCGGGTCGAGCGCCTCGCCTTGCTGGACATCCTGCCGACGCTGTCGATGTGGGAAGGCATGAACGCCGCGCGCGCCATGCAGGTCTATCACTGGACCTTTCTGGCCCAGCCCGAGCCTGTGCCGGAGAACCTGATCAAGGCCGATCCCACGGGCTGGCTCGACCATACGATCGCGAGCTGGACCCGCGCCAAGAACCTTGATCTGTTCGATCCGCTGGCAATGCAGGCCTATGCCGAATCCTTCAACGATCCCAGCCGGATCCACGCCGCCTGCGAGGATTACCGCGCCGGGGCGACGACCGACCTCGTCCACGACCAGGCAGATCTCGCCTCGGGAAACAATATCCTGTGTCCCGTGCTGGCGCTCTGGGGCGAGGCGGGCATCCCGGCCAAGGGCGCGAGCCCGCTGGAGATATGGCGCGCCACGTTCGCTCCACAGGCGGAAGGGTTCGCGATCGAAAGCGGCCATTTCCTGCCCGAAGAAAACCCGGCCGCGACGCTGGCGGCATTGAGGCCCTTTCTTGCCAGGGCGGTTGCGTGAGGGCCGGGAGAGGCCCAGATTCGCATGATGTCCAGCGCCCTTGCCCAACCGCAGCCTAGCCGACCCGAACTCGTGCTGGTGCTGGGCGCTGGCGGTGCGCGGGGCTTAAGCCATATCCCCGTGCTGGAAGCGCTCGACGAACTCGGCATAAAACCCTCGCTGATCGTCGGTTGCTCGATGGGCGCCATCGTGGGCGCGGCCTATGCGGCGGGACTTTCCGGCAAGGAATTACGCGAGCATGTCGTATCGACCTTCCGGGACCGCGCCCGGGTGATCGCTCGGCTGCTCGATGCCCGCGTCGGCAAGTTCACCGACCTGATGCGCGGTCTCGGCAATCCGGTCCTGATCGACGGCGAGCGCATGCTCGACCTGTTCTGGCCCGAGGCCGTGCCCGACCGTTTCGAGGAGTTGAAGACGCCGTTCACGGCGCTGGCGACCGACTACCACCTGCATTGCGAGGTTTCACTCAGCCAGGGGCCGCTGACGCCGGCGGTCGCGGCCTCGCTGGCCATCCCCGGTCTGATCCGGCCCGTGGTGATCGAGGGGCGCGTGCTGATCGACGGCGGTGCGATCAATCCGCTGCCCTACGACAGGCTGCTGGCGCCCGGCCGCATCGTGATGGCTGTCGATACGAGCGCACCGGCGACCGTGAGCGAAGCGCGCATCCCCGAGCCCCTGGAGGCGATGATCGGCGTCAGCCAGATCCTGACCCGGACGATCGTACAGCGCATGATCGAGCGCCAGCCACCCGACATCCTGATCCGCGCCGGCGTGGACGGCGTTGGAGGTCTCGATTTCTTCAAGGTGCAGGCCATCCTGGAGGCGTCGGAGCCGGTCAAGGACGAGGTCAAGCGTCGGCTGTCGCAGGTGCTCGAACGACGGGCCTGACGGCGGCCTGTGCATCGCAACGGAAGCCCGGGAGCGCAGCGCCCAACGCCGCCCCGCCTTCCTCGGTCAGGACGACGGCACGGCTGTCCTTCCGGCGGCGGACCCAGCCCATCTCGAAACATCGGCAGGCGAGCGCGGCGGCGAGATGGCCCGCGAGGTGCGGCCGCCTCTCGCTCCAGTCGAGGCAGGGGCGCAAGGCAGCACGACGACCTTTGCGCCCCGGCGCGGGATCGATGCCGAGGCCTGCGAAGACCGCCTCACCGGAGGGGCCGAGGCCATAGCCGCCTTCGGCGACGCTGAGATGGCCGCCGGCGACCAGCGCGTCATGGATGCCGATGCCGAGACGGCCGGCGAAATGGTCGTAGCAGGTGCGTGCCTGGCTCAGTTCCTCGCCGACGCGCGATGGAAGGCGGCGCGGCGAGCCTTGCGGGCCGGCCAGCACCATCAGGCCTTCCAGCGCGGCGGCGACCTCGCTGCCGGCCAGCCGGTAATAGCGGTGGCGTCCCTGCACCGCGACGTCGAGCAGACCGCCTTGCATCAGCTTGGCGAGGTGGCCGCTCGCGGTCTGCGGCGCGACGCCGGCGAGGTAGGCCAGTTCCTTGGCCGTCAGCGCACGCCCATCCATCAAGGCGTGCAGCATGTTGGCGCGGGCCGGGTCGCCCATCAGATGAGCGATTTCGGCGAGATAGGGTCCGTTGCTGGTCATGACCCGATCATGCGCTGTGCCGGGCGCCAGGCAAGCGGGAATGCTACGGCGAGGGCCGTAGTGTCCGACGACGACAACCCGGACCTGCGATGGCAGAAACGCCTCATGGAAAACCTGCACCTCATCCTCTTTATCGCCGCAACCTTCCTGCTGGCGGGATTCGTCAAGGGCGTCATCGGGCTCGGTCTGCCGACCATCGCGGTCGGCATTCTCGGCGTGGTGATGGCGCCGGCGCAGGCCGCCGCGCTGCTGGTGGTTCCGAATCTCGTCACTAATGGCTGGCAGATCGCGACCGGCCCCGGGCTCAGGGCCATACTGATGCGCTTGTGGCCGATGCTGATCGGCATCTGCATCGGCACCTGGGCCGGCGCCGGGCTGCTGGCACAGCAGAAGGACGGCTCCGCGACGCTCTGGCTCGGCATCGCGCTGGTGCTGTATGCGCTGGTTGGGTTGAAGGCCGCGAAGCTCCGCGTACCGGCCAAGGCGGAAACCTGGCTTGCGCCCGTCATCGGCATCACGACCGGCATAGCCACGGCCGCGACCGGCGTTTTCGTGCTTCCGGCCGTGCCCTATCTGCAGGCGCTCGGCCTCGACAAGGACGAACTCGTCCAGGCGCTGGGCGTCTCCTTCATCGTCTCGACGCTGGCACTCTCGGTGGGACTGGTCGGCACGGGAGCGCTCGATCTCACCGTCGCGTGGCGCTCGCTGCTGGCATTGGCGCCCGCGCTGGCAGGAATGGCCGTCGGTACTATGATCCGCAACCGCATCTCTGCCGCGACCTTCAAGTTCTGCTTCTTCGCCGGGCTTCTGGCGCTCGGAGCCTATCTCGTGCTGCGGGCGGCGTAGGCGAGGCGGCGGTTGGCGCGCTTGTGCCCGAACCAGGAAATCTCGCGATCGCCGACGTCGACATGCACGACGCCGTTCGGATAGGAGCCGACGCCGCCGGTGCTTTCGAGCGCCTTGGCCACGGCGACCGCCTTGCGGGCGGAGGTGGCGAGGGGCCGGAAATCGACTGCCTTGCCGTGATAGTGCTGCGATCGCCTTGCGTGGCGGCCGCCACAGGTCGAGGTGACCTGTATCGGGCCGATCTTCGCGACGAGTTCCTTGACCATCGTGACGGCCTCGGGCTTGAGACAGCCCAACCCCCTGACCTGCGGCTGGAACGAAACCTTTCCGAGAGAGGCATCGGCATGCGCCAGCACGGGGAAAGAAACGGCAAATAAAACGGACATGGCAATACTACGCATTACAAACCTTATGACATCCAGGAGAATGAGAAGCTCAAGCCACCATGAACTGGTCTGGCTGAGTACTTCTCGGTCGATTAGATTGGTTAAAAGGCAAAAATAAGACTGTGACCGGACCGCACCGTTCAGCGCTCTAGCCTCGCGTTCCGGCGAAGTAGCGCAAAAATATGTGATACTTGAAAATCGGATCCGGAATTGCTGGTTTTTGGGAAATCTGTTTTGTTCAAGACGCCGATTCAGCAACGTCATGGTCGCTTTTCGGCGGCGACTATCGCCTGGACTTGAAAAACTCACGCAGCAGCTGGGCCGCCTCGCTTTCGCGCAGTCCGCCATAGACCTCGGGCGCGTGGTGGCAGGTCGGGCTGGCATAGAGCCGCACACCATTCTCGACGGCGCCGCCCTTGGGGTCGCCCGCCCCGAAATAGAGGCGGCGGATGCGGGAGAAGGAAATCGCCGCCGCGCACATTGGGCAGGGTTCGAGGGTGACGTAAAGGTCGCAGCCGATCAACCTCTCGCTGCCGATCGCCTCGCAGCCCATGCGCAGCGCCAGCATTTCGGCATGGGCGGTCGGATCCCTGAGTTCGAGCGTGCGGTTTCCGGCCGAGGCGAGCAGCACCCCGTCGCGCAGCACCACCGCACCGACCGGCACTTCGCCCCGCGCGGCGGCGGCGCGCGCCTCGTCCAGGGCGAGTGCCATTCCATCGACGCCTTGCGTTTTCTCCTGCACCGTCGAAACCCTGCTTTACCACTCGCGAGCCGCATGCGGCTCTGCTACAAGCCCCGGCTATCAGTCAGCGTGCCACGGCGCCTCAAGCCCGCCGAGAGGCACGCCCGCGACATCACATTATTGAGCATCGGCCCTTCGCGGAACGCGTCATTCCCTTTCGCGAACCATGCTCCGGAGCGATCATGAGCGACGACAACAACCAGAAAAGCCGTGGCCCGCGCAAGGGCGGCGGCGCGGGCGGCCGTGGCGGCGGCAAGGATGGCGGCTCGCGCGGCGGCGGTTTCGGGCGTGACGGCGCAGGACGTGGTCCCGCGCGTGCCGGTGCATCGGCCGGCGGAGAGCGTCCCCCACGCCGCTTCGACAAACCGGCCGGCTCGCGGGACGGCGCGCCGCGCCCGCCGCGTGCAGGCGGAGAGCGCCCGTTCAGGGCGAGGCCCGAGGGCGAACGCGGTGCGAGCCGGCCGCCGCGCGAGGCCGGCGAGCGGCCGTTCCGGGCCAGACCCGACGGGGAACGCAGCTCCAGCCGCCCTCCCCGCGAGGGCGGCGAGCGGCCGTTCCGTGCAAGACCCGAGGGCGAACGCAGTTCCAGCCGCCCCGCGCGTGCCGGGGGCGAGGCCGGGCGCTTCGAGCGGCCGAGACGCCCGCGCGAAGAGGCTCCGGTCTCCGAAGCCAAGCTGCTGCCCTCGCTGGTCCAGGAGCCGGAGCGCATCGCCAAGGTGATGGCGCGAGCCGGCGTCGCCTCGCGCCGCGACAGCGAGGCGATGATCCTCGAAGGCCGCGTCAGCGTGAACGGCAAGGTTCTGGAGAGCCCGGCTCTCGATGTCGGCCCCGACGATGTCGTGACGGTCGATGGCGAGCCCTTGCCGGCGCGCGAGCGCACGCGGATGTGGCTCTACCACAAGCCACGCGGCCTCGTGACGACCAACCATGACCCCGAGGGCCGCGCGACCGTATTCGACGCGCTGCCGGAAGACCTGCCGCGCGTGCTCTCGATCGGGCGGCTCGACATCAACACCGAGGGCCTGCTGCTGCTGACCAATGATGGCGGTCTGGCGCGCATGCTGGAACTGCCGGAGACTGGCTGGCTCAGGCGCTACCGCGTGCGGGCCTTCGGCTCGGTGACGCAGGACAGGCTCGATACGCTGCGCGACGGCGTCACGATCGAGGGCGTCTCGTACGGCCCGGTCGTGGCGCGGTTCGAGCGCCAGCAGGGCTCCAACACCTGGCTGACGGTCGATCTGCGCGAGGGCAAGAACCGCGAGGTCAAGACGGTTCTGGAGCATCTCGGCCTCGACGTGAACCGGCTGATCCGGGTCTCGTTCGGGCCGTTCCAGCTGGCCGATCTGCCTGAGGGCGAGGTCGACGAGATCCGCTCGCGCGTGCTGAAGGACCAGCTCGGCGAAGCCCTGATGGCGAAAGCCGGGGTCGATTTCGAGGCGCCGCGCCGCGACGAGCTGCCGGCGGCCCCTCCAAAACCCCGCGAAGGTCAACGCGCGCCCAGCGGCGACGATCGTCCGCGCCGTCGCGAGACGGGCGACCGCGACGGCAAGCCCGAGCGCGAGCGCTGGAAGAGCGACGCCGTCCGCACGCCCTCTCTCGACGACCGCAGCGACAAACCGTGGAAGCGCACCGTCTGGCGCGATGCCGAGGCCGAGCCGCAGCGCGAGCGCAAGGCGCCGCCGCGCCGTGGCGCCGACCCCAAGGCCGAGCGCCAGACACGCGAGGCGACCGGCGAGGTCGTGCGCAAGCGCGGCACCGCGATCGAGGACCCCAATGGCCGCCGGGTGCGGGTCGAGCGCGTCAGCGCGTCGGCCAGCGCGGAGCGTCCGGCTCGCGAGGGCGTGAACCCCAAGCGCAGGCCCGACCGCCTGCCGCGCAGCGAGCGCGGCGCGGCGCAGGCGCTGGCGCGTCAGGCACGCGCGCCGGAGCGCGCCGGCAGCGGCGAGCGCCCTGTCCGCCGTCCGCGCGTCGAGGGCGGCGAGCGCGATCGCACCCAGGAGCGTCCCTGGCAGGACGCCGCGCCGCGAACCGAGCGTCCCGAGCGCGGGCCGCGTGGTGACAGACCTGGTGGTGACAGACCTGGTAGTGACAGACCTGGTGGCGACCGGCCCGAGCGCGCCCCGCGCGAGGGCGGCGAGCGGTCGCCGCGTCGTTTCAGCGAGCGTCCCGGCGAGGAGCGCGGCGGTGACCGGCGCCCCGCCGGCCGCAGCTTTGGCGACAAGCCGGGCGGCGCGCCCAGAAGTTATGCCGCGCGTTCCAGCGAGCGGCCGGCCGGACGCAGCGGCGAACGCGACGGCGGCAAGTCGTTCGGGAGCAAGTCGTTCGGCGGCAAGCCCTCAGGCGGCAAACCGTTCGGAGGCAAGCCTTCAGGTGGACGCCCCTTCGGGGGTAAGCCCGGCGGCGGTGGACGTCCGGGCGGCGGCGGCAAGGGTCCGCGTCCCGGCGGCGCACCGCGCGGCAAGCGTGACTGAGGCCGAGCGCTGATGCGGATCGTCGGAGGACGCCTGGGCGGGCGCGCCTTGGCCGGGCCGAAGCCGGGGATCGGAATGATCCGCCCGACATCGGACCGGCTGCGTGAATCGCTCTTCAACGTGCTCGCGCATGCCTATGACCACGTGGTCGAAGGCGCGCGTGTGCTCGATCTCTTTGCCGGCACGGGCGCGATGGGCTTCGAGTCCTTGTCACGCGGAGCGTCATTCGCGCTGCTGGTCGATGACGGCACCGAGGCGCGCGGGCTGATCCGCGAGAACCAGACGACGCTGGGGCTGGCCGGCCACAGCCGGGTGTTCCGGCGCGACGCGACCAAGCTCGGTGCGATCGGCCCGATGGAGCGTTTCGGGCTGGTCTTCTGCGACCCGCCCTACGCCAAGGGTCTGGGCGAAAAGGCACTGATCTCGGCGCGTGACGGCGGTTGGCTGGAACCGGACGCGCTCATCGTGCTGGAGGAAGCGGCGGGCGTGGAGATCGCACTGCCGGAGGGGTTCGAGGCGCGGGAGCAGCGGGCCTATGGAGAGACGCAGGTGATGGTGCTGCAGGTGACGAGCACCGTCTCCTGACCATCTGGCTCTTCTGTGCCAAGCGGGGTAATCTGGTTTCTGCTCCGTAGGAGGTGCATATGGTCGACTCCGCACAGCCGAACCCGACATTGTCCGAACTGCTGACATCTGATCCCGAGATCATGAGCGGAAGCGTGGTGTTTCGTGGGACGCGGGTGACAGTCGATACGCTGTTTGGCAACCTTGCCGGTGGGTTGACGCTCGATGAAATTCTCGATTCTTTTCCGACGCTTGACCGCAAGGATGTGATGGCCGTGCTAGAGTTGATGCCGGACATGATCGCGGCAGCGAAAGCTGCATGATGCGCGTGATGTTGGACGAGGGTGTACCTCGCCATCTGGCTCAAGCTCTAACCACTTTCAGCCTGCACGCATCGGCCTTTCCCAACACGTGGAAAGGGATCAGGAACGGGCTGCTGTTGGCCCGTGTCCAGGCAGAGGGCTACGACGTTCTCCTGACAAACGACAAGAGCATCGGACGGCAACAAAATATGTTGGGCCGGATGATTGCGGTGGTCGCGGTCCCTACTAACTGGCGGCCCCTCCTGATGCCGAGGGCTGCCGACATCGCGGCAACGATCAGGCTGGCAAAGCCAGGCGACCATATCTCCATTGCCTTGAACGGCAGTCGGAGGATCGACAACCGTCCTGTCGGAGGAACCACGCTGCCACCGATCGCACCGTTCCAAGTGTGGGCGCCATAGCGCCTTCACTTTCTCCCGAACAGCCGCTCGATATCCGCCAGCTTCAACTCGACATAGGTCGGCCGGCCGTGATTGCACTGGCCTGAATTGGGCGTGACCTCCATTTCGCGCAGCAGCGCGTCCATCTCTTCGGGCCGCAGGCGGCGGCCGGCGCGGATGGAGTTGTGGCAGGCCATCGTCGCCAGGATGTGGTCGAGGCGGCGTTCGAGCGAGCCGGTGGTGCCGTCCTCTGCCAGCGCGTCGGCAACATCGCGGACGAGCTTCTGGAGGTTGCCGCCGGCGAGTTGGCTCGGGGCTTCCCGAACGAGTACTGCGCCGGGGCCAAAGGCTTCGATGACGAGACCCAGCGTCGCGAGATCGTCCATCGCCGCGAGGAGTCGGTCGGCGTCTACGGGGTCGAGCTCGACGACCTCGGGCAGCAGCAAGGGCTGGCGGGCGATGCCGTCGCGGGCGCGCTCGGCCTTTAGCCGCTCATAGACCAGCCGTTCATGGGCGGCGTGCTGATCGACGAGGACGATGCCAGCCCTGGTCTGCGCGACGATATAGGTCTCGTGCAGCTGCGCGCGGGCGACGCCGAGCGGTCTGTCCAGCGCGTCGGAGGTCGGCTCGGCGGCGTGGGCGCGCGCATCGGCTGATGGTGCGGCGAAGGCCTCGAAGCCGGCCTGCGGGGCTTCGCCGAAGCCGCTTGCCGGCGATGCCCAGGTCGGCGTCGATGCCCAGGCAGGCGTTTCGGGAAAATGCGGACGCTGCAGGCCGCCCTGCCCCGTGCCGGCGAAGACGGCGCGGAAGGCTTCCAGTGTGCGGGCGCCGCCTGTCGTGGTGGCGCGGTGGCCGGCCTCGGCGAGCGCCGCCTTCAGGCCGGAGACCACGAGGCCGCGCACCAGCGCGGGATCGCGGAAACGGACCTCGCTCTTGGCGGGATGAACGTTGACATCGACGAGGCGGGGGTCGCAGACGACGTCGAGGAAGAGCACCGGGTGGCGGTCGGAGGGCACGACGTCGGCATAGGCGCCGCGCACGGCCGAGAGCAGCAGCTTGTCGCGCACCGGGCGGCCGTTGACGGCGAGATGCACACCGGCCGAGGTGCCGCGATGGAAGGTTGGCAGGCCGGCGAAGCCCGCAATGGCGAAGCCCTCGCGCTCCGCCCAGAGCCTGAGCGCGTTTTCCGGAAAATCGCGGCCGAGTGCACGGGCGAGCCGGCGCAGCTGGCCGTCCTCGCCGAGGGCCTCCGCCGGCCAATCGAAGGCCGAGACATGCTCGCCTTCGAGCGAGAAGCGGATCGCGGGGTGCGCGATGGCGAGCCGCCGCAGCATCTCGGAAACGGCCTGCGCTTCCGCTCGGTCGCTCTTGAGGAATTTCAGGCGCGCCGGCGTAAAGGCGAAGAGGTCGCTGACCTCGATGCGCGTGCCGTAGGCGGCGGCGGCCGGACGCAACGCGCCCTTCTCGCCGGCCTCGACGACGAGGGCCGTCCCCTGATCTGCATCCCGCCTGCGGGTAACGATGGAAAGCCGCGCGACCGAGCCGATCGAGGGCAGCGCCTCGCCGCGGAAGCCGAGCGAGCGAATGGCGAAGAGGTCGCCGTCGGGAAGCTTGGAGGTGGCGTGACGCTCGACGGCGAGTGCGAGATCGTCCGGGGTCATGCCGGCGCCGTCATCGACGACGCGGATCAACTCGCGCCCGCCGGCCGCGATCGTCACCGCGATCGCAGTGGCGCCGGCGTCGATGGCGTTCTCGACCAGTTCCTTGACCGCCGCGGCCGGCCGCTCGATCACCTCGCCGGCGGCGATGCGGTCGACGAGGACGGGATCGAGGCGGCGGACGGTCATGAGGTTCTCATGCGGCGCAGGAACCGGCGTTCCCTTTGTCATTCCGGGGCGGCTCGCAGAGCCGAACCCGGAACCCACGACAGGGTGATCCTATCGTGCGCTTTCAGGTTCACCCGGTCGTGGGTTCCGGGTTCTTCGCTTCGCGAAGCCCCGGAATGACAAGGGTGACGGCGACTCAGCTGCGCCCTTCGGCAAGATAGCGCTTGGCGAGGATCTTGGCCTCCTCCACCGCGGGCTGGTCGAAGGGATCGACGCCCATGGCGTAGCCGGTCAGGATCGTCTCCAGCATGAAGTGCATCAGCACCTCACCATGGATCGCCTCGTCGATTGCGTCGATGTGAAAGCGGCGGACCGAACAGCCGTTCTTGGCGAAGGTGTCGATCATCGCCACGCCCTGCGCTGCCACGAGATCGCCGATGGTCTTAGCCGCGAAATCGTCCTGGCCGATCTTGCCGGCAAGCGCAGCGTCGATCTTCGGCCCCTTGCCCTTGGCCCCGACGGTCAGGACCGTGAAGAACTTGTCCTTTGGACCGGCGAGATAGAGTTGCTGCTGCGAATGCTGGTCGACGGGGCCGAGCGCGCCGACCGGCTGCGTGCCCTGCCCGTCCTTGCCGAGGCTCTCGGCCCAGAGCTGCATCCACCAGCGCGTGAGCAAGGCGAACTTGTCGGCATAGGGCATCAGAACGGCGATGTTCTTGCCCGAGCGCATCGCGGCGAGATGCAGGGCCGCACCGAGCGCGGCGGGCGTTTCGCGGACGCTGTCGCCGGCGAGAACGGGGGCCACGGCCTTGGCAGCGCCTGCGCGCAGCGCCTCGATGTTGAGACCGAGCACGGCAGCCGGCAGCAGGCCGCAATTGGTTAGCACCGAATAGCGGCCGCCGACGGCGGTGTGATGTTCGAGGAACGGCGCGCCGAAGGGCTCTAGCAAGGCCCGCAGCGGGTGCAGTTTGCCGGGCCTGGCGGGCTCGGACAGGCCCTGGAAACGCTCGCCGATCTCGGCATCGCTCAGACCGGCCGCGCGCATGGCATCGATCGCCGCGATCGATTGCAGCAGGGTCTCGCCGGTGCCGCCCGATTTCGAGATCGCGACGAATTTCGTGGTCTTCAGCGGCAGCTTCGCGAGCAGGCGCTCATAGGTGTCGGGGTCGAGATTGTCGATGAAATGGACGCGCGGCTCGGGTGCAAAACGCGACAGGCCGGGGATGCCGTAATCGGCGAGTTGCGCCAGCGTCTGACCGCCGAGGCTGGAGCCGCCGGTGCCGAGCACGAGGATGTCGGTCGCGCCGTCCTTGAGGCGCTTCGCGGCGGCCTGGACCGGGGCGATATCGGCGGTATCGGTCGGCAGGCCGAGCAGCGGGAGCGACCCATCTTCGGCCTGGCTCTTCAGCCGCGCGAGGGCAGGCGCCAGATCGGCCAGAGCCTGCTCAAAGGCCGCATCGGGGATGCCGCCCTGGCCGACGCCGGATTCGAGCGCGAGATCGAAGCTTTGCTGAAGCATGATGGGGTCCGCCTTTGCAGGATAGCGTCGTCGAAAGCTGTCGTCGTCATACCAAAATCGCGCCGTCATCCCGGCTGCAGCGCAGCGGAGAGCCGGGATCCATGCCTGAACACTGATCGGAAAGGTTCAGGCATGGATCCCGGTTCTCCCTTCGGTCGCCCGGGATGACGGGGGCCGTGTTATGGCAACCGGCTTCCAATCAGACAAGATCAACCGGCCGGCCAACCGCCTGCACCAGCAAGCGCGGATCGCCGAAGAGACGGCCGGCGACGCGCCTGACATCGGTGAGCGTCACCGCTGCGAAGAGCGGGTTGCGCTGGGTCAGGAAATCCGGCGCGAAGCCGTTGACGGCCAGGCTCATCAGTTCGGAGGCGATCTTGGGCGACGTGTCGAAGCGCAGCGGATAGGAGCCGATGATGTAGCGCTTGGCCTCCTCGACCTCATGCTCGGTCGGGCCAGCTTCGGCGAGCTTGGCCATCTCCTCGCGTATGACGGAGAGCGATTCGGCGACGCGGTCGTTTCGGGTCGAGGTGCCGCCGACCAGCATGGCGCTCTGGCGCAGCGGCAGCAGGCTCGAGGAAACGCCATAGGCGAGGCCGCGCTTCTCGCGGACCTCCAGGAACAGGCGCGACGTAAACGCCGAGCCGCCGAGGATATGGTTCAGCACGCTGCCGGCGATGAAATCGGGATCGTGGCGCATCAGCCCCGGCGCGACGAAGCGCAGCACGGTCTGGGGCACGTCGAGATCGATGACATGGGTCTCGCCCAGCCCCTGGATCGGCAAGGCCTCGACCGGCGCTGCGCGCGGCGTGCCCGCGGGCAATGCGCCGAAGACCTGATCGAGCCGTTGTGCCAGTTCTTCTGCGGTGATGTCGCCGACCACAACGATTTTCAGCCCGGCCCTGGTCAGAAGCGAGCCCGAGAGCGTTCTCAGCGTGCCGGCCTCCAGCCGCGAGACGCTGTCGACATCGCCCTTTTCGGGGCGGCCATAGGGGTGTCCCGGAAAGGCCGAAGCATAAAGGGCATTGCGGCAGAGCGTCTCGGGGTTCTGGGCCTGGCGCTGCAGGCCCGAGACGATCTGCGCCTTGACGCGCTCAACCGCATCGGTGTCGAAGCGCGGCGCGTTGACGGCGAGCGCCAGCAGTTCGAAGGCGGTATCGCGATGGCGCGTCAGCGTCTGGATCTGGCCGTGGAAATCGTCGCGGCGGGCGTCGAAGCCGAGGCTGATGGCGTGGTCGGCGAGCTTACCCTGGAAGGCCTCGGCATCGAGATCGCCCGCGCCCTCGTCGAGCAGACCGGAGACGAGATAGGCGCTGCCGGTGGCATTGTCGGGATCGCGGCTGGTGCCGCCGTCGAAGGCGAAGTCGACCGCGATCAGCGGCAGGCTGTGCTCCTCGACGAGCCAGGCCTCAACGCCACTGGCGGAGCGGACCGTCTGCACCGCGACGGAGGGGCCGGCGATGCTCGAAAGGGCGGGAATGGGCTCGTTCATGTCGCTTCCTGTCGGCGAGATGCGAAGCCCCGCCCAAGCAAAGGGAGGATCGGGTCTCAGGCAGCCGGCAGCAGCAGCCCGGTGACAGACCGATCGGGACGAAGATAGCGCCGCACGGCCGCGATGACGGCATCGCGCGGGACAGCCTCGATGCGCTCGGGCCAGGCCAGCACGTCCTCGACCGTCTCGCCGACGGCAAGCGAGGAGCCGAAGATGCGGGCCAGCGAGGACTGGCTGTCGCGGGCGAAGATGGTTTCAGCGACGAGACGGGTGCGGGCGCGGGCCAGCTCGATCTCGGTCGGGCCGTCCGCGAGGAAGGTCGCCAAGGCGGCATCGAGGCCGGCTTCCAGCGCAGCCATCCCGACGCCGGGACGCGGGCTGGTTGAGACCTGGAAAGCGGCGCGATCGACCATCGAACTCATGCAATAGGCGCTGGCCCCGGCCGCGAGTTCCTGCTCGACGCAGAGGCTGCGATAGAGCCGCGAGGTCGTGCCGCCGCCGAGGATTTCGGCCGCCAGTTCGAGCGCGAAGACCTCCTCGC
Organism: Bosea sp. PAMC 26642; assembly: GCF_001562255.1. Taxonomy (NCBI): domain Bacteria; kingdom Pseudomonadati; phylum Pseudomonadota; class Alphaproteobacteria; order Hyphomicrobiales; family Alloboseaceae; genus Allobosea; species Allobosea sp. PAMC 26642. Next base: position 32,571 of record NZ_CP014301.1, on the reverse strand, counting down.
GCTCGCCTGAGAGATAGGTCGGCGTCAGCCAGCCGCGACGCAGCGAAGGCTGGCGCACGCGGGGGTCGGACAGTGCGACGCGGCGCGCGGCGCGCGGATCGGGCTCGGCTGGGCGCTTGCGGACCGGCGTCTCGCCGCGCGCGGCGATCTGGCCATAGGTCGCCTCGGCGAGCCTGCGGACTTCGGCCGCGTCGGTGTCGCCGGCGACGACGAGGATCGCGTTCTCGGGCGTGTAGAAGCGCTGGTAATAGGCGAAGGCATCGTCGCGGTTCAGGCCCTCGATCTCGTGCTCCCAGCCGATGATCGGCGTGCCGTAGGGATGGTGCACGAAGAGCGCCGAGGAGAACTCCTCGCCGAGCTGAGCGGCGGGGTCGGAATCGACGCGCATCTTGCGTTCTTCGAGAACGACGTCGCGCTCGGGACCAACGACGCTTTCCTCAAAAGCGAGGCCGGTCATGCGGTCGGCCTCGTAATCCATCATGGCCCGAAGATGGGCCTTGGGCACGCGCTGGAAATAGGCAGTGTAGTCGAAGGAAGTGAAGGCGTTCTCCTGGCCACCATAGCCCGCGACGATCTTTGAGAATTCGCCGGCCGGCCATTTGGCCGTGCCCTTGAACATCAGATGCTCCAGGAAATGGGCGATGCCGGACTTGCCGGCCGGATCATCGGCCGAGCCGTTGCGGTACCAAACCATGTGCGTGACGACCGGGGCACGACGGTCGGGCACGACCACGACATCCATGCCGTTGCCGAGCCTGAAGGCCTCGACCTGCGGCCCGGCCATGTTCTGGCGCATATGCATGTTCACCTGGGCTGGGTCTCCTGCCGCGCCGACCGAATTGTCGCAGCCTGATGTAGAACGCAACGCCGCCGCTTGCCAGCTATCGGCCAGGATAATCGACAGTCGTGCGCGATGATGGGCTGCCGGACATGACGAGCGCGAATGCTCGGTGCAAAGGAGGTCTGCCGCCGAGGCGGCCAGACCGGCGCGGTCCGTTATTGCATCGGCTTGGTGCCGGTCAGGAATTCGCGCTGGCCGGCGGCCTGCGTGTCCTCGACGGGGCCGCGGGCGCCAGGCCCCAGAGCGGCCGTGCCGGCCGGGCGCCGATAACCGACCGGCGGTTCGGTCAGCGTACGACGCTGCGGCTCCTCGCCATAGAGCAAGGTGGTCTCGGCATTCGCGCTGCGGCGCGCCGCGAGTTCGCGGCCGACCCGGATCGCGTTGATCTGATTGGTCGTATTGTTCTGCTCTTCCTGGATGATCGGCCGCCCGTCCATGGCGGTGGAGCGGCCGCGCCGCAATTCCTGCTGGCTCAGCAGCGGGTTGTTGCGGAACTTCTCGTTCTCGCTCGACGGAACCCGCGCTGCGGCGGCCTCGGCGCGCCGCTTGGCGATGTCGGGGTCATTGGGCCAGGCGGCATTGCGGGCGCTCGCCGGATCCTGCGGGCGCGGCAGTGCCGAACCGGGCGGCACCACCAAGGGCGGACGCTGACGATATTCGATGTCGTTGGTGCCGCTGCCGAAGACGCCTTCCAGCAGGTTCTTGAACAGCACGCCTTCCTGCGCGGACGCAGACGTGGCGGCGAGCAGCAGGCCGCCGCTCACAAGCCAGTGCGCCATGCGGATGCGATGAGCCATGTCTTAATCTCCCTTGGGGATGCCTTTATCCCCTCACAAACCCGAAACGCGCGGCGAAACGATGGCAACCCTTGGGTCAGGCGCTGCTTCTCGTCTCGGGAAAGACGGACTCATACAGCAGACCCGCCACTCCGACAACGATGGCCGCATCGGCGAGATTGAAGATGTACCAGCTGAAGCTGCCGTAATGCAGGTGCACGAAGTCGACGACCGCGCCATAGACGGCGCGATCGACGCCGTTTCCAAGCGCGCCGCCGATGATCAGCGCGAGGCTGACGACGGTCAGCGTCCTGGTCTCGCGCCACATCCAGCGCCCGAGCCAGGCGGCGGCGATGAAGGAGACCACGACAAGCGTCCAGCGCCCGAAATCGCTGTATTGTTGGAACAGCCCGTAGGAGATGCCCCTGTTCCAGGCCAGCACGATCTCCATGAAGGAGGTCGGCGCGAAGGGGCCGTTCTCGGCCAGCCTGACGCCGAAGAGCAGCCAGAGCTTGCTCGCCTGATCAAGCCCGAAGATCAGCGCGACGACGAGGAGGCCGAGACGGCGGGCCTGCGTCATCGCGCTTTCGCGCCCAGTTCACGCAAGGCCTTCGCATCGCGCGGCGTCACCTGCGGATAGGCGGGGTCGGCGCTGGCGGGATCGAAATATTTCCAGGAGCGAGCGCATTTCACGCCAGGCGCGCGGGTCGAGACGACCGACACGCCGGGCACGTCCGGCAGGCGGAAAGCGTCCGCCGGTCCCTCGCCCGCCACGACGACGATCCCCGAGGTGATGCTGATCTCGGCAAGATCCAGCCCCGAGAGCGCGGCACACAGATCGGGATCGTCGATGAAGACCTGCGGTGCAGCTTCCAGCGAGGAGCCGATGCGCTTGCCCGCGCGCTCCAGTTCCAGTGCGCCGGTGACGACACGACGGACACGGCGGATCTTGGTCCAGCGCTCGGCCAGTTCGGGGTCGAGCCAACTCTGCGGCGCCTGCGCAAAGAGCTCGAGATGGACCGAACCGTCCAGCGCCTTCTGCTCCGGATAGCGCTCCAGCCAGGCCTCTTCGATGGTGAAGACCAGGATCGGCGCGAGCCAGGTGGCGAGGCAGCGGAAGAGATGGTCAACCACCGTCAGTGCGCTCTTGCGGACATGGCTCGACAGCGGGTCGCAATAGAGGGCGTCCTTGCGGATGTCGAAATAGAAGGCCGACAGCTCGGTGTTCATGAACTGCGAGAGCAGCGTCACGACCTTCTTGTAGTCGTAGGTGCGGTAGGCCTCCTCGACCTGAGGTCCGAGTTCGGCGAGCCGGTGCAGCATCAGCCGCTCCAACTCGGGCATGGTCTGCGGCTCGGCGACGCGGATGTCCTCGCTGAAATGGGCGAGCGTACCGAGCATCCAGCGGGTGGTGTTGCGCAGCTTGCGATAGGTCTCGACGAAGGTCTTGAGGATCTCCTTGCCAATGCGCAGATCGTCGGAATAGTCGGCCGCCGCGACCCAGAGGCGCAGGATGTCGGCGCCCGAATCCTTGATGATGTCCTGCGGGGCCGTGACGTTGCCCTTAGACTTCGACATCTTCTCGCCCTTCTCGTCGAGGCAGAAGCCGTGAGTCAGCACGATGTCGTAGGGCGCACGGCCGCGCGTGCCGCAGCTTTCGAGCAGGCTCGAATGGAACCAGCCGCGATGCTGGTCGGAGCCCTCGAGATACATCACCCGGTCGTTGCCGCCGTCGCCGCGACGCCTGGCGCGCAGATCGGGCCGCTGCTCCAGCGTGAAGGCGTGGGTCGAGCCGGAATCGAACCAGACGTCGAGCACGTCGGTGACGCGCTCATACAGCGCCGGATCGTAGCCGAAGGGGGTGAGGAAGCGGGCGCCGTCGGTGTCGGCGAACCAGGCGTCGGCGCCCTCCTGCTCGAAGGCGTCGGCGATGGCGGCATTGACCTTCGCATCGACCAGAATCGCGCCGGTCTCCTTCTCGACGAACACCGTGATCGGCACGCCCCAGGCGCGCTGGCGCGAAACGACCCAGTCGGGGCGGTTGGCGATCATGCCGTTGATGCGGTTCTCGCCGGCGGCGGGGACCCATTGGGTCTCTTTGATCGCCCTGAGCGCGCGGTTGCGAAGGGTGTCGACGTTGCCGCCGGCCGATGGCGCGATCTCCCCGATGCCCGTCGGGCTCGGAGCCTCGCCGATCGCCTTGTCCATGGCGATGAACCATTGCGGCGTATTGCGAAAGATCACCGGCTTCTTCGAGCGCCAGCTATGCGGATACTGGTGCTTGAGGCGGCCGCGCGCGACGAGATTGCCCGAGGCGGCCAGTGCCTTGATGACGACCTCGTTGGCGTTGCCCTTCTCGCCCTTGTCGGTGATGACCTGCGCGCCCTCGAATCCGGGAGCATCTTTGGTGAAGCGACCATCTGCATCGACGGTGTAGGGGATTTCCGTTTTGATATCGCGGGCTAGCAACTGACGCCCACTCGCCATCCAGATGTCGAAATCCTCCCGGCCGTGGCCAGGCGCGGTGTGCACGAAGCCGGTACCGGCTTCATCAGTCACATGGTCGCCGTCGAGGAGGGGGACGTCGAAATCGTAGCCGTGGCCGCGCAGGGGGTGGGCGGCGGTCAGGCCGGTGAGTGCAGCGGCCGGCACGTCAGCGACGAGTTCGAAGGCCTCGACCTTGGCAGCCTTGAAGACGCCTTCGGCCAGATTCTTGGCAAGGATGTAGGTCACGCCGACCTTGGCCCAATTATTCTCGGGTGCTGCAGTGACACGGTAAAGGCCGTAGGCGATCTTGTTGTGGAACGAGATCGCGCGATTGCCCGGCATGGTCCAAGGGGTCGTGGTCCAGATAACGATGGAGGCGCCGTTCAAAGTCGCGGGCTCGGGCACCGACATGCTCGGGACGATGTCTTGCGCGAGATAATTCTGGGCGTTCAGCACAGGAAACGCCACGAAAACCGTGTCGCTGACATGCTCCTCGTACTCGACCTCGGCCTCGGCCAGCGCGGTCTTCTCGACCACCGACCACATCACCGGTTTTGAGCCGCGATAGAGCTGCGCCGTCTCGGCGAATTTCATGATCTCGCGGGCGATCTGGGCCTCGGCGCCGTAAGCCATCGTCAGGTAGGGATCGTCCCAGTCGCCCTCGACGCCCAGCCGCTTGAACTCCTCGCGCTGGATATCAACCCATTTCTCGGCGAAGGCGCGGCATTCCTTGCGGAATTCGACGACCGGCACGTCGTCCTTGTTCAGGCCCTTGGCGCGGTACTGCTCCTCGATCTTCCATTCGATCGGCAGGCCGTGGCAGTCCCAGCCCGGCACGTAGTTGGAATCGAAGCCGAGCATCTGCTGCGAGCGCGTGACGAGGTCCTTCAGCACCTTGTTCAGCGCATGGCCGATATGGATGTTGCCGTTCGCATAGGGCGGGCCGTCATGCAGGATGAAGCGGTCGCGGCCTTTGCCGGCCTCGCGCAGCTTGCGGTAGAGATCCATCCTCGCCCAGCGGGCGAGCAGTTCCGGCTCGCGCTGCGGCAGCCCGGCGCGCATCGGGAATTCCGTCTGCGGCAGGAACAGCGTCTGGGAGTAGTCGATCGTCTCGGGCGTCTTGTCGGTCATCTGGTCCGGCTCGGGCAATGCGGACGAGCGGGCCATATCGGGTGGCGCGGCGCCGGTCCGGCGGGAAATCTGGGAAAAGCGATCGTTACCCCGGCTTGCACAGGCGCCCGCGCGTCAGCGCAGGGCAGCAGCCGGGCCCGTAATTCGCCGGAAAAGATCTATCGATATGGCGCGATCAGCGAGCATCTGCGGCTTCTAGCAAAGGCGGCTTACGGAAGGAAGGGCGGCGTTTGCGCGAGAATGATGCGGGCGCGAGCGCTGTCTGAGTCCATCTGGACGATCAGGGCGTCCAGGGAACCGAACTTCGCCTCGCCGCGCAGCCACGTGACCAGCGCGACATCGACCTGCTTGCCATAGAGATCGCCGGAGAAATCGAAGACGAATGTCTCGAGACGGGGCGCGCCGTCGTCGAAGGTCGGGCGGCTGCCGAAGCTCGCGACGCCGTCGCGCCAGATGCCGTCGATCTTCATGCGTACGGCGTAGATGCCGTAGCGGAGACGGCAATCGCGGGCGAGGTGCATATTGGCGGTAGGATAGCCGAGTTCACGGCCGCGCTTGTCGCCATGGGCGATGACGCCGCGCACGAACCAGGGCCGGCCGAGGAAATCTGCGGCGCGGGTGATATCGCCTGCCTCCAGTGCGGTCCGGATCAGCGTCGAGGAGACCGGTTCGCCAGCCCATGAATAGGGCGGCACGACGGAGACCGGAATCCCGTTCGCGGCGGCGCGGTCGTGGAGCAGTTCGGGCGAACCGGCGCGGCCCTTGCCGAAATGGAAATCGTAACCGCAGACGAGGCCGACCGCACCAAGCCGGCCGAGCAGGAGATCGTCGATGAAGGCGTTCGCATCGATCGCGGCGATGTCGCGGTCGAAGGGCAGGACGAAGGTCAGGCCAAGGCCGGCCTCAGCCAGCAGTTCCATCTTGATCTCGGGCGACGTCAGACGGAATACGGGCTGCTCGGGCCTGAAGACGCTGCGGGGATGGGGCTCGAACGTCAGAGCCGCTGCGCGTGTGCCATGTTCCCCGGCCATCGCCACCGCCGTGCGGGCGAGCTCGGCATGGCCGCGATGGACGCCATCGAAATTTCCCAGCGCCAGCACCGCACCCCGCAACGCCTCGGGGACAGGCTTGGCGAGGTCGAGGACGAAGGCTTGCGCGGGCGCATCGGCGTGGAATGTCATGGATCAGAAGGCGTCCGAAGACCAGGATGTCCCGGCCGGCGCTGTGTTTGGCCTCAAGCCCGCGGGTGCGTCAAGCGGAGCCGTTCACGCCTTGGCGCGCGACGGCGGTAGCGCCACCCACGCCTCGCCTTCGAGGACGGGCTTGCCGTCGACCAGGCATTCGCAGAACAGCCGGGCGCGGCGGCGCTCGACGACCAGTTCGACCACTTCGACGCGGGCGGTAACGACGTCGCCTATCTTGACGGGCGCAAGGAACGTCAGGGTCTGAGAGAGATAGACCGCTCCGGGGCCGGGCAGTCGCGTGCCGAGCAGCGCCGAGACGAGGCTGGCCGTCAGCATACCATGAGCGATGCGCTGGCCGAACTTGGTGTTGGCGGCGTAGCGGTCGCAAAGATGGATCGGATTGGCATCGCCTGACAGGTCCGCGAACAGCGAGACATCGCGCTCCATCACCGTGCGCATCAGGCTTTCGCTCTGGCCCAGCGCCAGATCCTCGAAGGCATGGACATGGTAGAGCGTGCTGCTCATGGCACTCGGCTGCATGTGCCCGGCAGCGGAAAGGCCGGATCGGTCTAGCGTGAGGCGACCCTGTCACAGGAGAAACGCTTCGGCCATTGGACTTTGGTGACGACCCGTAGGCCCGGCCCGGCGGAGCGCAAAGGACAAAACAAAATGACGTAGCGTCACTTTACGATCCAATTAACGGCTTTGAAACACGGGCCCGCTAAGACGCTTGACCATCGGTCAGCCGATCAAGACGCCCCCGCCGGCCTCTCGGCAGCGCCAACGCCTTTCAATCCCGGAGCACCACAATGGCTCTCGACCCGTCCATGCCGATCCTGGTGGTCGACGACTATCAGACGATGGTGCGGATCATCCGCAACCTGCTCAAGCAGCTCGGCTTCGAGAACGTCGATGACGCCTCGGACGGCACGAGCGCCATCGCGAAGATGCGGGGCAAGAAATACGGCCTGGTGATTTCCGACTGGAACATGGAGCCGATGACAGGCTTCGAGCTACTGCAACGCGTGCGCGAGGAGCAGACACTGTCCCAGACGCCGTTCATCATCGTCACGGCGGAGTCGAAGACGGAAAATGTCATCGCCGCCAAGAAGGCCGGCGTGAACAACTATATCGTCAAGCCGTTCAACGCGCAGACCCTGAAATCGAAGATCGAATCGGTCTGCGCCGCTTGAGGCCATCGCCAAACGCTACTCCGGAGGCCATCTGACGCGGCGTTCTGCGCTTCCGGTGCTCACGGACATGAAGTCCGCTCCGCTCCGGTTCTCGAACGCCACGCCAGCCGACTCACCGGAACGCGTCTTGCAACGCCCTCAAAGGCCTGAGCCCCGTCACCAGACCAGATGCGGCAGCGCGTAATGCGGGCGCTGGTCCTGCAGTGAGAACCAGCCATGGCGTTCGTCCCATGAGGCGGCGAGCAGGTCCTGGGCGTGGATGCCCGCCATCACCATGATTCCCGTGATCCCAAATGCGTTTGCACCAGCGATGTCGGTGCGGATCGCATCGCCGATGGCGCAGATGCGCTTGCGCGTGATCGGCCCGCCCCGCTCGGCTTGCGCCATTGCGAGGGCGGCCTCGTAGATCGGCGGATGCGGCTTGCCGGCATAGACCGCCTCGCCGCCGATTTCCTCATAGGCGAGCGCGATGGAGCCGGCGCAAGGCACGATCGCCCCCCCGCGCTCGACGACGAGATCGGGATTGGCGCAGATCAGCGTGAGGCCTCGCGCCTCGAAGCCCGAAAGCAGTTCGGCATAGGTCTCCGCCGTTTCGGTTTCGTCGTCGAACAGACCGGTGCAAAGCACATAGCTCGCCTGCTCCGGCGCAACCCGCGGCGCGTCGAGCCCGGCGAGCAGAGGCAGGTCGCGATCGGGCCCGAGCATGTAGACCGGCTGTCCTGCCCTTGCCTGGATCAAGGCGCGGCAAACGTCGCCGGAGGTGACGATCCCGTCATAGGCCGCTTTGGGAACCGACAAACCATCGAGTTGAACCTCGATGGCTGAGCGCGGGCGCGGCGCATTGGTCACGAGGATGACGGTCGTGCCGCGCTCTCGCACGGCCACAAGCGCCTCGATCGCTTCTGGATGAGCGGCAACACCGTTGTGGACGACGCCCCAGATGTCGCACAGGCAGAGATCGAAGGACGATGCGATCTCCGAAAAGGCGGTCAGGGCCGTCGTGACGGAAGGGGGCGGTGTCGATGGCAAGGCACTCACTCCGTTTGACGTGGAGACACGGACCTAAAGCAGAGCGGCCGCCATGGGAACCGCGTTGCAACAAGGTCGCTCGCAGGATCGTCCTCGGCGATGCGGCAGAGCTTCAGGCGCGTCGCAGCACCGAGCGGAATGAAACGCGCTCGGGTTTAGCCTCATCCGGGTCCGGAGCGGCATTGGCCGCGACCGGGAGGGCGGCCGGATAGCCAAGGATTTCCGCCGCCGGGCGCGGGGCGGGTGTTTCGGCCGGCGCCGGGGCCGGGACCGGATCGGCGAAGACATCGGGCTTCACCGGACGCGGCGGCGAGAAGACCAGGCCCTGCGCGTGGGTGACGCCGAGTTCGATCATGTCGGCGACGGTGGGGTTGTCCTCGACCTTCTCGGCGACCAGCGTGACGGAGCCCCGGGCCAGCAGAACCGCGAGATCGCCGACATCGATGTCGTTCGAGGCCTTTTCCGCCTCGGCCTGCAACAGGGCGGCCGGCACCTTGACGAAGCGAATGCCGCGATCGAACAGCGCCACGGGATCGAATCTGATATCCGCGACCTGATCGAGGGCGAAACGCACGCCGATCGCCGACATCGCGCCAAGCAGGCCGAGGCTGGTCGGATCGAGCGTGCGGAAAACCCGCTGTGGCATCTCGATGACGAGGTGCCCGGCATGTTCGCGATATTTGTCGAGGATGCGCAGCAGCGTCGCCAGCGCCTTCGACGCGTTCCAGGTCGCCATGCTGAAATTGCACGAGACGAAAAGGCCGCCTTCCTTCGCGCCGAGATGGCGGGCGATCGCCAGCGCACGCGTCAACACCAGCGCGTCGAGCGTCGGGCCGAAGCCGCGCTCCTCGACGACGACGAGAAACTCCGCAGGGAGCAGCAGGGTCGTCTCATCGAGCCGCAGCCGCACCAGCGCTTCGTAGCCGCGGGTGCGGCGACGCGGCAGTTCGACGATCGGCTGGAGATGAACCTCGACCTTGCCCTCTGCCAGCGCCGCACTGATCACGCCCGCGCGCTCGTCGGCCGCGCGACGCGCGGCGGCATCGGCCGCCTTCGCCCGCTCGGCCTCCATCATGTCGATTTTCGCCTGGCGGGCGCGTTCCGGATCGATGACGGGGACAGGGGCAGCGATGGCAATTCGCCTCTCCGGCTCCGGCGGAAGGGGGGCAGGCTGCGTCCGGGCGTTGGCAAGCTGATCGTCATGATCGGCCAGCGTGGTCGCGACCTGCTGGAGCAGGTCTCCCAGAAGTCCGACCTCGGCGGTCAGTTCGTTGATCGCGGCACGCGCCGGAACGGCATCGGCCTCGCGCATCGGCATCTGATCGACGCGCTGGACCATCGCGTCCAGCCTTATCGCATTGGCGGCGAGCTTGACCTTGACCTCGCCGAGCGCCGCGAAAACCTGCTCGCGCTGGGCGAGGCTGCGCCGCTGGATCACCAGCGCCGAACCGATCATGCCGCCCCCGGCGAGCAGGAGCCCGACCGCGTTCCCGAGCGTTCCCGGCAGAAGCAGCATCGTCGCGGCGCCCGCCGACAAGCCGGTGACGGCGCCGGCGAGGGGGTGGAGAGCTGTCAGGCTGATGGGGGCCAAGTGAGCGATCGCACCACGGGTTGATCGGGACGAAAACGGCGAATCACAGTTCAGCTGCAACCATAGAGCATGACGGCGACCCAAGGGAATCGGCGTTACAGGCGCGGAAAACGACAACTGCGTCGATGACGGATCGACGGCGATGGCGCCGCTCAGGGCGTGATGGCCGCCGCAGGACCGAGATCGACTAGGATCCGGTCGATTACGACGCTCGAAAACCCGGCCCGGGACAAAAACAGACGCTTGTCGACCACGAGGAGCGGCTCGATCTGGGCAAGCCGCCGCATCGCCGCCATGGCCCCGACGTCGTCGCCCGTCACGGCAGCGTGCAAGGAGCGCCCGAGCAGGCTGAGCGGACTTTCATCGGCGACCAGGATCGCCGCGTGTGCCTCGGCCACCTTGCTGGCACCCAGCAGATGCGCTCCGACGAAGGCGAAGAAATCATACCAGGACGGCCTGCCGGTGCTGAGCTCGATCGCGCGTTCGAGCAGCGGCAGCCCCTCGGCAGGCCGGTTGAGCTGGATGTAGCGGGCGCCGAGATCGGCCATGATGTCGGGGTCGTAGGGATTGCGGGCCGTCGCCTCCTGGCCGGCCTTCAGCGCGTCCTCGATCGCGCCGCGGGCAAAATGCACGTCCATCATCGCCTGCTGGGCCCGGGCGCTGGAGGGCGCAAGCCGCACGGCCGTCATTGCGGCGGCCATCGCCCGTTCGAGCGGCATCCCGGACTTCGGATTGAGGCCGAAGGTGTATTCGTCGAGGATCAGGAGAGAGAGCTGCGACCATGCCGGGTGGAAGCCGGGATCCTTCTCGACGACTTCCTCGAGGCAGGTTCTCGCCGCAAGATGATCGTCGGCTTTCATGGTGCGCCTGACATTCAGCGCCTTGAAAAGGCAACGCATGGCAGGTGAGTTCGCCGCTTGGCGGAAATCGGCGTGAATGATCCCGAAAGGCTCCGCCAGCCTGATCGCGAGCCGGCGCGCGAGTTCCTGCAATGCTCCGTCCTCGGCCCCGCCGGCCAGGCTCCGCATCGTCGACGTCGTCCAGACGATGCGCCCATCCCTGACGAAACTCAGGCGGCCGAAGCCTTCGACGCTATCCCCTACCCGGTCGAGATTCATCTCGAACGTGTAGTCGGGTTTCTCCTGGGCCTCGCTCGCATCCGCCGGCGCCTTGATCGAGACCATGTCGTCGAAACGTGCGAGCGCATCGACCAGCAGACGCGTGAAGGTGCGCGCCACATCCGCCAGCCCCGGATCCGACGGCGTCTCACCGAACGAGACCGAGATCACGGGCAGATACGCGTTTACCGCGCCCGTCTCGGCCCTATCGCCATCGGCAGCTGCCCCGTTCTGCGCCGGCGCATTCAGCCTGACCGCGTCGAGCGCCTGCCTGGCGTCGCGCCAGACCAGGAAGATGGCCGCTCCGACCAAGAGACCCAAGGCGGCCCACAGCAGAACGCGCCCGGCGAGCGCCCCATAATCGGGCCGAGCCGCCGCAGACGCGGCCGCGACGGGCGCGGCAGACTCGATGGCGGCAGCCGGTTGCGGCTCATGGCGAGGCGCTTCGGGCTCGGCCGGGGCCGCAGGCACGACGGACTGGAAGACCGGAACATAGGCGCCGACCGGCATGGTGATCCGGACCGGATCGTCGGCCCCCTCGCCGGCGTAGTAAAGCGCCAACGCCTTGCGCAGGCGCCCGGCCTCTACCCTGACGATGGGATCGGTCTGCGGGTCGAAGTCCGGCGCCCGGCCGAAAGCCTCGACAGCAATCGTATAGCCTTTCAGCTCGCCGCCGCGCCCGGCCAGAGCGCGTTCGACGATGAAGCTCAGGAAGGCGGAAAGCTGTGGAGCGCCGCGCAACGCATCGGAGGCGAGGATGCGGTCCATCGCAGCGCGGATTGCCGTCGCGGATCCGCCGTTCGGCCCATCCGAGGTTTCGCCGCCATCGACCATCGGGCTGCGGTCCAGTTTATATCTCCCCTCAGGCATTCTACGCCGGAAACGACGGTGCGTCATCTTTTCGACCGGCGTTGGGCCAGCTTTCGCGCGGCGCAGGGATGCCCCGACGCGGCGGCGATTTACAGCCCCGACCGTGCTGTTAGGTTGAGAGACGCTTAACCGGACAGGAACGCCGCGCATGACATCCGCTCCCCAGCCGCTCGGGACGCCCAACGACCTCGAAGCCTACTGGATGCCGTTCACGGCCAACCGCACCTTCAAGCAGAATCCGCGCATGGTCGCCCGCGCCGAGGGCATGTTCTATTACACGCCGGAGGGCAAGCCGGTGATGGACGGCACGGCCGGTCTCTGGTGCTGCAATGCCGGCCACGCGCGCGAGCCGATCATCCAGGCGATCCAGGCGCAGGCGCGCGAACTCGACTTCGCGCCCTCCTTCCAGTACGGCCACCCGAAGGTGTTCGCCGCCGCGGCACGGATCGCGGCGTTGGCGCCGGGCGACCTCGACCATGTCTTCTTCGCCGGCTCCGGCTCGGAGGCTGCCGATTCGGCCCTGAAAATCGCGCTGGCCTACTGGAACGTTTCGGGCAAGGGCTCGAAGACCCGACTGATCGGCCGCGAGCGCGGCTATCACGGCGTCGGCTTCGGCGGCATCTCGGTCGGCGGAATGGTCAACAACCGCAAGTTCTTCGGCGGATTGCTGACCGGCACGGACCATATCTCCCATACCTACGATCGCGAAAAGCAGGCCTTCAGCAAGGGCGAGCCGGAGTACGGCGCGCATTTCGCCGACGACCTCGAACGCGTCGTCGCACTGCACGACGCCTCGACCATCGCCGCCGTGATCGTCGAGCCGATGGCCGGTTCGACCGGGGCGCTGCCGCCGCCGAAGGGCTATCTCAAGCGCCTGCGCGAGATCTGCGACAAGCACGGCATCCTGCTGATCTTCGACGAGGTCATCACCGGCTTCGGCCGCCTCGGCTATGCCTTCGCCGCCGAGCGTTACGGCGTCATCCCCGACATGATCACCTTCGCCAAGGGCGTAACCTCGGGGACGGTGCCGATGGGCGGCGTGCTGGTGCGCAAGCACATCTATGACGCTTTCATGGGCGGGCCCGACAACGTCATCGAGCTGTTCCACGGCTACACCTATTCCGGCCACCCGCTGGCGGCGGCGGCTTCGCTGGCGGCGCTCGACATCTATCGCGAGGAGGGATTGTTCGAGCGCGTCCGCGCGATGGAGCCGATGTGGGCCGATGCGGTGATGAGCCTGAAGGGCGAACCCAACGTGGTGGATATCCGCACGCTTGGCCTCGTCGGCGCCGTCGATCTGGCGCCGCGGGCGGAAGGGGTCGGCAAGCGCGGCTACGAGGCGATGGACCGCGCCTTCCGCGAAGAAGGGCTGATGATCCGGACTGCAGGCGACACGCTGGCCTTCTCGCCGCCACTGATCATCACGGAGAGCCAGGTGGACGAGCTGATCGGGAAGCTGAGGCGGGTGATCCGGTTGGTGGCGGAGTAGGAAAAGGGCCGGCGATGGATAGGCGTGGTTTTCTCGCCATGACAGGAGCGTCGCTGCTGCCTCTCAACGCCGGCGGGCAAGAGGTCCACGCCGATTGGCAAACGATGTCTCTCGCGGAAGCAGGTTTCCGACCCGACACCGGGCACCGGATCGTCGGCGCTTTCGACGCCGGCGAGTTGAAGGGCCTGCACGGGATCGTCGTTGCACGGCACGGCAAACTCGTCTTCGAACACTACTTTCCCGGTACGGATGAAATATGGGGTACGGGACGGGGCGTCGTCGCTTTCAACGCCGCGGAACTGCACGACCTTCGCTCGGTGACGAAAAGCCTCGTCGGCCTGCTCTACGGCATCGCGCTCGAAGACGGGCTCGTCCCTGCGCCAGAAAGCACGTTGCTCGACGCCTTTCCGGACTATGCCGACCTGGCCGGTGACCCGGCCCGGCGCAAGCTCACCATCGCCCATGTCCTGTCCATGACGATGGGGGCCGACTGGGACGAGTCCAGCATTCCCTACAGCGACCCACGCAATAGCGAGATCGCGATGGAGCGCGCGCCGGACCGCTACCGCTTCATCCTTGAACGGCCGATCCTCAAGCCACCCGGCGAAAGCTGGAACTATAGCGGCGGAGCGACGGCCCTCCTCGGGCATCTGATCGCCAAGGGCAGCGGCGGAACGTTAAACGACTTTGCAAAGGCCAAGTTGTTCGGACCGCTCGGCATCACCGAAACAGCCTGGATCAAGGGCTTCGACGGCCGGGAATCGGCGGCGTCGGGCCTGCGGATGCGCCCGCGCGACCTTACCCGGATCGGGCAGCTGGTCCTCGATCAGGGCAGCCATGGCGGCAGGAGCATCGTCTCTACCGCTTGGTTAAAGGCGAGTTTCACCCGACGCGCCCGCATCGAGGACGGCTTCGACTATGGCTATCAATGGTATCTCGGCCAGTTGAGCAGCGGCGCGGGCACGATCGTCGCGATTGGCAATGGCGGACAGCGCATGACGATCGTGCCAGCACTTGGCCTCGTTGCAGTGGTGACGGCGGGAAACTACAACCGGCCGGATGGCTGGAAGCTGCCGGTGAAGCTGTTGACGGAATATGTGCTCGCCGGACTCGTCCAGCGCTGATCAACGCGCCGTCAATAATGATAGCGGCACTGGACGATTTCGAGCCTGTCCTCGATCACGCGATAGACCAGACGGTGTTCGTCGGTGATACGGCGGGACCGCCAGCCTGCCTTGTCATGCCTCAGCGGTTCGGGTTTGCCGCGGCCGGTAAAGGGCGTGCGCGTACATTCGTCGATGAGTTGCAGCGCCTTCAAAGCTGATTTCGGCTCATGAGCCGCCAGGGCGACCAGCTCAGCCATAGCTCGGCGCGACAAGACGACGTTCATTCTGCAGCGTCTTGTCGCTCTGACAAGGCATTCGCAACCGAGGCTTCCAGTTCCTCGATCGAGCCGAAGGTAATACCCTCACCACGATCCAACTCGGCGATCGACTCCTCGAGCGCCTTCGCATTCGCCGGGCTGGCGTTTAGATAGCGCGTCGTCTCATAGGAGCCAAAATCCTCCAGCGACATCAGCACGGCTGTCTTGCCGTTCGATCGCGTGACGATCACCGGATCATGATCGTCCGCCGCCTGATCCATGATCTTGGCGAGGTTGGCGCGCAGATGGGAGTAGGTCACGACTTTCATGCAACCACTTGTACCAGATGTTGGACAAGCTGGCTATCGGTGAACCGCACCGCGGCTTCCCTTCACTAACTGCGCTGCAGCTTCCCGTAGCGGCTGATCAGCCGCTCCCGCTTCAACCGCGACAGACGTTGAAGCCAGAAGATGCCGTCGAGCTGGTCGATCTCGTGCTGGTGGCAGATGGCGAGCATGCCGTCGGCCTCCTCGGTGTGCTCGGCGCCGTCGAGATCCTGATAGGTCGCGCGGATCTTCGCGAAGCGCTCGACCTCTTCGGTGACACCGGGCATGGAGACGCTGCCTTCGGGACCACGGATCGTCTCCGTCGAGGCCCAGATGACGGCGGGGTTGACGTAAGTCCGCACCTTGCCCGGCGACAGTTCCAGCACGGCGAGGCGCTGGAGAACGCCGACATGCGGCGCCGTGATACCGATGCCGGGCGCAGCCCGCATCGTCTCCAGCAGATCGGTCGCGAGCGCCCGAAGCCCTGCGTCGAAGCTCACGACCGGCGCCGCGACCGCGCGCAGGCGCGGATCGGGGAACCGGACGATCGGCAGGATCGCCATGCCGGGCTCAGGCCGCCGCCTTCGCAGCCGCCGTCGCGTAGTAGCTCTCACCCAGCTTGGCCATGCGCTTGAGCTGCTTGTTCGGCTTGAAGCGCTCGCCATGCTTCTTCGCCAGCACCTCGCACAGCTTCACGAAGGCCGCAGCGCCCATATTGTCGATGTAGCTCAGCGTGCCGCCTGAATACGGTGCGAAGCCGAAGCCGATGATCGAGCCGACATCGGCCTCGCGCGGATCGGTGACGACGCCCTCCTCATAAGTGCGCGCGGCTTCGAGCGCCTGCGTCACCAGAAGGCGGTGCTGCAACTCCTCCATATCGACCAGCTCGGGCTCCAGCCGCTTCCCGACGAGCTCGGCCAGACCCGGCCAGAGCCGCTTGGGGCCGGCTTCGGGATAGTCGTAGAAGCCCTTCTTGTTCTTGCGGCCGAGCCGCCCGTGCTTCTCGACCATGTCGGAAAGCAGCTTCTCCTGCGCCGGATCGACCGCGCCCTCACCGAGCTGGACCTTGGTCGCCTTCAGCACCTTGAAAGCGAGATCGACCGCGACCTCGTCGTTGAGCGAGAGCGGGCCGACCGGCATGCCGGCCTGCTTTCCGGCCGCCTCGATCATCGCCGGCGGCACGCCCTCCATCAGCATGAGGTGGCCTTCGCGGATGTAGTTGCCGACGCAGCGATTGGCGTAGAAGCCGCGGGTGTCGTTGACGACGATCGGCGTCTTCTTGATGGCGCGGACGAAGTCGAGCGCCATGGCCAGCGCCTTCTTGCCGGTCTTCCTGGCCATGATGACCTCGACCAGCAGCATCTTCTCGACCGGCGAGAAGAAATGGATGCCGATGAAGTTCTGCGGCCGCTGGCTCGTCGTGGCGAGGCCGGTGATCGGCAGCGTCGAGGTGTTGGAACCGAAAATGGTCTTTGGCCCGACCGCGGCCTCGACCTTGGCGATGACCTCGGCCTTGACCTTGGGATCCTCGAACACCGCCTCGACGACGAGATCGCAGCCCTTCAGCGCGGCGTAGTCGGCGGTCGCGGTGATGCGGCCGAGGATGGCGTCGCGGTCGGCGGTCTTGGCGCGGCCCTTCATGATCTGGTCGGAGACCAGCTTGTGCGAATAGGCCTTGCCCTTGTCGGCGGCTTCCTGGTCGCGATCCACCAGCACGACGTCCAGGCCAGCCAGCGCGGTGACATAGGCGATCCCGGCGCCCATGAAGCCCGCGCCGACGACGCCGACCTTCTTGAGCTTCGAGGGCGGCACGTCAGCCGGGCGGCGCGCGCCCTTGTTGAGTTCCTGCATCGAGACGAAGAGCGAGCGGATCATCGATGCCGCCTCCTTCGTCCGCAGGATTTTGGCGAAGTAGCGGCTCTCGACCTTCAAAGCGAGATCGATCGGCAGCTGCAGGCCCTCATAGACGGCGCTCAGGATAGCGCGGGCGGCCGGATAATTGTCGTTGGTCTCGCGGCGATAGATCGCGCTGGCCGGCGGCCAGATCTGCATACCGGCAGGCGAATAGACCTTGTTCGAGGGCAGCTTGAACTTCGGATCGTCCCAAGGCGCCTTGGCCTGCGGATTGGCCTTGAGCCATTCCTTCGCGTTCGCCACGAGCTGGTCGCGCGGCACGACGGCATGGACGAGGCCGGTGTTGCGCGCAGGCAGCGCCTTCACCTGCTCGCCCTTGAACATCATCTGGAGCGCGTCGCCGGTCTGCATCAGGCGAGAGACGCGCTGGGTACCACCCGCTCCCGGAAACAAGCCGACCTTGATCTCGGGCAGGCCGACGCGGGTCGCGGCATCATCCGAGACGACGCGGTACTGGCAGGCGAGCGCGAGTTCGAACGCACCGCCCAAGCAGACGCCGTGGATCGCGGCGGCGAAGGGTTTGCCGCAGGTCTCGAGCTTGCGGTAGAGCAGCGACAGCTTGCGGCTCTCGTCGAAGAAGGTCTGCATCGCGACCTGCTCGCCCTTCTCCTTCGCCAGCCCCACATAGAGATCGCGCAGGCCCTGGAGCATGGTCAGGTCGGCGCCTCCCGAAAACGCCTCCTTGCCGGAGGTGAAAACGCAACCCTTGATGGCCTCATCCGAGGAAACCGCGTCGATGATCTGGTCGAGTTCGGCCATCAGCTCGGGCGTGATCACGTTCATCGAGCGGCCGGGCATGTCCCAGGTCGCGGTCGCGATGCCGTCGGTGTCGGTCTCGAAGCGGAAATTGGTGAGGTTCATCGTCGTTCTCCTCAAACCCGTTCGATGATGGTGGCGACGCCCATGCCGGCCGCCACGCACAAGGTTACCAGCGCGATCTCCTTGTCGGTGCGTTCCAGCTCGTCGAGGACAGTGCCCAAAATCATCGCTCCGGTGGCGCCGAGCGGGTGGCCCATGGCGATGGCGCCGCCGTTCACGTTCAGGATCTCGTCGTCGATGTCGAAGGCCTGCTGGTAGCGCAGCACGACCGAGGAGAAGGCCTCGTTCAGCTCGAACAGGTCGATGTCCTTTTTCTTCATGCCGGCCTTCTTCAGCACGAGTTCGGTGACGTCGACCGGGCCGGTCAGCATCAGCGCGAGGTCGGAGCCGATCGTCGCGAAGGCGCGGATGCGCGCGCGGGGCTTGAGGCCCGCCGCCTTGCCGCCCTTCTTCGAGCCGACGAGGACAGCCGCGGCGCCGTCGACGATGCCCGAGGAATTGCCGGCGTGGTGGACATGGTTGACGAACTCGACATCGGGGTGGGCTGCGGTCGCGACCGCGTCGAAGCCGCCCATCTCGCCCATCTGGGCGAAGGAGGCCTTGAGCGCGGCGAGCGCCTGCATGTCGGTGCCCGGGCGGATGGTTTCATCGCGATCGAGCAGGATCAGGCCGTTGACGTCGGTGACCGGGATCACCGAGTTCTTGAAGCGGCCGGCCTCCCAGGCGGCGTGGGCGCGCTTGTGGGAGCGCACGGCGAAGGCATCGACGTCGTCGCGCGAGAAGCCGTATTTCGTGGCGATGAGGTCCGCCGAAACGCCCTGGGGCATGAAGTAGGTATCGATGGCGACAGAGGGGTCGACCGCGATGGCGAAGCCCGAGGCGCCCATGCCGACACGGCTCATGCTCTCGACACCACCGCCGATCGCCATGTCCTTCTGGCCGGACATGACCTGCGCCGCGGCGAGATTCACGGCATCGAGCCCCGAGGCGCAGAAGCGGTTGATCTGGATACCGGGCACCTCCTTGCCGTAGCCGGCCTTCAGCGCAACGGTGCGGGCGATGTCGGCACCGGCCTCGCCTACGGGATCGACGCAGCCGAAGACGACGTCCTCCACCAGCTTCGTGTCGAGATGGTTGCGGGTCTTGATCGCGCGCAGCGTCTGCGTGCCGAGCTCGATCGCCGTGACCTCGTGCAGCGAGCCGTCGGCCTTGCCCTTGCCGCGCGGCGTGCGGACATGGTCGTAGATGAATGCGTCTGCCATCAGGGGCCTCCCGGGCTGGCCGCTCGCGGGCGGCTTGTTCTCGTGCCGGACGTCATGGTCGGGCTTGACCCGACCATCTCGTCATCCAGCGGGTTCTGCAAGGTGTTCGGCTGGGCAAGTCCTGCGAGAGATGGTCGGGTGAAGCCCGACCATGACGCGCGAGGCTTCAGAACTGCTCGGCGCTCAGCGCCATCGTCGAGTCGGAACCCGCCATGATCCGCGCCAGATGCGCCGCCGTCTCCGGCAGGCTCCGCTCCATGAAGAACCGCGCCGTGACCAGCTTGGTGTTCATGCGCTCGGTCGCGCCGTTTGCGCCGGCCTTGAGCTTGTCCTGCGCGACCCTGGCCATCCTCGCCCACATATAGCCAAGCGAGACCAGGCCGAGGAGATGCATGTAGTCGGTCGCGCCGGCGCCGGCATTGTCGGGCTTGGCAAGCGCGTTGTTCATGAACCACATCGAGGCCTGCTGGAGATGGCCGAGCGAGACCATCAGCGGCGTGAGCAAGGGCTTCAGCGCCTCGTCCTCGGCATTGTCCTTCAGGAATCCGCCGACCTCGTTGAAGAACGCCATGATGGCGCGGCCGCCGTCGCGGCCGAGCTTGCGGCCGACGAGGTCCATCGCCTGCACGCCATTGGCGCCCTCGTAGATCATGGCGATGCGGGCATCGCGGACGAACTGCTCCATGCCCCATTCGGCGATGTAGCCGTGGCCGCCATACATCTGCTGGGCCTTGACCGCGTTGTCGAACCCGACATCGGTGAGCACGCCCTTGAGCACTGGCGTCATCAGGCCGAGCTGGTCATCGGCCGCCTGACGCTCGGCCGCATCGGCCGAACGATGCGAAATATCGGACTTGATCGCGTTCCAGATCACGAAAGCACGCGCCGCCTCGTTGAAGGCCTTGATCGACATCAGCGTGCGCCGGACGTCGGGATGGACGATGATCGGGTCGGCGGCTTTTTCGGGGTTCTTCGGCCCCGTCAGCGAACGGCCCTGAATCCGGTCCTTGGCGTAGACGACGGCGTTCTGGTAGGCGACCTCGGACTGGGCCAGCCCCTGGATCGCGACGCCGAGCCTGGCCTCGTTCATCATCACGAACATGGCGTTGAGGCCCTTGTTCTCCGTGCCGATGAGCCAGCCTTTCGCGCCGTCATAGTTCATGACGCAGGTCGAATTGCCGTGAATGCCCATCTTGTGCTCGATCGAGCCGCAGGAGACGTGGTTGTTCTCACCGACCGAACCATCCTCGCCGACAGCGTTACGCGGCACGACGAAAAGCGAGATGCCCTTCACCCCGGCCGGCGCGCCCTCGATGCGAGCAAGCACGAGGTGGATGATGTTCTCGGTGATGTCCTGCTCGCCGGCCGAGATGAAGATCTTGGTTCCGGTGATCGCATAGGAGCCATCGGGCTGCGGCACGGCCTTGGTCTTGATCAGGCCGAGATCTGTGCCGCAATGCGGCTCGGTCAGGTTCATGGTGCCCGACCAGGCGCCCTCGATCATCTTCGGCAGATAGGTGCGCTTCTGCGCGTCGGAACCGTGGACATACAGCGCCGCGATCGCACCCATGGTCAGTCCGGGATACATCGCGAAGGCCATGTTCGCCGCGGAGGCGAACTCGTTCATCACGGCCCCCAGCGTATAGGGCAGGCCCTGGCCGCCATATTCGGGGTCCATGGCAAGCCCGATCCAGCCGCCCTCGGCATAGGCCTTGTGCGCCGCCTTGAAGCCCTTCGGCGTGGTGACGCTGCCATCGGCATTGCGGGTGCAGCCTTCCTGGTCGCCGGAGTGGTTCAGCGGCTGAAGCACTTCCTCGCAGAGCTTGGCGCCTTCGCCGAGAACGGCCTCGACCACATCGGGCGTCGCATCGGCGAAGCCCGGCAGGTTGTTGTAGCGCTCGATGTTGAAGACGTCGTTCAGCAGGAACAGCGTATCCTCGACGGGTGCCTTGTAGACCGGCATTGCATCCTCCCTCTCGTCACGAAGCAGCGTCGCGCAGCGGCACCACTTCAAGATAGTTCATACATAAACTATCTTGAAGCATTCGCAAGAGGCACTCTCGCGTCCGGTTCTCACTTGTGGTCGCCGCGCGATAGCGCGAAACTCGCTGGCAGCGATCACGACAGCATGACAGCAAAAAACCCCGGACAAAGCCCGGGGCTTCACGCAATCGGTGTCACGTTCGACCGTGCAATGTTCAGGAACGAGCCTGGGTCGCCTCGAGTTCGGCGATCGCCTCGTCGATCTCCTTGCGCTGGGCGCGCAGCAGGTCGAGCTGCTCGGCGACCTGCTCACGGCTGAGCTGGAGTCCGCCGACCGAGGCCGAGCCCTCGCCACCCTTTTTCTCTTCGTTGGCTAGCATGGCGCGAATCTCGACAAGGGTGAAGCCGAGCTGCTTGCCCTTCAGGATCAAGGCCAGCCGCGCGCGATCGCGGCCTGAATAGATCCGGGTCATGCCCGAGCGGGCCGGGGCGAGCAGGCCGCGCGACTCGTAGAAGCGCAAGGTGCGCAAGGTGACGCCGAAATCGCGCGCCAGATCGCTGATGGTGAAGCCCCCGGCCGCCTCGTCCGACTGGGGCGGATGGGAGATGCGGCCATCGGGAATCGATGTAGCCGCCAGCGCAAAGCTATGGCGTGACATTGTGACCTCGGATCAATGGAAGGGATGATTGTGCAGCTTGCCGCCGCATCATGATGACCGCAGATAGGGGGCCTCATCTCCTAGCGTAAGGTAATCTGGCAGTCGGCCGGCCAAGTTACCGTTACCTAGCCGCCTATCGGCACTGGTCCATTGAGGAAATTCGTAAAAAATTAACCTCGGCGCCCGAGATGTTAACGGCCTGTTTACCATGGCCGCCAAAAAGTCGGCCTTGCGCATCAGCCGGTCATGGCGATCAACGTTATCTTCATGACCGCCGAATTCGCGAAGGGAGACAGCGGCGGCAGGGGTCTGCGTCTCCCCGTGACACTAAGCCCCGTAGGCGAGCGGAACATGGCCACAAGCTTGCCCTGGAGCGTCAAGGGCGTCGATCCACGCACCCGCGACGCCGCGAAGGCAGCGGCGCGACGCGCCGGAATGACGCTCGGGGAATGGCTCGATCACAAGATCCGCGTCGAGTCCGACGAGATTGCGCCTGAACCAGCCGCCATGCCCGAGCAGCTCGACATCGCCGCGCTCTCCGAACGTCTCGCCAGGCTGTCGCAAGGCCAGATGGACACCGCGCCGGCAAGCCCGCCCAAGAACGTCACACCCGACCTGTCGCGCGGCCAGATCGACGCCGTGATCAGCCAGGCCGCGGCCGCCGAGAAGCTGACGAGCGAATCCAGTCAGCGGACCGCCAACGCACTCGATTCGATCGCACGCTGGATCGAGAAGACCGAGACCCGCATCGTCTCGGGCGAGCGCGCCGCCGCCGAACGGCAGGAGCGTGCCACGACCGTGATCGCCGACGCGATCAAAACGATGGGCGAACGGCTGGTCGATATCGAGCGCAAGACGGCCGAGGTGGGCAAGACCGCCGAGGTCGAGCGCCAGCCCCTCCAGGCGGCGCGCCCGGTCCTGCATCGCGGCGGCCTGGCTGCCGCCGTCACCGACATCCGCACACGCCAGCGCATCCTCGACACAGATGAAGAGGCGATGCCGGCGCAGCAGTCCGTACCGGAGAGCCGGATCGCGGCCCTGCGGCAGGATCTGCGCAGTCTCAGTGCCAGGATTGCGCCCGCCAGCCCGCCGACGACGCCTGCCGCTCAGGCCAACCCTATCGAGAGCATGATCGCCGATCTCGGCGCGAAACTGGACAGGCTCGACCGTCGCGAACGGCTGGAGCCAGTCCTGCAGCCGCTCGCCAGGATCGAAACGGACCTCTCGCGACTGTCCCAGGATCGTCCAGCCGAAAGCTACCAGCGCTTCGAGCTCGAAATCGCGCATCTGGCGGCCAAGGTGGATGCCCTGATCGCCCGCGACGGCAACCGGGAGATGCTCGCGCCGGTACTGCGCGACCTCGGCGAATTGCGCGACATGCTGGCGTCGCAGTCCGGCGAAGGCAGGTTCGAGGATCTGGCGCAGCAGGTCTCGACGCTGTCGTCCGAGATAGGCCGACTGCGCGAAGGCCAGCCCGACGGACGCGAGATGCGCAATCTGGCGCTTGCGATCGAGGATGTGCGGGAGGCGATTCTCTCGGACCGTTCACGGGACCGCAACCTCGACGCGGTGCCGCTGACCCAGCTTTCACGCCAGATCGAAGCGCTTGCCGACAAGGTCGAAGCGCTGCCGCTGATGCGGCCAGAAACCCTGAGCGCCCAGGCCGATCAGCTCGTCGCGCGCCTCGCCGACATGGATTCATCGGGACGGACCGTATCGGGGGCGTTGAACCAGCGCATCGAAACCCTGGTCGGAAAGCTCGACGCGCTGGCAAGCCGCCAGCCCGGGGATATCGAAGGCAAGATCGACGCGCTGGCGGGCCGTATAGAGGCGCTCGCCGCCTCCAGCAACCTGGCCCAACTGGTCAACGAGAACGGCAAGGTCCAGGTCGCCAAGGTCGATCTCCGCCCAGTCGAGGAGATGCTGCGCAAGCTCGCCGAAAAGATCGACGATGCCGGCAAGCCCGGCGCCGAATCCGATTCCTTCGATGCGCTGGAACAGCAGATCTCCGGGCTGGCGAACCGTCTCGACGAGGCCGTCGCGACGCGCTCGGCCGAGAGCGGCATGGAACGGACGCTGCGCGATCTCGTGGTGCATCTGCAGACCCTGCGGGAAGACACCACGGCCGCCGCCGAGCGGGCGGCCCGGGCCGCCGTCGTGGGCGTTTCCGACCGGAACGGGCCCGCAACCGGCTTTGCCGAGCTGAGCACGCTGGTATCGGGGCTGCGCGAAACCCATGCCTCGTCGGGACGCGAAACGCAGGACGCGATCGTTGCGGTCCACCAGACGCTGGAGACCGTGATCTCGCGGCTGGCGAGCCTCGAGACCGAGCTCGCCGCAGAGCGTCGTGGCGCCCCCGTCGCACCGCCGATGCCCCCGCGCGCCGCCCAGAGCCGCCCCGCCGTCATGCCGGCCGCCATCATTCCCGAGCGGATCGCCGCAGAGCCCACGATGCCCGCGAGCGCCGCGCCCGACGACCGCATCGTCGTCGAGCGGCGCGCCCGGACCGAAACCGGCCCGCTGCCGGGCCAGCTCGACATGCCGCTCGAGCCCGGCTCCGGCAGGCCGCGCGCCGAGAGTCTCGCGACACCGGGCCATGACCAGCAGTCGATCCGCCAGAACCTGATCGCGGCGGCTCGCCGCTCGGCAAAGGCCGCCACCGAGGCCGCCGCCAGCTCACCGGCTTCCAGCCCCGAAGCCGGCAAGAGCGGCAGCCGGCTGAAGGAGATCATGGAGAAGCGCAGGCGCCCGCTGCTGCTCGCGATCGCCGCGATCGTCCTGGCGATGGGAACGGCCCATGTCGTCACGAATGCGATCAAGGGCAGCCAGACGCCGACCGGCAGCAGCCCGGTCCAGGCCCCTGCACCCGCCGCCCCGGAAGCACCCGCGCCTGAGGCTCCGGCCAAGGATCAGTCGTCCTCGCTGCCTTCGGCGCCGTCGCTCGCGATCGCGGGTCCGGCCCAGGCGGCCATGGTTCTGCCCGACATAACCGGTTCGACGGCCTCCCCAACGAGTCTTGCGGCGCTGCCGCCCATGGCTGGCGCCGAACCGGCCCAGGCCGTCACGGGCATCGACGACCTGCCGGCCGGCCTCGGCAGCACCGGCCTGCGCAAGGCCGCGCTGTCGGGCGACGCACGGGCCGTCTACGAACTCGCCAGCCGGGCCGCCGACAGCCCCGGCGCTGCGCGCGACCCCAAGCTCGCCATGCGGCTTTTCGAGCGCGCCGCGGTCGCCGGTCTCGCCCCGGCACAGTTCCGCCTCGGCAACATGTTCGAGAAGGGCATCGGCACCACCAAGGACGTCTCGCTGGCGCGGGTCTGGTACACGCGTGCCGCCGAGCGCGGCAACGCCAAGGCGATGCACAACCTCGCCGTCCTCCATGCCGAAGGCGTTTCCGGCAAGCCTGACTATGCTACTGCGACGGAGTGGTTCCGTCGTGCGGCTGAGCTCGGCGTGCGCGACAGCCAGTACAATCTCGCCATCCTGCTTGGCCGCGGCCTGGGCGCGCCGGCCGATCTCGGGCAATCCTATCTCTGGTTCGCCATTGCCGCCGGCCAGGGCGATGAGGATGCGGGGCGCAAGCGCGACGAGGTCGCCCAGCGCCTATCGCCGACCGATCTCGCCAGCGCCAAGCTCGCGACGAGCAACTGGAGGCCGAAAGCCCTCGATGCGGTCGGCAACGAAGTGGCCGCTCCCGCCAAGGGTTGGGACGAGGCGCCGGGCGCCGCCGACAAAAAGGCGGCCAAGCCGGCACGCAGCTGACGGCATCGTAGAAGCCGCCCTGTCGCACCGTTCTTCATCGATCCGTCATGGTTTGGACGCGTTGCGGCGTCAGTGAGGACCTGCGGCGTCCAGCCGCATTGCCGAATGCGACCACCTGTTTCGCCGCGATAAGGATTTGCCTAACCGGATTGGTGTAGTCCGGGGCGAGCCGATGTCGGGCTGCGAGCCAAGGACGCGTCGGACCGCGAGGACCAAGGTGCAGATCTACCTCCCGATCGCCGAACTTCCGATCAGCATCCTCCTGGTGCTGGGCCTCAGCGGCGCGGTCGGTTTCATCTCGGGCCTGTTCGGCGTCGGCGGCGGCTTTTTGCTGACCCCATTGCTGATCTTCCTCGACATTCCTCCGGCGGTCGCCGTCGCCACCGTCGCGGCCCAGGTGGCCGGCTCCTCGATGAACGGCGTCCTGACCTATTGGCGGCGGCGCTCGCTCGACTTCAAGCTCGGCGGCGTGCTCGTCGGCGGGGGTATCGTCGGTACCGTATTCGGCGTGCTGTTCTTCAATTCGATGCGGCGCCTCGGCCAGCTCGAACTCGTCATCACCCTGTCCTATGTCACGCTCTTCACCATCATCGGCGGGCTGATGCTCTACGATGCGATACGGGCGATGATGCAGGTCCGGGCGGGAAAACCGCGCCGGCGTCGGCGCCTGGCCGGGACGCATCCGTGGTGGATGGGGCTGCCTCTGCGCATGCGCTTCTACCGTTCGCAGCTCTATGCCAGCGTGATCCCGATCGCGGCGCTGGCCGTCGTGATCGGCTTCATCGGCGCGGTGCTCGGTGTCGGCGGCGGCTTCATCCTGGTGCCGGCGCTGATCTATTTCTTCCGCGTACCGCCGGCCGTGGTGGTCGGAACGTCGCTGTTCCAGATCCTGGTGACGATGACCGGGGCCACCATGCTGCACGCGATGACCAACCAGTCCGTCGACCTGATCCTCGCAGCTTTGCTGCTGATCGGCGGCGTCATCGGCGCCCAGTTCGGCGGGCAGGCGTCGCGCAACCTCAATGTCGATTCCTTCCGGCTGCTGCTGGCGCTGCTGATCCTCTCGGTCGGCCTGCGGTTCGCCATCGAACTCGTCATTCCGCCGAGCGAGCCCTTTTCGGTCGTGCTGCCGGAGAGCGCACGATGATGCGCCCCCTGATCCTGCTGGCGACGCTGGCGCTCATGGTCTGGTCCGCGACGGCGGCCCGCGCCGAGACGCTGGTTGCGGCGATGTCGAGCCACCGGATCCAGATCTCGTCGAACTACACCGGCGACCAGCTCACCGTGTTCGGCCTAGTCGAACGCGACGGCCGGACCGTGGCGCGCGGCGACCCCTACGATATCGTGGTGACGGTCCGCGGGCCCCGGCGGATGCTGCTGGTGCGCGAAAAGGAGCGGCTGGGACCGGTCTGGATCAACCGGACGCAGCGCCGCTTCGGCGAAAACTCGGTCTTCCTCTCCGTCCTGAGCAACCGACCGCTGAAGGAGATCATGAGCCCGGAACGGGCGCAACGGGACAAGATCGGCCTCGCCAACGCGCAGCGCTCGGACAACCCGTTCCTCGATCTCGACCCCATCAACGCCCGGTTCCGCGAGGGCATGATCCGCATTCTCGAGGACAAGGGGCTCTATACCCAGGACGAGCGCGGCGTCACCTTCCTCTCCAACACGCTGTTCAGCGCGCCGATCGTGGTGCCAGCGACCGCGCCGACCGGCCCCTACGAAATCGAGATCGTGCTCTTTGCGGGCAGCGCCACGTTGGCGCGCCAGACGACGAATTTCGAGGTGGTCAAGACGGGGATCGAGCAGGGGCTGGCGAGCGGCGCCCATGACCGACCTTTCCTGTACGGGCTGGCAACGGCGGTGCTGGCTCTTTTTCTCGGCTGGCTCGCAAGCGTCGTGTTCCGCCGCGATTGAGGCCGGGCGGTCAGCCGATCAAGGCGGCATAGGGGTAGAACGGCGCCAGCGTGCCCTCCGTGATGCTCGTCCAGTCGTCGGGCAATTCGACCAGCCCATCGGTCTGCGTCAGCGAGGTCAGGACGCCCGCGCCATCGCGCGGATGCTTGGTTGCAACCATGACGCCGTCCTCTCCCAAAGTCAGCGAGACGCGGACATATTCGCGGCGCCCTTCCTTCTTGCGATAGGGGAAGCCGAGCCGCACCGGCAGACCGAGCGGCGGAGTGAAATCGGCACCGGCCAAGCGCGCGATCAGCGGACGTGCGACGAAGGCGAAGGTGACGAAGACCGCGACCGGGTTTCCCGGCAGGCCGACGAAGGGCGTGCCGGCGATGACACCCACCGCGACCGGGCGGCCGGGCTTGATGCCGATGCGCCAGAACACCAGCGAGCCGGCGCTTTCGACGGCGGCCTTGACGTGGTCCTCCTCGCCGGTCGAGACGCCGCCGGAGGTGAGGATCAGGTCGCAGGAGGCGGCGGCTTCGGTCAGCCGCGCTGCCAGGCTGACCGGCTCGTCGCGCAGGATGCCGAGATCGACCACCTCGGCGCCTGCGCGCGCGACCAGGGCGGCGAGCAGAGTGCGGTTGGCGTCGTAGATCGCCGCCGGTGCGAGCGGTATGCCGGGCTCGGTCAGTTCGTCGCCGGTGGAGAAGATGGCGACGCGGGGCCTGCGGCGCACGGTTGCCCGCGTCAGCCCGAGCGCGGCTAGGGCTGCGACATCCTGCGGGCGCAGGCGCCGGCCGGCTTTCAAGGCCGTCTCGCCGCTCGCGATGTCCTCGCCGGCCGGGCGGGCATTGGCGCCGCGCTTCAGGCCCTGAGGCAGCACGACGAAGCCGCCGTCGAGCAGGACATCCTCCTGCATGAAGACCGTGTCGGCCAGAGGCGGCATCGGCGCTCCGGTGAAGACCCGGACCGCCACGCCTTCGGCCAAGGTGCCGGCCGCGTCGGTCCCTGCCGCGACACGGCCGGACAGCGGCAGCCGCGTCTCGCCCGTGACCGATAGATCCTCGAATCGTACGGCATAGCCATCGACCGCCGAGTTGGCGAAGGGCGGCAGATCGAGCCCCGCGACCACGTCTTCGGCTAGGACGCGCCCGTCGGCCTGCGCCAGCGTCACGATCTCCGTTTCCGCGACGGCGGCGACCAACGCGGCGGCGCGGGCGGTCGCCTCCTCGACGCGTATCAGCGCCCCGAACACCTCGTCGTCTTTGCTGAGCTGCGCCATGACGTTCTCAGCCTCGCGCCAGCACGTCGGCAAGCGGCTCAGCCGCCGCGAGCGCGATATCGGCGATCGCCGCGACATCATCGAGGGCGACCACGGGCCGCCCCGCATTTGGAAAGGCGCAATCGCTGGCGACCGCGACGATGGCCGGGTCGTCGGGATGCAGCGGCGGCTTGCCGTTTGCCGTGCGATAGACCTCGATCTTGACGTGCGGGGCGCGCTTGAAGCCTTCGACGATGACGAGATCGACCGGCGAAAGCCTTCGCAGCAGATCCGGAAGTGCCGCTTCCGGCGCGTCGCGCAGTTCGTGCATCAGGGCCCAGCGCCGCTCCGACGAGATCAGGACCTCACGTGCGCCGGCCAGGCGATGGGTGTGGGAATCCTTGCCGGGCGTATCGAGATCGAAGGCGTGGTGGGCGTGCTTCAGCGTCGAAACCGAGATTCCACGTTTGGCCAGTTCGGGAATCAGCCGTGCCAGAAGCGTCGTCTTGCCCGCGCCGCTCCATCCCGCCAGACCGATCACGCGCATCGGAAGCCTTCGCCTGAAAACAAAACCGGGCGCCAAGGCGCCCGGATGTCATCTTTCAGTTCGGGGGCATCGGTCAAGCCGAAGCGATGTCGCTGGTCTCACTCCGCCGGCTGCAGCTTCGGGCCGCCATGCACATGGCCCTTCTGCATCTCCTCCTCGACCCAGAGCGAGTGATGCTCCCTGGCCCAGTTGAGATCGACCTCGCCGGAGCCCATCGCGTCGAAGGCACCCTCCATGCCGATGGTGCCGATATAGATGTGGGCGAAGATCGCCGCGACCATCAGCACCGCGACGATGCCGTGGACGACGTTCCAGAACTGCAGGTTCAGCACGCCCCCGGCCAGTGCCGGGAAGAGCAGGTTGAAGCCGGAGACCGACAGCGCCGTGCCGCCGACCACGACCGTCCAGAACACGATCTTCTGGCCGCCGTTGAAGCGTTTCGCCGGCGGATGGCCCTTGCCGACGATGCCGCCGCCGGCCGCGAACCAGCGAACATCCCCCATATTGGGGATGTTGTCCTTGATCCAGACCAGGAACATCAGCGCGATGCCGAGCATGAAAGGCCAGGCGAGATAGTTATGCGCCCATTTCGCCACGACCGAGATGTTGGTGAAGGCCTGCGGCCCGATGAGCGGCAGCAACACGAGCTTGCCGAAGGTGACGTTCAAACCCGACAGCGCCAGCACGATGAAGCAGGCGGCCGTCAGCCAGTGCATGAAGCGCTCGAAGGCGTTGAAGCGCGTCAGCGTGCGGCCCGAACGGCCGGCCTCGATCCTGATACGGCCGCGGATCATGTAGAACAGCGCCAGCAGCAGGAGCGTGCCGAGCACCGCGATGGCGCCGACACGGACCATCGTGCCCTGGTGGAATTCGCGCCATTCGCGCCCGGCGGGACGCTCCAGCGTCGCGGCCTTGCCATCGGGGATGGTGATGCGGCCTGTCAGCTCGGCGTCCTTGTTGCCCTTCAATGCGTCGAGGAACTGCTGTTCCCGGACCGAATCGGCCGTCGGGTTGACCTGCTGGGCGGATACGGGCGCGGCGAACGACGCCGCGAAGGCCAGCATCAGGCCCAGGGCAAGGACACGAAGGTGAGCGCCAAGACGCATAAAACAATCCTCTCGCGAGAGCGCGATCTGCTGGGCTGAACGGTGTTGCGCAGTCATCGGTCCAGTTCCCTCTCCGTCATCACGGACAAGCGGCGAAGCCGCGCAGATCCGGGATCCATCCTCGAGTTCCGACATCGCCTTATGATGGATCCCGGCGCTCCGCTTCGCTTCGGCCGGGATGACGGCGGTGTGTTTGCACACAGTCCGATCATCAGATCGCAATCGTTTCCTTGTAGGCGGTCTGCCAGCCCCAGGCGCCCGAGCCGTAGCCGCGCTTGACCACCCGCTCCTTGTATATCTGGGCGATGATCTCGCCGTCGCCGGCGAGCAGCGACTTGGTCGAGCACATTTCGGCGCAGAGCGGCAGCTTGCCCTCCGCCAAACGATTGGAGCCGTATTTCTGGAATTCGGCCGGCGAGAGATCGACTTCGGGCCCACCCGAGCAATAGGTGCACTTGTCCATCTTGCCGCGCGAACCGAAGTTGCCGACCTTGGGATATTGCGGCGCGCCGAACGGGCAGGCGTAGAAGCAGTAACCGCAGCCGATGCAGAGATCCTTGTTGTGCAGGACCACGCCGTCGGCGGTGTTGTAGAAGCAGTCGACCGGGCAGACCGCCATGCAGGGCGCATCCGTGCAATGCATGCAGGCCATCGAGACCGAGCGCTCGCCGGGCTTGCCGTCGTTGATGGTGACGACACGGCGGCGGTTGATGCCCCAGGGCACCTCGTTCTCGTTCTTGCAGGCGGTGACGCAGGCGTTGCATTCGATGCAGCGGTCGGCGTCGCAGAGGAATTTCATTCGGGCCATTGTCAGTTCCTCTTCACGCCGAGGCGATCTGGCAAAGCGTGACCTTGCCTTCATGCATGGCGGTCACGGGGTCGTAGCCATAGGTGGTCAGGGTGTTGACGGATTCGCCGAGCACGATCGGATCCAGCCCCTTGGGGTAGTTCCCGCGCTGGTCGACGCCCTGGTAGAAGCCGCCGAAGTGGAAGGGCATGAAGGCGACGCCCTTGCCGACACGCTCGGTGACGAGCGCCTTGACCCTGGCCTTCGAGTTGTTCTCGGGCCCCGAGACCCAGACGAAGGCGCCATCCTTGATGCCGCGCTCGGTCGCGTCGGACGGATTGATCTCGACGAACATGTCCTGCTGCAGTTCGGCCAGCCACTTGTTCGAGCGCGTCTCCTCGCCGCCGCCCTCGTACTCGACGAGGCGGCCGGAGGTGAGGACGATCGGGAACGACTTGGCGATGCCCTTCTCGACCGCGGCCTTCTGGACCGAGGTGTGCAGGTTGGGGATGCGCAAGGTGCGCTCGTCGGGGCGCGCCGGCCATTTGGCGACGAGATCGACGCGCGGCGAGTAGATCGGCTCGCGATGCGTCGGGACGGGGTCGGGCAGGTTCCAGGCATTGGCGCGAGCCTTGCCGTTGCCATAGGGCACGCAGCCATGGGCGAGCGCGACGCGCTGGATGCCGCCCGAGAGGTCGTTGGCCCAGTTCACCGAATCTATGGCGTTGCCGCCGATCCAGGCGATGGTGGCGATCTCGGCCGGCGTCAGGTCATTGTCCCAGCCGAGCTTCTTCAGCACGCCCATGGTGAACTCGGGATAGCCGTCCTTGATGTCCGAGTTCAGAGAATAGGAGCCGTTCTCGGCGAGCAGGGTGACGTTGACCTTCGTCCCGTCGGGACGCGTCTCCTCGCGGGTGAGGCCGAAGCGCGGGCGGAAGGTGCCGCCGCCGTTATTGGCCTCCAGCGAGGTATTGTAGAGGATATGGGTGCCGGGATGCTTCATCTCCGGCGTGCCCCAGCACGGCCAGGGCAGGCCATAGAAGTCGTTCTCGACGGGCGAGCCCTTGGCGCCGCGCAGGCTGACCAGGTCGAACTTGTCCTGGTTGGCCATGTGCAGCTTCAGGCGCTCGGGAGACTGGCCGGTGTAGCCGGTCGACCAGCCGCCCTTGTTGAT